>NZ_JBFBOC010000015.1:0-146092 GCF_040685975.1 Kitasatospora sp. NPDC086791 | reverse complement strand
CCTCCGGGCTTCGTTCTTTCGTGTTTCCAGCTTATCAGACGTTTTCCGCTCCGTTTTCCGGAGTTTCATTCATCGGATTCGCTTTCCGCTTTGTCGCCCCGGTCTCCCGTGGCGACTCCGGAACTGTACGGGGACGGACCCGCCACATGCAAATCGCCCCCGCCCGGGCTCCCGGGCAGGGGCGATCAGGGCCGGTCACGACCGATCAGCGGACCTCGGTGATCTCCGGACCGCGCGCGAACGGGTCGAGCGAGGTGCCGCCGAAGCGGTTGTCGCCCTCGCCGGCGGTGGCGGCCGCCCCACCACCGTCGGCGACCATCTGGGCGTCCTCGGGAAGCTTCAGCACGATCGGGTCGCGGGGAGCCATCGGGGCCTCGCCGCGCACGACGACCGTCTGACGGAAGACCTGCTCGAGGATCCCGGCCATCTCCGGCTGCACCGCGGCCTGGCCCGAGATCACGCCGCGCAGGAACCAGCGCGGACCGTCGCAGCCGACGAACCGCACCAGCTGGACACCCTGGGTGCCGTCCGGCAGCTGCACCGGGACCTGGGCGCGGAGGTGCCAGCCGAGCGGGCCCTCCTCCTCGTCGATGATGCCGCCCTGCGAGGTGATGCCGTTGGCGATCTCCTCCCGGACCTCTCCCCAGATGCCCTCGGACTTCGGGGCCGCGAAGGCCTGGAGCTGGATGGCGCTGTTGCCGAGCACGAGGGTGGCGGCCACGATCGCGTCACCGGCGACCTCGACGCGCAGCTCCATGCCCTCGACACCGGGGACCAGCAGACCCCCGAGGTCGACTCGCCCCTCCTCGGGGTTCTCCAGCTCCGAGTGGTCCCACGGACCGTCCGGCCGCGGCGCCGGCGGCAGACCGACCCGGTCGGCCGGGTCCAGCTCGGTCACGTTCTCGCTCTCGGCGGAACCTTCGACGTCATCGGCCGTCTCGTCGGCGCTGATGGCGTCGTCGGCGAGCTGCTCGACAGCGTCCTCGCTCTTCTGGCGACGACGGAACACGGTCACTGTCCTTCCCGGTCCAAGACCGATGCGAATACCTGCTCGGCTTCCTGCGAGGCCGCGGGCATGCTAGACCGCGGCGTGGCCGCCGGTCGACCCGAACCCGCCCTCGGCACGTGCCGACCCAGGCAGCTCGGCCACCTCGTGGAAGCGGGCCTTCTCGACCTGCTGGATGACCAGCTGGGCGATCCGGTCCCCTCGGCGGAAGCTGACCCCCTCGCGCGGGTCCAGATTGACGACGATCACCTTGATCTCTCCACGGTACCCGGCATCGACCGTCCCCGGGGCGTTCACGAGAGCAACTCCGCAACGAGCTGCCAGCCCGGAGCGGGGGTGGACGAAGGCCGCATAGCCGTCCGGGAGCGCGATGGCGATGCCGGTGGGCAGGACGGCCCGCTCACCGGGGGCCAGCTCGGCGTCGACGGTGGTCCGCAGATCGGCGCCGGCGTCCCCGGGCTGCGCGTAGGCGGGCAGCGGCAGCTCGGGGTCGATGCGCTTGATCAGGACGTCCAGCTGCGGGCGGGGGGTGTCGCTCAAGGGTTCACCTCAAAGGCTCGTGCGCGCTTCATCAGATCCGGGTCGTCGAGGACCTTCTCGATGTCCTCGGCACGACCGTGCGTGGTGAAGTGTTCCAGCTTCACCTGGATGAAGAGCGCCTGCGCACGCACGGCGACCGGTCCGTCCGGGCCGCCGATCCGCGCCTCGGCGGCGCTGTAGATCTTGCGGCCGTGGACGCCGGTGATCCAGGCGCGCACGTGCAGCACCGAGTCGACGGGCACCGGGGAGAGGAAGTCGGTCTCCAGCCGGCCGGTCACGGCGGGGGCGTGCAGCAGCCAGTTGAGCGTGCCGAGGGTCTCGTCCATGGCGGTGGTCAGCAGGCCGCCGTGGGCCAGGCCGGGGCCGCCCTGGTGAACGTCCCGGACGGCGAACTCGGCCGTGACGTCGAGGCCCTCGCCGGCGACGGCGTCGATCCGCAGGCCGCCGGGGTGCTGCGGGCCGCAGCCGAAGCAGTGTTCGTAGTGGGAGCCGAGCCGGGTGCCGGGGGCCGGTGCCTCGGGGGCGCGCGGCGGCAGGACGGCGTCCGGCGGCGGGGTGGTCGGGGACGGCGGCATCACGGGCGCCGGCCGGTCGGCGGGGGTGGTGGGGGCAGTCGTTCCGGTCACGGGGCCCAACCCTACCCAGGGGTAGCCGAGCCCCCGGCGGGGGTGGCGTCCCGCGCCGGGCGTCAGGACGCCCACAATGGAGGGCATGTACGACGAACGCCTCACGGTGCCGCGCTCCTGGTGGCTGCTCCCGGCCGCGGTGGGCCTCACGCTCGCGCTGATCCTGATCCGGGTCAGCGGCCCGGCCGCACTGGTCGGACTGGTGGTCGGCGTCGCCGCCGGCGCGGTCGCGATCAGCAGCTACGGCTCGGCCCGGATCCGCGTGGTCCAGGGCTCGCTGGTGGCCGGCCCGGCCCGGATCCCGGTGGACGCACTCGGCAGCGCGCAGGCGCTGAGCCCCGCCGAGGCGGTGGCCTGGCGCGGTCCGAAGGCCGATCCGCGCGCCTTCATGCTGCTGCGCAGCTACGTCCCGACGGCGCTGCGGGTCGAGGTGAGCGACCCGGCCGACCCGACGCCGTACCTCTACCTGTCGACCCGCTCGCCGATGAAGCTGGCGGAGGCGCTGGAGGAGGCCCGGCGCGGCGCCCGCACCTGAGCGGGCGGGCGCGCGGGCCCGGAGCGGCCCCGGAAGGACCTGGAAACGGAGAGGGACGGTTCCGCTGCTGCGGGACCGTCCCTACGACTTCGTACTGGCCGACGCGTCGGCCGACTCCGTCCTGCCGGGCCCGTCCGTGGGGACGGGTTCCCGGAACTGCCGTCCGGCCCCGCTGCCCGGGGCCGGAAGGAGCGGTGTGCCGGTCCCGCGAGCCGCGGGCACCGGGCCCTGTCCGCCGCGGTGCTCAGGCGCCGCAGTCCCGGCAGATCGGGTTGCCGTTCTTCTCGCTGTAGAGCTGGCTGCGGTGGTGGACCAGGAAGCAGCTCATGCAGGTGAACTCGTCGGCCTGCTTGGGCAGCACCCGAACGGCGAGCTCCTCGTTCGAGAGGTCGGCGCCGGGGAGCTCCATGCCCTCGGCGGCGTCGAACTCGTCGACGTCGACGGAGCCGCCGCCCTTGTCGTTCCGCCGAGCCTTGAGCTCCTCGATGCTGTCTTCGTTGAGCTCGTCGTCGGTCTTGCGTGGGGTGTCGTAGTCGGTTGCCATTTTTCGCTCTCCCCCTCCGGGTTGTGCGGTGTGTGCGGTATCTCCAGCGCACGTAACGCATGGGGGGTCGGTCTTGTGCCCGACCCGAGGCGGAGATTTTGCCTTACTTCAAGCCCTGTTACTCAATCGACACTCAGCCCGGGGTCCATCGGGGTGATCCTCGGGGCCGCCGCAGGACTCACGCTGGGCCATCGCAGCCCCTCCCCGGACCCGGCAAAGCAGCCACGCACAGTGAGCAGGGGCCGCACGAACACCCGCCGAATCCCGTGCCCACCAGGGATGCCGATCGATCCGGCGGATCCGCCCGGGGGCGGAATCCGGTCACGGACGGCGATCGACACCCCCAAGCGGGTGATCACTCTCCGGGGTTGGCCGAAATCGTGGAGCGACACGGTGTGACCTTGGTCACGTTAAGAATCTTCCGGGTCAAACCACGGAAAATCCACCCACTCCGACCGCTCGCCGGAGCGCCCTACTCGGCGCTCCGCCGGGCCGCCCGGCGGGCCAGCAACGCGGCCTGGCGCTCCTCGAACTTCCGCGCCTGGCTGTCCAGCCCGTCCAGGAAGACGCCCAGCTCGTCCTGCGCCATCATCCCCGCCGGACCGAGGCCGTCGATCTCCATCACCTTGAGGTGGCGCAGCACCGGCTGCAGCACGTCGTCGTGGTGGATGCGCAGGTTGTACACCCCGCCGAGGGCGATCTGCGCGGCGGCGCGCTCGAAGCCCGGGATGCCGTGGCCGGGCATGCGGAAGTCGGTGACCACGTCGGCGATGGCCCGCATGGCCTGGTCGGGGGCGATCTCCAGGGCGGCCTTCAGCAGGTTCCGGTAGAAGACCATGTGCAGGTTCTCGTCGTTGGCGATCTTCGCCAGGAGCTGCTCACAGAGCGGGTCGCCGGCGTACTTGCCGGTGTTCCGGTGCGCGATGCGGGTGGCGAGCTCCTGGAAGGCCACGTACGCGACCGACTGCAGCATGCTGTGCGCGTTGTCGGACTCGAAGCCCTCCGACATGTGGCTCATCCGGGCCCGCTCCAGCTCCACCGGATCGACGGCGCGGGTGGCGAGCAGGTAGTCGCGGATAGCTATCCCGTGGCGGCCCTCCTCGGCCGTCCAGCGGTGCACCCAGGTGCCCCACGCGCCCTCGCGGCCGAACATGGTCGCGATCTCGTGGTGGTAGCTGGGGAGGTTGTCCTCGGTCAGCAGGTTCACCACCAGCGACACCCGGCCCAGCGGGGTCACCTGCGACTGGTCGACCGACCAGGCCTCGCCGCCCAGGACGCCGTCGAAGTCGCGGCCCTGGCTCCACGGGACGAACTCGTGCGGCATCCACTCCTTGGCCACGGCGAGGTGGCGGTCCAGCTCCTTCTCCACGACCTCTTCGAGGGCCAGGATGAGCCGCGCGTCGGTCCACCCGCTCGATCCGAGCGAGGTGCTGCTCTGCACGGCACTGCTCTGCACAGGGGCGATGGTCACGGTCTTGCTCCCGGGGGACGGCACGCGCTGGGACGAACGCGTTGGGCGGGCACCCGTCGTGCGGGTGTCGGCGGGCGCCGGCGGCCACACTTACGGTTGCGTAGGTTACGACACCGTAAGTTGCTCGGGCCGGAAAAGACAAGCCGCCCCCGCCAGGCCTTATGTCGTCTTGACGGCCTGACAGGGGCGGCTTGTTGCAGGAGCCAACGGACCTGGGCGGTCCGCCCTACGGCGAGGGGACGCGGACCCGCATGGTGAGGCCGCCGCCGGCGCGCGCGGTGGCCTCGATGGTGCCGCCGTGGGCGCGCACCACCGAGCGGACGATGGACAGGCCGAGCCCGACCCCCTTGTCGCTGCGGGTGCGGTCGGCGCCCTTGACCCGGCGGAACGGCTCGAAGATGTGCTCCAGCTCGTACCCCGGCACCACCGGGCCGGTGTTGGAGACCACCAGCTCGCCGCCGCCCGGCACCTCGGCGGTGGCCAGCTCGACCCAGCCGCCCGCGGTGTTGTACCGGACGGCGTTCTGCAGCAGGTTGAGCGCGAGCCGCTCCAGCAGCACGCCGTTGCCCGCGACCACGGCCGGATCGAGCTTCGAGCGGAGTTCGACCTCGCGCTTGCCCGCCTCGGCCCGCATCTGTTCCAGCGCCCGGGTGGCCACCTCGGACAGCTCCACCGGGCGGCGCTCGGTCAGCTCGTTCTCGCTGCGGGCGAGCAGCAGCAGTCCCTCGACCAGCTGCTCGCTGCGCTCGTTGGTGGCCAGCAGGGTCTTTCCCAGCTGTTGCAGGTCGGGCGAGGCGGCCGGGTCGGAGAGCTGGACCTCCAGCAGGGTGCGGTTGATCGCCAGCGGGGTGCGCAGCTCGTGCGAGGCGTTGGCGACGAAGCGGCGCTGGGAGTCGAAGGAGCGGTCCAGCCGGTCCAGCATGTCGTCGAAGGTGTCGGCGAGCTCCTTGAGCTCGTCGTCCGGTCCGTCCAGCTCGATCCGGCGGTGCAGGTCGGAGGAGGCCACGTCACGGGCGGTGCGGGTGATCCGGCCGAGCGGGCGCAGCACCCGGCCGGCCATCGCGTAGCCGGCCGCGAAGGCGATCACGGCGAGGCAGACCAGGACGGTGAGCAGCTTGCGCAGCAGGGTGTTGAGCGCCTGGGCGGCCTGGTAGGCCCTGTAGTCGTTCAGCCACTGGTCGAGCGCGGACTGGCTGTTGAGCGTGAGGTTGTCCGGGGTCCGCACCGAGATGCCGGGTCCGTTGAGCATCAGGTGCGGCTGGCCGACCTCCTGGAGGGCCTGCTGGACGAAGAAGTACATCACCAGCAGCAGCACCACGCCGGCCATCAGGAACATCCCGCCGTAGAGCAGGGTGAGCCGCATCCGGATGGTGGGGCGGAACGGCAGCCAGGCGAGCACGCCGTCACCGGGGACGTAGGGCTGGTTCGAGCGGGCCGAGCGCGGGGGGTGCAGGGGCTTGGGCGGTACGGCGCGCGGGCCGCCGGCGGGCGCGCCGGAGGGCCCGCCGGCCGGGGGCGGGATGGTCATGATCGTCCTCTCGGGGCGTCCGCCGGGGCGGGCGCGGGGTGGTGGGACCCGGGATCGGGCCCCGTGGCCGGGGACCCGGGGGTCAGATCCGGTAGCCGGAGCCCGGCACGGTGACGATGACCGGCGGGTCGCCGAGCTTGCGGCGCAGTGTCATCACGGTGACGCGGACGACGTTGGTGAACGGGTCGGTGTGCTCGTCCCAGGCCTTCTCCAGCAGCTGCTCGGCGGAGACGACGGCGCCGCCGGCCCGCATCAGCACCTCCAGGACGGCGAACTCCTTGGGGGCCAGCTGGACGGTGCGACCCTCGCGGATCACCTCGCGCCGGCCGGGGTCGAGCGAGATGCCGGCCCGCTCCAGCACCGGGGGTAGCGGGATGGTCGCGCGGCGGCCCAGCGCCCGTACCCGGGCGACGAGTTCGCTGAAGGCGAACGGCTTCGGAAGGTAGTCGTCCGCACCGATCTCCAGTCCCTCGACCCGGTCGCTGATGTCGCTGGAGGCGGTCAGCATGATCACCCGGGTCGCCAGGCCCTGCTCGACCACCTTGCGGCAGACGTCGTCGCCGTGGACCAGCGGAAGGTCGCGGTCCAGGACCACCACGTCGTAGTCGTTGACCGCGATGCGCTGGAGCGCGGCCTCCCCGTCGTACACCACGTCGACAGCCATCGCCTCGCGGCGCAGGCCGGTCGCGACGGCCTCGGCAAGCAGCTGCTCGTCCTCGACGACGAGAACCCGCACGGTCGTTGTCCCTTCTCCAGGCCGGCCCCGGAAGCGGACGCACGGCTCCGACGGTGCCTCCATCCTGCCTGGTCCTGCGGTAAAGCAGCGATAAGCTGCCCCTCGGGCACGGGCCCGGGTCCGCGGGGGTGACGGTTCGTGTCGACACCAGTCCGGTTGGACTGTGACACGGGCAACTTTCTTCCGCCGGGAGGTTTCCCCGACTCCCCCGGGGGGAGGACAGCTGCACACCCGCGATCTGGCTGTTGGCCGGTCGCACCCACCCGCCGTGCGTTTCATCCGCGCCGGCCCTGGGGCTGGGACATCACCGGGAGCGGCCGAAAGCCGACTCCGCGTCCGACCGGAGATCCACCACCGCCGGCCGGGACGCTTTCACCGGCTGGACCTTCCTCGGGGCGGAGAGCGCACGACCGTGCACGTCCGACACAGTAAGGGGGCCCGTATGGACGCCTTCAAGGCCGGAATCCTGCAGCGCATAGCCAACGCCGAGCAGGATCTGCACCGCGCGATCGAGGCCGGGGACGAGTTCCTCGCCGAGGTGGAGCAGTCCGAGCTGGACGACCTCCGCCGACTCGCCGCCGAGCACGGCGTGGACACGGTGCTGGAGCGCCACCGCACCGCTGCCTGACCCGTTCGGCACCACCGACCCGTCGCCGGAACTCCGGCACCTGCGGCCCTGCGGGGGCCGTGCGAAATCCAGGCCCTGGCATCCCTCGTGTGCCAGGGCTCTTCGCATGTCCGGGGCCGGGCGGTCCGGGGCCGGACGGCCCCGAGCCCGGCCCCGGCCGGAACCGGTCAGTCCGCCCAGGCGCGCAGCGCGGCCAGCCGCTCCTGCAGCGGCTCGTACACGCCCGGGGCGGCGGCCACCGTCAGCTCGCCGTCCGGGCCGTGCCCGGGGCGGCCGCCGGTCAGGGCGCCGGCCTCGGCGGCGATCAGGCAGCCGGCCGCACGGTCCCAGGGGGCGAGGCCGCGCTCGTAGTAGCCGTCCAGCCGCCCGGCGGCGACGTCGCAGAGGTCGACCGCGGCCGCCCCGCCCCGGCGGATGTCCCGCACCTCGGGCATCAGTGCCAGCAGCACCTCGGCCTGGCGCACCCGCACGGGCTGGACGTAGTTGAAACCGGTCGCGATCAGCGCCTGGCCCCACGGCGGGGCCGGACGGGCCGAGAGCGGCCGGCCGTTCAGCCGGGCGCCGCGACCCAGGGCGGCGTGGAACAGCTCGTCGCGCGCCGGGGCGTACACCACCCCGACGACCGCCCTGCCGTCCACCTCGGCGGCCACGCTGACCGCCCAGGAGGGCAGTCCGTACAGGTAGTTGACCGTGCCGTCGAGCGGGTCCACGACCCAGCGGACCCCGCTGCTGCCGGGCTGCTCGGCGCCCTCCTCGCCGAGGTAGCCGTCGGCCGGGCGGCGCCCGGTGATCAGCTCCAGCACGAGCTTCTCGGAGGCGAGGTCCATCTCGGTGACCACGTCGACCGGGCTGCTCTTGGTGCCGGCCACGCCGAGGTCGGCGGGGCGGCCGTCGCGCAGCAGGGCGCCGGCCTGCCGGGCCGCGTCCAGGGCGACGTCCAGCAGGTCGTCGAGGAGCCGGTCGTCGGGCTGGGCGGGGGCGGTCACGGGATTCTCCTCCGTAGCGGCGGGGGGCGGACGGTCAGCGCTCGGCGACGGCCGGGCGCGGGGCACGCGGGTTGGGGCAGCAGGCGACCGCGCACACGTCGTGGCTGGGGCCGAGCGTGCCGAGGGCGCAGCGGGTCACCCGCTCGCCGCGCTCGGTGGCCGCCCGCTCCAGGACCAGCTCGCGGACGGCGGCGGTGAACCGGGGGTCGGCGCCGACGGTGGCGGCGCGGGCCACCGGCAGACCGAGTTCGGCGGCCTTGGCGACGGCCTCGGTGTCGAGGTCGTACTTGACCTCCATGTGGTCGGAGACGAAGCCGATCGGCACCATCACCACGGCGGGCGCGCCCTCGGCGTGCCGGGCCGCCAGGTGGTCGCAGATGTCCGGTTCCAGCCACGGGGTGTGCGGGGCTCCGCTGCGGCTCTGGAACACCAGCTCCCAGGGCCGGTCGGCGACGCCGGTGCGCTCGGCGACGGCCGCGGCGATCAGCCGGGCCACGTCCAGGTGCTGGGCGACGTACGCGCCGCCCGGCCTGCCGCGGGCCGGGTCGTCCGGGGCGCCGGAGGTCTCGGCCATGGTGTCCGGGATGGAGTGGGTGGTGAACGCCAGCCGGGCGCCGGTCCGGACGGCCTCGGGCAGCTCCGCCAGCGCGGCCAGGGTGGCGTCGACCATCGGCTCGATGAAGCCGGGGTGGTTGTAGAAGTGCCGCAGCTTGTCGACGGTCAGCGCCGGGAGGCCCTCCGCGGCGAGGGTGGCCAGCGCGTCGGCCAGGTTCTCCCGGTACTGGCGGCAGCCCGAGTACCCGGCGTAGGCGCTGGTGGCGAGCACGGCGATCCGGCGGTGTCCGTCGCCGGCCAGCTCCCGCAGGGTGTCGACCAGGTAGGGCGCCCAGTTCCGGTTGCCCCAGTAGACCGGCAGGTCCAGCCCGTGCTCGGCGAAGTCCTTGCGCAGCGCGGCGAGCAGCTCGCGGTTCTGTTCGTTGATCGGACTGACCCCGCCGAACAGGAAGTAGTGCTTGCCCACCTCCTTCAGCCGCTCCTTGGGGATGCCGCGGCCGCGGGTGACGTTCTCCAGGAACGGGACGACCTCCTCGGGGGCCTCGGGACCGCCGAAGGACAGGAGCAGCAGGGCGTCGTACGGAGCGGCGCCGGAGGGGGAGGGATTGCGCGCGTCGGACATGGCACCGATCCTGCCACTGAGGGGCCGGGCGTCGTCGCCGGGGCCGCGCCGATGTCCGGAAAATACCGATTGCCAAGGAACGTAAGCTGTGTTCACCAGCCTCGTTCCTTACCCCACCCCCGTCCGGAGCTCCCGTGCTGTCCAGCTACCGCCGGATATTCGCCTCCCCCGGCACTCTGGCCTTCTCCACCACCGGTTTCGTCTCCCGGTTGCCGATCTCCATGACCGGCATCGGCATCGTGACCATGCTCTCCCAGCTGAGGGGCTCGTACGGTGTCGCGGGCCTGGTCTCGGCCACCCTCGCGATCTCCGCCGCCGTCCTCGGCCCGCAGGTCTCCCGGCTGGTGGACCGGCACGGACAGCGCCGGATCGTCGTCCCGGCCATGGCGATCACCGTCGTCGCCGTCGTCGGCCTGCTGCTCTGCGCCCGGCTGGACGCCCCGGACTGGACGCTGTTCGTCTTCGCGGCCGGCATGGGAGTGATGCCGAGCACCGGCGCGATGGTCCGTGCCCGCTGGGCGCACCTCTACCGCGAGGACGCCCCCAAGCTGCACACCGCGTACTCCTTCGAGGCCGTCGTCGACGAGGTCTGCTTCATCGTCGGCCCGATCCTCTCCATCGGACTGGCCACCTCCCTCTTCCCGGAGGCCGGCGTGCTGCTGGCCGGCATCTTCCTCGCCGTCGGCGTGCTGCTGTTCGCCGGACAGCGCTCCACCGAGCCGCCGGTCCACCCGGCCGCCCGGCACCACGGCCGCTCGGTGATCCTGAACCGCGGCCTGCAGGTGCTGATCCTCACCTTCGTCGCCACCGGCGCGATCTTCGGCTCGGTCGAGGTCGTCACCGTCGCCTACTCCCAGGCCCAGGGCCACAAGTCGGTCTCCAGCGTGATCCTCGCCCTGTGGGCGCTCGGTTCCTGCCTGGCCGGCGTGGTGTACGGCACGCTCAAGCTCTCCGGATCGATGGCCGCGCGCTTCTTCCTCGGCGTCCTGTGCATGGCGCTCAGCATGGTGCCACTGGTGCTGGTCGCCCACGCGGTGCACGGCATCGCCGGGCTGGTCGCGGTCGGCGGCGCGCTGCTGGTCGCGGGCATCGCGATCTCCCCCACCCTGATCACCGCGATGGCGCTGGTCGAACGGCTCGTCCCGGCCTCCCAGCTCACCGAGGGCATGACCTGGACGACCACCGGCCTCGCCATCGGCGTCGCGGCCGGCTCCTCGGCCGGCGGCTGGGTGGTGGACGCCTCCGGCGCCGCCGCGGGCTACTGGGTACCGCTGGTCGCCGGTGCTCTCGGCGTGCTCGCCGCACTCGCCGGACTCGCCCGGCTGCGGGCCGGACTCGCCGCCGGCCAGGACCCCGAGGCGCCCGCCGAACCCGTCGAACGACCCGTAGACGTCGAACGGTGAACTGACTACTCTCTCGCCCTACCTGCGGCCCTACCCGCGGGTAGGGCGGCCGCGCCGCCCCGGACCGCGCCGACCCGTTCGGCCACGGAGCAGGAGGCAGCGCAATGCCCCAGGCCAGCACCGCGACCCGCACCCGGTGGACCAACTGGGCCGGCAACCAGAGCGCCGAGCCCGCCCGGACCACCGCCCCCGGCACCGCGGAGGAACTGGCCAGGGAGATCCTGCGCGCGGCCGACCAGGGCCGCACCGTCAAGGCCGTCGGCTCCGGCCACTCCTTCACCTCGATCGCCTCCGCCGGCGACGGCGTCCAGATCCGCCCGCACGCGCTCACCGCCGTCCGCGGGATCGACCGCGAGGCGGGCACCGTCACCGTCGAGTCCGGCCTCCCGCTGCACCGCCTCAACCGGCTCCTGGCCGCCGAGGGCCTCTCCCTCACCAACATGGGCGACATCGAGGTCCAGACCGTCGCCGGCGCCACCAGCACCGGCACCCACGGCACCGGCCGTGACTCCGGCTCGCTCGCCGCCCAGATCCGCGCCCTGGAGATCGTCCTCGCCGACGGCACCCTCCGGCGCTGCTCCCCGACCGAGAACCCCCGGCTCTTCCAGGGCGCCCGGCTCGGCCTCGGCGCCCTCGGCGTGATCACCGCGCTCACCTTCGGCGTCGAACCGGCCTTCCTGCTCACCGCGCACGAGCAGCCGATGGCCTTCGACGAGGTGCTGGAACGCCTCGACGACCTCACCGCCGTCAACGAGCACTTCGAGTTCTACTGGTTCCCGCACACCGACCGCTGCTCCACCAAGCGCAACAACCGCAGCCAGGGCCCGGCCGCCCCGCTGCCCCGGTTCAAGGGGTGGCTGGAGGACGACTTCCTCTCCAACACCGTCTGGGAGGGCGCCTGCCGGGTCGGCCGGCGCTTCCCCGGCTCGATCCCCTCGATCGCCGCGCTGGCCAGTCGCGCCTGGTCCGACCGCAGCTACACCGACACCGCGTACCGGGTGTTCACCAGCCCGCGCAAGGTCCGCTTCGTGGAGATGGAGTACGCGGTGCCGCGCGGAGCCGTCGGCGAGGTGCTGCGGGAGCTGAAGGCCCTGGTCGAACGCTCCGACTGGAAGGTCGGCTTCCCGGTCGAGGTGCGCTTCGCCCCCGCCGACGACCTCTGGCTCTCCACCGCCTCCGGCCGGGACAGCGCCTACATCGCCGTCCACCTCTACCGGGGCACCGCCGACCAGGGCTACTTCACCGGTGTGGAACAGCTGATGACCGCCCATCAGGGCCGCCCGCACTGGGGCAAGCTGCACACCCGCGACGCCGGGTACCTGGCCGGCGTCTACCCGCACTTCGGCGACTTCACCGCCCTGCGCGACGAGGTCGACCCGCAGCGGGTCTTCGGCAACGACTACCTGCGCCGGGTGCTGGGGGCCTAGTTCGCCGGGGCCTGGTTCGCCGGGGCCTGGTCGGCGGGGGCCCGGTCCGCCGGGGTCCCCGCCGCCGGGGACGGGGCCACCGTCGCCCGCGTGGGCTCGCCGCCCGGCCCGGACGGTTGCGACGAGGCCCCGCCGGTGGGCCTCCCGCCGTCCGCCGACGGGGAGGCGCCGGCCGAGGGGGTCGCTCCCGCCGAGGGCGAGGCCGTACCCGCGCCGGTGCCCGGGGTGGCGCTCGGCTCCCGGCCCGGCCGCGAGGTCGCCGGGGCCGGGGCGCCGCCGGAGGGCGTGGCCTCCGGAGCGTGCGTGCCGCCCGACCCGCGGGGCTGCGCCGGGGCGTCCTGCGGCTGCGAGGACTTCGGCGCCACCGAGCCGCCGAAGGATGTGCCGTTGCCGGACTCGCCCTTGACCGTCGCCGACACCGGCTGCCCCGTGGCCAGTTCGAACGCCACGATCGGCGTCATCGCCAGCACGAACACCAGCCCGGACACCACCGCGCAGGTCTTCCAGGTCCACCGCCGGCGCACCCGCACCACCTGCGGCTCGCTCCACTCCGTGGTGATCACCGGCGGCCCCGCTGCCCGCTCCGGCCGCTCCGGTTCCACCGGCACCTGGCGCAGCGCGTTCGCGGTCTGGTTCGGGCCCCGGTCCACCGCCTCGCGCAGCTGCTCACCGGTCCGTCTGAAGAGGTGCTGGAACAGCGCGCCACCGGTGGTGGCCCCGACGCTCACCACCGCGGCGCCCATGATGGTTCCGTACACGCCCAGTTCGGAGGCCAACAGCGCGCCCACCACGGCGGCCAACGCACTCGCCACGACCTGAGCCACACTCAGATCGATCCGCCTGCGCTCCTCCTTGCCGCCCTCCTCGGCGGGGCTCCGCTCCGGCATCAACATCCCTCGGTCCGTACGACTGATCTCGAACAAGCCTCTCCATCGTGCCCAAAGAAGGACACAAGGGACGAAAATGCGGTTCCGCGCGCCCGGATTGTGTGAAGATGATCACCGTTCACCCGTCGGTGGTCCGCCATTGCGGGCGCGTGCTCTTGAGATTCCCGTGAATCGCGGGAGACTTGAGCGGCGAGCCGCCCCTTCGGGTGCCACGAATGGAGTACTGTTCGTAAAGCCTGAGCCTTGGATCGACTTGTCGACTGTGCATACACCGACAGCTTGACGAAGAGCCACGGAGCAGGCACGCACGGCGACGCCCGTCCCGGATCGTCGCGTTCACTGCGCGTGCGAGGACGGCCGGGACACCCAGGCGCGACGCCGACGGATGGCGTGGCAAAAAGGCAACCGTGCCACAGCGGCGTGCCCGGGCCTCAGCCCGACACGCCGGGGAACTCAGCAAGGTTGTGGCCAGTCGCGAGTGGGCAGGCCACACTCAGTACGGGAGCAGCGACGCAGGTGACGTCGGCAGGCACCACCCGGGAGGTAAGCGTGCCCGAACTGCGGGTTGTGGCCGTCAGCAACGACGGCACACGGCTGGTGCTCAAGGCTGCCGACAGCACGGAGTACACCCTCCCCATCGACGAGCGGCTGCGTGCCGCCGTCCGCGGCGACCGGCCGCGCCTCGGCCAGATCGAGATCGAGGTCGAGAGCCATCTGCGGCCCCGGGACATCCAGGCGCGGATACGAGCCGGTGCCTCCGCCGAGGAGGTCGCCCAGGCCGCCGGGATCTCCGTCGACCGCGTCCGCCGCTTCGAGGGCCCGGTCCTCGCCGAGCGCGCCTTCATGGCCGAGCGCGCCCGCAAGACCGCCATCCGCCGCAACGGCGAGTCCACCGGCCCGCAGCTCGGCGAGGCCGTCTCCGAGCGCCTCGCGCTGCGCGGCGCCGAGAAGGACACCGAGCGCTGGGACTCCTGGCGCCGCGACGACGGCACCTGGGAGGTCATCCTCTCCTACCGGGCCGACGGCGAGGGCCGCAGCGCCTCCTGGACGTACGACCCGCCCCGGCGCCTGGTCCAGCCGAACGACGACGAGGCCCGCGCGCTGATCGGCGAGAACGTCGAGCGCGAGGAGGAGTCGGTCTTCCCGTTCATCCCGCGGATCGCCCGGCTCCCCCAGGAGCGGCCGCCCCGCCCGATGATCGACCGGCCCTCGGCCGACCGCATCATGTCGGCCCGCGAGGTCCGCGAGTCGCGGGAGGCCACGGCCGATGCCCGGGACTCGCTGACCAGCCTGCTCGACGTGGTCCCCGCCTTCCGCGGCGACCTCGCCGTCGGCGGCCCCACCCCGATCGAGCCGGTGCCCGCCGAGGTCGCCGAGGAGACCGAGGAATCGGCCGCGGCCGCCGCCCCTGCGGTCGGCGCTGGCTCGGCCTACGCCGACATCCTGATGCCGCGCGCCGTCGCCCCGCACCGCGAGCGCCTGGTCGGCACCACCGACCGGCAGGCCGAGGCGGACGGCGTCCGGCCCGGGCGCCGGGCCACCGTGCCCAGCTGGGACGAGATCGTCTTCGGCAGCCGGCGCAAGAAACAGGAGTAGCGGCGGCCCAGGGCAGTGCTCCGGAGCAGCACCCGGACGTAGCGATCCGGAGGGCGGGAGGCCGGGCCTCCCGCCCTCCGGCGTTCCCGGGCTCAGCCCGGCTGGTCGGTGACCGCCACCGGACGGCTCCCGTCGCTCGACCACTCGCTCCACGACCCCGGGTAGAGCGTGGCCGACAGGCCCGCCACCTCCAGCGCCAGGATCTGGTGCGCCGCCGTCACCCCGGAACCGCAGTAGACCGCGGTCTCCCGCTCCCCCGCGCCCAGCGCCCGGAACCGGGCCGCCAGTTCGGCGGCCGGCCGGAACCGCCCGTCCGGCCCCACGTTCTCGGCCGTCGGCGCCGACACCGCGCCGGGAACGTGCCCGGCCCGCGGGTCCACCGGCTCCGTCTCGCCCCGGTAGCGCTCCCCCGACCGGGCGTCCAGCAGCAGACCGTCCCGCGCCCGGGCCGCCGCGCCGTCCGCGTCCACCGTCGGCAGCTGCCCCGGCAGCGGCTTGAAGTCGCCCTCCGCTGGCTCCGGCAGCTCGGCCGTCACCGGCAGCCCGGCCGCCCGCCAGGCCGCGAAGCCGCCGTCCAGCACCCGGACGTCCCGGTGCCCGGCCCACCGCAGCAGCCACCAGGCGCGGGCGGCCGCCATCGAGGCCGCACCGTCGTACACCACGACCGGGCGACCGGTGCTCACCCCGAAGCCGCGCATCGCCGCCCCGAACTCCTCCGGGTCCGGCAGCGGGTGGCGCCCGCCCCGGCCGGGGGCGCCGGGCGGCGCCGCCAGGTCCCGGTCCAGCTCGACGAAGTGGGCGCCGGGCAGGTGCCCGGCCCGGTACTCCTCGGCCGCGGTCGGACCGCCCGGCGCGGCGCCGACCAGGTGGTAGCGCACGTCCAGCAGCACCGGCGGACGGGCGGAGGCGAGCGCCTCCCCCAGCTCGGCCGCGGAGATCAGCGGGGAACCGTCGTTGTAGGTGGTCATGGCGGCCATTGTCGCGCAGCACCGCCGGCCCGCCGCTCTTTGTGCTGACTTTGCCGGGATTTCCGCGCGGCCCGAGGGTTGGGGGCCCGTCAGAGTGGAAGCATCACCCTCGCGCCCGAGGACTTCCGTGCGCCAACCACCCACGAGGAGGCCCGCATTGCCCGCGGTGGAACTCCGACTGGCCCAGGGCACGCCCTGCTGGGTCAGCCTGCTGACCGACGACCCGGCCGGCGCCCGCGCCTTCTACGGCGCACTGCTCGGCTGGACGTACAGCCCGGGGCCCGGCCAGCTCGGCGACTACGTCCGGGCCGAGCTCGACGGGGCGCCGGTCGCCGGCCTCGGCCTCTCCAGCGCCACCGGCTTCCCGGTGCAGTGGACCACCTACTTCGCCGTGGACGACGCCGACCGCACCGCCCAGCTGGTCCGCGAGTGCGGTGGCACCGTCGCCGTCGGGCCGCTGCAGGCCGAGCGCGCCGGGCGGATGGCGATCGCCTCGGACGTCTCCGGCGCCGTCTTCGGCCTCTGGCAGGGCGAGGAGCACCTCGGCCGGGAGGCCGGCAGCGAGCCCGGCGAACCGGCCTGGGCCGAACTGCTCACCCCCGACACGGACGGCGCCGCCGCCTTCTACGCCACCGTGCTCGACCTCCCGGTCCGGCCCGGTGCGGACGAGAGCGCGCTGCTCGTACGCGGCCTGCCGGTCGCCGGCATCCGGCACCGCGCCGACCTGCGCGGCCACCCGCCGCGCTGGCGCACCCACTTCGCGGTCCGGGACGCGGCGCTGACCGCCCGTCATGCCGTGGAACTCGGCGGCCGGATCCTGGTCGAGCCGCACGACACCGCCCGCGGCCGCGCCGCCCGGCTGGCCGACCCGCAGGGCGGGCACTTCTCGGTGCTGGAGGCGGTGGCGTAACACCGGTCCGCGGGCACCCCGCCGACCGGTCTCCGGACGCCCCGCGGGCCGGAGTCCGCGCACCGGCCCCGGGAACCGCTCAGGCCTGCTGCTCCTCGAAGGGCAGCACGTCCGGGGAGAGCACCGAGGCGCGGGCCGTCGCCGCGGTCAGGCGGCGGCGGTGGTGGCGGCGGCACAGCACCTCGTAGCCGACCTCGTCCTCGCGCACCGAGATGTCGCCGATCACCACCTGGGCGCCCTCGACCACCATCACCCCGCCGACCGTACGGGCGTTGTGGGTCGCCCGCGCGCCACACCAGCACAGCGCCTCGACCTGCAGCACCTCCACCCGGTCGGCCAGCTCGATCAGCCGCTGCGAGCCCGGGAACAGCCGGGTGCGGAAGTCGGTGGTGATGCCGAAGGTGTAGACGTCGATGTCCAGTTCGTCCACCACCCGGGCCAGCTGGTCGACCTGCTCGGCGGCGAAGAACTGCGCCTCGTCGCAGATCAGGTAGTCCACCCGGCCGCCCGCCGAGAGCCGCTGCACCACGTGCGCGTGGAAGTCGAAGTCGTCCGTCACCTCGACCGCGTCGGCCCGCAGGCCCAGCCGGCTGGAGATCGTCGCGGTGCCCGCCCGGTCGTTGCGGGTGAGGATGACGCCCTGCCGGCCGCGCGCGGCGTGGTTGTGGTCCATCTGCAGCGCCAACGTCGACTTGCCGCAGTCCATCGTGCCCGAGAAGAAAACCAGTTCAGCCATGGGTGGAGCAAAGGCCTTTCACATCAGGAAAGTTCGGGCACAGAAGGATCAAGGGGGCGGCTCAGCCACGGACTTCGAGCAGCGGCACGAACTGCTCGACCGGGGTCATCGAACCGTGCAGGCCGATCATCGCGGATTCGCCGGGCTCGTTGCGGGAGGCGACGATCGCGATGTCGTCGCGCGCTGCGGCGACCACGTCTCCGATCCGGCCGTACACCCGCTCGTCCACGGCCGGGCCGAACCAGCCCGCCGCGATCGCCTGGTCCCGGGTGGCGACCCACATCCGGTCGCCCAGCACCTCGCTCCAGACCGTGTGTACGTCCGCCGCGGCCCCGGGCACCGCGTACACGTGCCGGGCCCGGCCCTCGCCGCCGAGCAGGGCCACACCGGCGCCCAGCTCCCAGTCCTCGTCGAAGTCGATCCGGTCCTCCGGCGCGATGTCGATCATGCCGTGGTCGGCCGTGACGTACATCGCCGAACGCGGCGGCAACTGCTCGGCCAGCCGGCGGGCCAGCCGGTCCACGGCGTCCAGCGTCATCCGCCACTCGTCGGAGTCCACCCCGAAGCGGTGGCCCGCGCCGTCGAGCTCGCTGACGTAGGTGTACACCAGCGCCCGGTCGTGCTCGGCCAGCCAGGAAGCCGCCAGATCCATCCGCTCCTCGCCGGTGGTGCGGCCGAGGAAGGTGCCGCCGGACAGCGCCACCCGGGTCAGCGGGGTCTGCGCGAACAGCGGGGACGAGACCTGCGCGGTCGCCACCCCGGCCAGGTGCGTCCGCTCGAAGACCGTCGGGTACGGCTGCCAGGCGTGCGGCTCGGTCGGCGGCTGCCAACGCAGCTGGTTCATCAGGTAGCCGGCGCCCGGCACCGCCACCGTGTACCCGGCCAGGCCGTGCAGGCCCGGCGGCGTCCCGGTGCCGACCGAGGCCAGCGAGGTCGCCGTGGTGGACGGGAAGCCGGCGGTCAGCGGACGGCCGCTGCCGCCCAGCGAACTCCCGGCCAGCGAGGAGAGGAACGGCGCGTACTCGGGGTGGCGCAGCAGCAGCTCCCAGCCCAGGCCGTCCACCAGGAACACCACCACCCGGTCCGCCGGGGCGATGGGCAGCGTCGCGGTGAACCCGGGGACGCCGAGCCCCGCCGCCACCGAGGGCAGCAGGTCGCACAGCGAACCGCTGCCGTAGGGGGGCGCGGGGGCCGCGGCCGGGTCAAGGATCTCGAAGGCGTCGTAGCCGTCGGCAGGAGCGAAGGACATGGAACCGGATTCGTAGCGGTCGGAGGCGGCGGCGATCAGACCCGCGGGCCGTTGTCGATCGTCGCGTCGGACAGGGCCCGGGCGAACGCCAGCGCCTGGGACACCGTCTCGGGGCCGTCACCGGCCTCGCTCACCCGCAGCGAGAGGTCGTCGGCCGTCGCCGAACCGGTGTACCCGTGATCCGCCTCGCAGTTCGGGTCCGAGCAGCCGGCCGGCTCCAGGTCCAGGCGCTGCACCGCACCCCAGCCGATCGTCAGCACCACCTCGCGCGGCAGAGTCCCCGGCGTGTACGTCTCCGGGTTCGCGACCATCCGGCTCACCACGACCGAACCGATCCGGTCCAGCCGGACGCTCTCCGTCGAGGTCGTCGCGAACGGCACCGAGGGGCTGCCCTCGGCCCCCGACTGCTCGTCGGTGTGGCTCACCACGAAGCGGGTCGGGGTCAGCACCAGCACCGTCACGTGCCGGCGGACCTCGTTGGCGTCGAAGGTCGTCTCCTGGTGCACCAGGTAGGAGCCGATCGGCTCCGGACCCACCGCGGACTCCACCGCCTCGGACACCAGGGCCGGGTAGTAGCCGCTGCGCTCGATCGCCGAGCGCAGGTCCTGAGTGGTGGTGGTACCGGTCTTCGCCATATCTCCATCCTGGCATGGTCCGCCGACGAAGCGGGCGGCGCGGCGCCGAGCTTCGGACAACAGCGCCCGGGCAGGGCGCAACCAAGGAAGGTTACAGCGTGCTCATCGCGCGCGGGCCCAGATCGCTGCGGACCGGCAGGGGCGCGACCCGCACCCGCGCCCCCAGGATCGCCAGCCCGTGCGGGGCCACGACCACGGGTTCGAGATCCACCGAGGCGATCTCCGGGACGTCGTCCACCAGCTGCGACACCCTGAGCAGCAGTTCCTCCAGCGCGCCGGTGTCCACCGCCTCGGCGCCGCGCCAGCCGAACAGCAGCGGTGCCGCCCGCACCTCCCGGATCAGCCCGGCGACGTCCTGGTCGGTGGCCGGAACCAGTCGGTGCGCCGTGTCGCCCAACAGTTCGGCCGGTGCGCCGGCCAGGCCGAAGGACAGGATCGCGCCGACCGCCGGGTCCACCGTGGCGCCGATCACGGTGTCCACGCCGCGCGGGGCCAGTCGCTGCACCACCAGCTCGGCCGGCGCGGCGCCGCCGAGCAGGGCGTCCAGCTCGCGGTGGGCGCGGCGCAGGCCCGGCTCGCCGGTCAGGTCCAGCCGGACGCTGCCCAGGTCGGGGCGGTGGCGCAGGTGCGGGGCGGTCGCCTTGAGGGCCACCGGGTAACCGAGCGAGGCCGCCGCCGCGACCGCCGTCTCCTCGTCCGGGGCCGGCAGCGTCGGCGAGACGTCGATGCCGTAGCGGGCCAGCAGCTCGCGGGCCTCGGCGTCGGGCAGGGTGATCCGGGCGCCACCGGGCCGGGTGCGCAGGAGGGAGGAGCGGCGCGTGGCGTCCCGGTCGAGGGTGGTGGCGGGCGACGGGCGGGAGGTCCCGGTCCGGGCGCTGAGCGCCGCCGCGACCAGGGCGCGGGCACCGGGCTCGTCGATCCGGTCCAGCTCGGGGACGCGCGCGGTCTCCTCGGCCTCGGCCGTCCGGCGCCGCCACTGCGCGTAGTGGACGGCGTGGGCGAGGGCGTGCACGGCCCGCTCGGGCGCCGGGTAGGCGGGGATGCCGCCGGGGCGCAGCCGGGCCGGCAGGTCGGTCAGCGCCAGGTGGGCGAGCAGCAGCGGCTTGCCCACCTCCTCGGCGCGCCGGCCGGCTTCGAGCAGGGCGGCGGCGATCTCGGGGTCGTCCGAGCCCATCGCGGGGTCGTCGTCGCCGGTCAGCCGGCCGCCCATGAAGGCGTGCGCGGAGGTGCCGATCGGCGGGATGGCGACGGCGATCACCGCGTCCACGGCGGGGTCGGCGAGGGCGACGTCGAGCGCGATCCGGAAGTTCTCGCCGGTCGCGGCGGTGGTCAGGTCGACGGGGGTGCGCGGACGCAGGCCGGCGCTCAGCAGGGCGTCGTAGGTGAGCAGGCCCAGCGAGTCCGAGTTGCCGACCACCGCGACCCGGTCCCCCGCCGGCAGCGGCTGCAGGGCCAGCAGCTCGCCGGTGTCGTACAGCTCGGTGATGGTCGCGACCCTGGTGACGCCCGCCTGTTCGAACAGGGCGTCGACGGTCGCGTCGCGCAGGCCGGTGGCGGTGGCGGGGACGGCGTGGCCGGGCGGCAGGCTGCCGGTGTGCCGGGCGCCCTTGACCACCACGACCGGCTTGGCGGCGGCCAGGCGGCGGGCGATCCGGGTGAACTTGCGCGGGTTGCCGAAGGACTCCAGGTAGAGCAGGACGACCTGGGTGGCGTCGTCCTCGGCCCAGTACTGCAGGAAGTCGTTGCCGGAGACGTCGGCGCGGTTGCCGACCGAGGCGAAGGACGAGACGCCGAGGCCGCGCCGGTGGGCGGCCTCCAGCAGGGCGACGCCGATCGCGCCGGACTGGCAGAAGATGCCGAAGCCGCCGCGGCCGGGCAGGCGCGGCGCGAGCGAGGCGTTCAGCGGGTTCGCCGGGTCGGTGTTGATCAGGCCGAAGGCGTTCGGGCCGATCACCCGCATGCCCGCCGCGCGGGCCTGGCGGACCAGGGCGCGCTGCCGGTCCCGGCCCTCCGGACCGGTCTCCGCGTAGCCGGCGGTGACCACCACCAGGCCCTGTACGCCATGGGCGCCGCACTCGGCGACGGCGGCCGGGACGGCGCCCTCGGGGACGGCGATCACCGCGAGGTCCACCGGCCCGGGAATGTCCAGAATCGAGCGGTGCACCGGGACGCCGTCCAACTCGGTGCCGGGCAGGGCGTTGCGGTTCACCGCGTAGACCGGGCACTCGGCCGGGGCGCTGCCCAGCACGTCGCGCAGGATCGCCCGGCCGACGGTCTGCGGGGTGCGGGAGACCCCGATCACCGCGACCGAACGCGGGGTGAGCAGCCGCTGCACCGAGCGCGCCTCGGCGCGGTGCTCGCGGGCGCGCATCACGGCGAGCGAGCGGTCGGTCTGTTCGAGGTCGAACTCCAGGTGCACCACGCCGTCGGCGAAGCTGCGGTGCTGGGTGTAGCCGGCGTCGGTGAAGACCTTCACCATCTTCCGGTTCTGCGGCAGCACCTCGGCCTGGAAGCGGCGGATGCCGCGCTCCTGGGCGACGGCCGCGATGTGCTCCAGCAGCGCCGAGGCGACGCCGCGGCCCTGGTGGGCGTCCTGCACCAGGAAGGCCACCTCGGCGTCGGTCCCGGTGGCGGAGGGGCGGCCCTCGGCGTCGATCCGGTCGTAGCGGACGGTGGCGATGAAGCGGTCCCGGACGACCACCGCGAGGCCGACCCGGTTCACGAAGTCGTGGTGGGTGAAGCGGCGGACGTCCTTGTCGGAGAGCCGGGGGTAGGGGGCGAAGAACCGGAAGTACTTGGACTGGTCCGAGACCTGCTCGTAGAACTCCACGAGGCGCCCGGCGTCGGCGGGCGTGATCGGCCGGATCCGGGCCGTACCGCCGTCGCGCAGCAGGATGTCGGCCTCCCAGTGCTGCGGATAGTCCGGATGCTGCTCGGGGTTCGTTGCCGCGGAGTCGTCCACGTTCGTCAGGTTATCCGGCGGCGGGCCGGATGGCGCCGGGCACGTGCTCACGGCAGGGTGGACGGGATCGAACACCGGGGTTTATGCCCCGAAAAGAAACAATCACAAGTCCTGAACGCGGCGGTTCGCCGGGGTCGCCGGCGTGCAAGACTGGTCTAGACAACATGGCCGCTTCCCCCGCTCCTCCCGAGCACGGCCGTGACCAGCTTCACCGGAAAGGCACGTCTCATGGCTGAGCGCCGCGTCACCATCGGTTGGGCCGAGGGCCTGCACGCCCGTCCCGCCTCCGTCTTCGTCCGGGCCGTCACGGCCACCGGCGTGCCGATCACCATCGCCAAGCCCGGCGGCAACCCGGTCAACGCGGCCTCCATGCTCGGCCTCCTCGGCCTGGGCGCCCAGGGCGGCGACGAGGTCATCCTGGCCTCCGACGCCGAGAACGCCGACGACGCGCTCGACCGCCTCGCCAAGCTCGTCCAGGAAGGCCTCGACGAGCTCCCCGCCGCGGCCTGAGACCTCGCGCGACCCGGAGGCGCCCGGCAGTGCCAGCACTGCCGGGCGCCTCTGTGCGCGGATCCGGCCGCATTCACACCATCGAGCCAACCGGTGACCGTTCGACCCTCTGGGACGACGGGCCGCACACATGCTCGCGGCATGACGTTCTTCGACCTCGAACGACCCGAGCACGCGTACATGTTCGCCTTCCTCCGGGCGGACGGACACCTCGCCGAGCAGTCCCGCAACCGCGGCCGGCTCTCCGTGGAGCTCTCCGCGCGGGACGCCCCGATCCTGGAGGAGTTCCAGCGGCTCTGCCCGCACAACAGCACCATCAGGTACCGGACGCGCACGACGAACTTCACGGCGGAGCACACTTCGGTGATGTGGACCGTCCACGCCCGGGAGTTCCGGGAGGAACTGCGGGCGCTCGGCCTGCCGGCGGGGCGCACGTCGGAGATCGTGGCTCCGCCCACGGTGCCGTTCTCCGAGCGTGACTACCTCCGCGGCCTCATCGATGAACCGGCCGGTCACCCCTTGATGCAGATGACCTGCTTGATCTGGGCGACGACCTCGACCAGGTCCCGCTGCTGCTCCATGACCTTCTCGATCGACTTGTACGCGCCGGGGATCTCGTCCACCACACCGCCGTCCTTGCGGCACTCCACGCCCCGGGTCTGCTCCTCCAAGTCGCGTACGGTGAAACGCTTCTTGGCCGCCGTGCGGCTCATCTTGCGGCCGGCGCCGTGCGAGGCCGAGTTGAAGGCCGCCTGGTTGCCGAGGCCACGGACGATGAACGAACTGGTGCCCATCGAACCCGGGATGATCCCGTACTCGCCCGTGCCGGCCCGGATCGCCCCCTTGCGGGTCACGAGCAGGTCGACACCGTCGTAGCGCTCCTCCGCCACGTAGTTGTGGTGGCAGCTGATGATCTCCTCGAAGGCGAGCTCCGCCTTGGGGAACTCGCGGCGCACGACGTCCTGGAAGAGCGCCATCATGACGGCCCGGTTGTGCTTGGCGTACTCCTGTGCCCAGTACAGGTCCTCACGGTAGGCCGCCATCTCCGGGGTGCGGGAGAGGAACACCGCGAGGTCGCGATCGATCAGCCCCTGGTTGTGCGGCAGCGAGCGGGCGACGCCCATGTGGTGCTCCGCCAGCTCCTTGCCGATGTTGCGCGAGCCGGAGTGCAGCATCAGCCACACGGACCCGGCCGTATCGATGCACAGCTCGATCATGTGGTTGCCCGCTCCGAGCGTTCCCATCTGCTGCATCGCCCGCTCGCGGCGCCACTTGACCTCCTCCGCGATGCCGTCGAAGCGCTGCCAGAAGTCGGCCCAGCCCGCCGTGCGGAAGCCGTACAGCTTCGCCGGGTCGACCGGGTCGGTGTGCAGGCCGCGGCCGACCGGGATGGCCTGCTCGATCTTGCTGCGCAGGGCGGACAGGTCGTCCGGGAGGTCCTCGGCGGTGAGGGAGGTCTTCACCGCGCTCATCCCGCAGCCGATGTCGACGCCGACCGCCGCCGGGCAGACCGCGTCCTTCATGGCGATGACGGAGCCGACCGTCGCGCCCTTGCCCAGGTGGACGTCGGGCATCACGGCGAGGCCGTGCAGCCAGGGCAGGGAGCTGATGTTGCGCAGCTGCTGCAGGGCCTGGCCCTCGACCGTCGCCGGGTCGGTCCACATCCGGATCGGGACCCGGACGCCGGGCACCTCGGTGTACGTCATGGTCGAACGACCTCCATGGGTCGGGTGGTTCACGAGAAAGGGGGTGCCGCGCGAAGGGATCCCGGCGTGGCTCGGGGAAGTTCGGGGTGGGCTCAGACGCCCTGGGCGGCGGCACAGGGGGAGTACGGCCTTGGGGAGCGTCGTCGTATGGCTCGCTCGACCCGCATGGTGACCGCCTCCCTTCGTTCGTCCCGATCCGCGTTCGCACGCGTGGCGCGCCGGGGAACATCTATCCACGGAACGGGCGGGGCCTGCAAGGGATTTAAAAACGCGTCCGGCCCGGCGGAGCGGGTGCTCCACCGGGCCGGTTCGACCGGCCGGGCCGACCTGGACCGGAGGTCGGGGCCGGGGGCCGTCAGCTGACGACGGTGACCTCGCCGATGTCGAGCGCCCGCACGTCGTCGGCGATCACGGTGGCGTCTCCGACCAGGACGGTGACCAGGCGGTCCGGCGGGAACGCCGCGACGACCGCCTCGGTGGCGGCGGCGGTGGGCAGTTCGGCGAGCTGCCGGTAGACCTCGGCCTGGTAGTCGTCCGCCAGGTACTGCTCGACCTGGTCGGCCAGGGTGCCGGCCACCGAGCCCGCGGTCTCGTACTTGAGCGGGGCGACGCCGACCAGGAACTGCACGGCCTCGTCGCGCTCGGCGTCGGTGAGGCCCTCGGCGGCGAGGGTGCGCAGGATGGTCCAGGTGTCGGCGAGCGCCGGGGCGGTGGAGGCGGTGTCCACCGAACCGCTGATGGCGATCAGCGAGCGCCCGCTGCCGTCGGCGGCGGAGCGCAGCGGCTGGGCGAAGGCGCGGACGCCGTAGGTGTAGCCCTTCTCCTCGCGCAGGACGCGGTCCAGGCGGGAGGTGAGGGTGCCGCCCAGGCAGTAGGTGCCGAGGGTCTGGGCGGCCCAGACCGGGTCGTGGCGGTCGGGGCCGATCCGGCCGATGAGCAGCTGGGTCTGGACCGAGCCGGGGCGGTCCACGATGACCACGCGGCCGCGGTCGTCGCCGGCGACCGGGGCGTGCACGGAGGCCTCGGCGGCCGGGCCGGTCCAGGTCCCGAGGGTGCTCTCGAGGAGGGCGGGCAGGTCGACGCCGGTGAGGTCGCCGACCACGACGACGGTGCTGGTCGCGGGGCGCACGTGGGCGTCGTAGAAGGCCTTGACGGCGGCGCGGTCGATCGACTTGACGGTGTCGGCGGTGCCGGCGCGGGGCCGGGAGAGCCGGTCGGCGGCGTCGAAGAGCTGGGCGTAGAGGGCCTTGGCGGCGCGCCGGGCGGGGTTGGCCTGCTCGTGGACGATCTCGTCCAGGCGGTTGGCGACCAGGCGCTCGATCTCGGCCTCGGGCAGCGCGGGGGCGCGCAGGGCGTCGGCGAGCAGGGACAGGCCGCGCTGGAGCCGGGAGGCGGGCACCTCCAGGGAGACCCGGATGCACGGGTGGTCGGCGTGCGCGTCCAGCGTGGCGCCGGCCCGTTCGAGCTCCCCGGCGAACTCCTCGGCGCTGAGGGTGTCGGTGCCCTCGCTGAGGGCGCGGGCGAGGATGGCGGCGATGCCGTCGAGGCCGTCGGGCTCGGCGGCGAGCGGGGCGTCGAGGAGCACCTCGACGGCGACCAGCTGCTGGCCGGGCCGGTGGCAGTGCAGGACGGTGACGCCGTTGCCGAGGGCGGCCCGCTCGGGGGCGGGGAAGGCCCACGGACCGGGGGTGCCGGGGCGGGGCTGGGGGTGGAAGGTCATGGTGGGGACGTAGTCGGTGCTCATGCGGCGGCACCCTCCTCTTCGGAAGCGGCGTCGGAGTCGACGGTGGTCTCGGCGTCGGTGTCGCCGTCGGTGTCGGCGGCGGTCGGCTCGTAGGCGAGGACGGCCCGGTTGTCGGGGTGGAGCCGGGCCTTGGCGACGGCCTGGACCTCCTCGGCGGTGACGTCGAGGACCTTGGGGAGGGCGTCGTTGAGCAGCTTGGGGTCGCCGAACAGGACGGCGTAGCGGCAGAGTTCGTCGGCGCGGCCGGCGACGGTGGTCAGCCGGTCCAGCCACTCGCGCTCGATCTGGGCCTGGGCGCGTTCGAGTTCCTCGGGCGTGGGGCCCTCGGCGGCGAAGCGGGCAAGTTCCTCGTCGACGGCCGCGTCGATCTGCGCGAGGGTGGCGTCGCCGGAGGTCTTGACGTCGAGCCAGCCGAGGCTGGGGGCGCCGGCCAGGCGCAGCAGGCCGAAGCCGGCGGCGACGGCGGTGCGGTCGCGGCGGACCAGCCGGTTGTAGAGGCGGCTGGACTCGCCGCTGCCGAGGATGGTGAGCGCGAGGTCGGCGGCGTCGGCCTCGCGGGTGCCGTCGTGCGGGAGGCGGTAGGCGGCCATCAGGGCGCGGGAGGGGACGTCCTCGTGGACCTCCTCGCGGATCTCGCGGCCGATGGTGTCAGGGAGTTCGCCGGAGCGCGGGGGCTGCTTGCCGTCGTGGGCGGGGATGGAGCCGAAGTACTTCTCGACCCAGGCGACGGTCTGCTCGGGGTCGATGTCGCCGACGACGGACAGGACGGCGTTGTTGGGCGCGTAGTAGGTGCGGAAGAACGTCCGGGCGTCCTCCAGCGTGGCCGCGTCGAGGTCGGCCATGGAGCCGATCGGCGTGTGGTGGTACGGGTGGCCGTCGGGGTAGGAGAGCGCGGTGAGCTTCTCGAAGGCGGTGCCGTACGGGACGTTGTCGTAGCGCTGGCGGCGCTCGTTCTTGACGACGTCGCGCTGGTTCTCCATGGACGTCTCGTCGAGCGCGGCGAGCAGCGAGCCCATCCGGTCGGCCTCCAGCCAGAGGGCGAGCTCCAGCTGGTGGGCGGGCATGGTCTCGAAGTAGTTGGTGCGCTCGAAGCTGGTGGTGCCGTTGAGCGAGCCGCCGGCGCCCTGGACCAGCTCGAAGTGCCCGTTGTTGGAGACGTTGGCGGAGCCCTGGAACATCAGGTGCTCGAAGAGGTGGGCGAGGCCGGTGCGGCCCTTGACCTCGTGGCGGGAGCCCACGTCGTACCAGAGGCAGACGGCGGCGACCGGGGTCAGGTGGTCCTCGGAGAGGACGACGCGCAGCCCGTTGGCCAGGCGGTGCTCGGTGATGGCGATGCCTCGGCTGGAGGCGGGGGCCGGGTTGGCCATGCGCTCGGGTCCTTCCCGTCGTCGATGTCGGGGGTTCGTGTGGCGTCCCCCATTGTGGTGCAACGTGCGGGAGCCGCGTTCGTGTCCGCGCGGAGGGGGTCGTTCGCCAGGGGCGGAAGAGGGCCGCTGACCGGCAGTGTCGGCGCGAGGGTCCACAATGGGGGCGCCGCGCCCTGTCGACCACGCCGGGTTGACGGGTCCGGCGAGGGTGCGGCGGCGACCGCCGCCCCACCGAGACACAGCCAGCGACACGTAAGGGAGCCCCGCCGCGATGGCCCGCCGCAGTTCGCAGACCCCGCCGCCCGGAGACTTCGAGGAGCGGATCCTCGACGTCGACGTCGTGGACGAGATGCAGGGCTCCTTCCTGGAGTACGCCTACTCGGTGATCTACTCGCGTGCGCTGCCCGACGCGCGGGACGGTCTGAAGCCGGTGCACCGCCGGATCCTGTACCAGGCCAACGAGATGGGCCTGCGCCCGGAGCGCGCGCACGTGAAGTGCGCCCGCGTGGTGGGAGAGGTGATGGGCCGGCTGCACCCGCACGGTGACGCGTCGATCTACGACTCCGTGGTGCGGATGGCCCAGCCGTTCTCGATGCGGCTGCCGCTGATCGACGGGCACGGCAACTTCGGTTCGCTCGGCAACGACGACCCGCCGGCCGCGATGCGCTACACCGAGTCGCGGCTCACCGCGGCGTCGATGGCGATGGTGGAGTCGATCCACGAGGACACCGTCGACTTCGGCCCGAACTACGACGGCAGCGAGCAGGAGCCGCTGGCGCTGCCGGCCGCGTTCCCGAACCTGCTGGTGAACGGTGCGACGGGCATCGCGGTGGGCATGGCGACCAACATGCCGCCGCACAACCTGTCCGAGGTGGTGGCGGCGGCCCGGCACCTGATCAAGCACCCGAACGCGGACCTGGACACGCTGATGCGGTTCGTCCCCGGTCCGGACCTGCCGACCGGCGGGCGGATCGTGGGCCTGTCCGGGATCCGGGACGCCTACGAGTCCGGCCGCGGCACGTTCAAGATCCGGGCGACGTGCACGGTGGAGGCGGTGACGGCCCGCCGCAAGGGCATCGTGGTCACCGAGCTGCCGTACAACGTCGGCCCGGAGAAGGTCATCTCGAAGATCAAGGACCTGGTCAACGCGAAGAAGCTGCAGGGCATCGCGGACGTCAAGGACCTGACCGACCGCGAGCACGGGCTGCGGCTGGTGATCGAGGTCAAGAACGGCTTCGTGCCGGAGGCACTGCTGGAGCAGCTCTACAAGCTGACGCCGATGGAGGAGACCTTCGGCATCAACAACGTGGCGCTGGTGGACGGGCAGCCGCTGACGCTGGGTCTGAAGGAACTGCTGGAGGTCTACGTCGACCACCGCTTCACCGTGGTGCGCCGGCGCAGCGACTTCCGCCGCCGCAAGCGCCAGGAGCGGCTGCACCTGGTCGAGGGCCTGCTGGTGGCGCTGCTCGACATCGACGAGGTCATCGCGATCATCCGGTCGAGTGACAACGCGCAGCAGGCGAAGGAGCGCCTGATGGAGCGCTTCTCGCTCTCGGAGACGCAGACCGCGTACATCCTGGACACCCCGCTGCGCCGGCTCACCCGGTTCGACCGGGTGGAGCTGGAGCAGGAGAAGGCGAAGCTCAACGCGGAGATCGCGGACCTGACCGAGATCCTGGAGTCGGACACCAAGCTGCGCAGCGTGGTGTCGAACGAACTGGGCGCGGTGGCGAAGCAGTTCGGCACGGAGCGGCGGACGGTGCTGCTGGAGGCGGGGGCGGCGCCGTCGGCGGCGCTGGCGGTGCCGCTGGAGGTGGCCGACGACCCGTGCCGGGTGCTGCTGTCCTCGACCGGCCTGCTGGCGCGGACGGCGGACGGCGAGCCGTTCGAGGTGTCGGAGAAGCGCTCGAAGCACGACGTGATCGTGTCGGCGGTGCACGCGACGGCGCGCGCCGACGTGGGCGTGGTGACGTCGGCGGGCCGGGTGCTGCGGCTGCCGGTGATCGACCTGCCGGCGATGCCGCCGACGCCGTCGCCGAACCTGGCGGGCGGTGCCGCGGTGGGCGAGTTCCTGCGGCTGGAGGCCGGGGAGCGGGCGCTGGCGCTGACGACGCTGGACGAGTCCTCGCCGGGCCTGGCGCTGGGCACGCTGCAGGGTGTGGTGAAGCGGGTGGTGCCGGAGTGGCCGGCGAACAAGGACGAGTTCGAGGTGATCGCCCTCAAGGAGGGTGACGAGCTGGTCGGCGCGGTCGAACTGCGCACCGGCGAGGAGGACTTGGTCTTCATCGCCTCCGACGCGCAGCTGCTGCGCTACCCGGCGGGCCAGGTCCGCCCGCAGGGCCGTCCGGCCGGTGGCATGGCCGGCATCAAGCTCTCCGAGGGGGCGCGGGTGCTGTCGTTCACGGCGGTGGACCCGGCCGCCGACGCCGTGGTGGTCTCGGTCGCCACGGCCTCCGGCACGCTGTCCGACGGCGAGCAGACGACCTGGAAGGTCACCCCGTTCGAGCAGTACCCGCGCAAGGGCCGTGCCACCGGCGGTGTCCGCTGCCAGCGCTTCCTGCGCGGCGAGGACGCGCTGGCCTTCGCCTGGGCGGGTGCCGCGCCGGCCCGTGCCGCCACGGCCAAGGGCGTCCCGGTCGACCTGCCCGAGCGGGACCCCCGCCGCGACGGCTCCGGCACTCCGGTCACCGCCCGCGTCGACGTGGTCGCCGGGCCGGCGTAACGGTCCGCGCGGTGGAGGGAGGGGCGCTCTCGGGCGGCCCTCCCTCCGTCGTTCCCGGGGCTCCGCGGACTCCGGCTGGTCTCCGCCGCTCCCGGGACCGGCGGCCGGGCCGGCAGGCGAGGGTAGCCTTGCCCGGGTGAGCACCTGTGCGACCTTGTCGCGTGAACTTTCGGAGCCGCTGGCCGCGACCGCGGCGGTGGCGAGCACCTGGTTGCTGGTGGAGCAGAACGGGCCGTGGGGTGCGAAGGCGCTGCGCGAGAGCCATCTGGACGCGGCGGTCGGGCGGGCGCTGGAGGAGGCTGCGGCGGGGACGGGCGTGCGGGTGGCCCTGGTCCGGCGGCCGGGCCGGCACGCGGACTGCCTGCCGACGGCCCGGCACGAGGTGATCGTGGCGCACACGGTGCCGGGCCGCGGCTGGGTGCGCCGGGCGCAGGTGACGGACCCGGCGGAGCTGTTGGGGCTGGACTTCGCGGCGCTGGGGAGCGGCGACCACACGGGTTTCGGCGCGGAGCACGTCGGCGGTCCGGTGGCGCTGGTGTGCACCAACGGGCGGCGGGACCGCTGCTGCGCGCTGCTGGGCCGTCCGCTCGCGGCCGAGCTGGCGGCGGCCGGGCACAGCGAGGTGTGGGAGGTGACCCACCTGGGCGGGCACCGCTTCTCCCCCACGATGCTCGTGCTGCCGTACGGCTACGCGTACGGGCGGCTGACGGCGGAGAGCGCCAAGGAGGTGCTGGCGGCGACGGCGGCCGGGCACATGGTGCCGGAGTGGTCGCGGGGTTGCTCGGGCTGGGAGCGTCCGGGTCAGGCGGCCGAGCACGCGGTGCGGCTGGCGACCGGTGAGACCGGGGTGGACGCGCTGACGCTCACCCAGCGGCCGGACGGCGGGGGCCGCTGGCTGGTGACGGTGCTGCACCGGGACGGCCGGGCCTGGGAGGTGGACGTGATCGAGTCGGTGAGCGAGCCGCCGCGTCCGGAGAGCTGCGGCAAGGCGGCGGGGTCGCCGTCGCGGATGGACGTGCTGTCCGTACGCGGGGTCTGAGCCGCCGGGACCGGAGGAACCGACCGGGACCGAACGAACGAGCCGCGGCCGGACGAACGGACCGAGGCCCGACGAACGGACCGCGGCGGCCCCGCGCCCGTGGGGGTGAGCGCGGGACCGCGGCGGCATGCGGGCCGGATCAGCCGGTGGCCTTGCCGACGAACTCGCCGGTGTACGTCCGGGACAGGTCGATCGACCCCTCCTTGCCCTTGACGTCCGGGTGGAACGCCGCGAGCACCGCGAGCACCGTCTTCGGCCCGTCGGCCGGCATGACGCCGTCCGTGGTGAACATCGGCAGCGTCGCCTTGATCGCCGCCGCGTACTGCTCGGCGCCGCCCTGCGCGTAGTCGGCGGGCATCTTCCCGGCGATCTCCTCCGGGGTGTGGGTGGACATCCACTTGAGGGTCTTCACGAAGGCGTTGGCGAGCTTCTGGGTGGTGTCCCGGTTCTTCTCCACCCAGTCGGTGTTCATGTAGAGCGAGGACGACGGGTACAGCCCGCCGAGCGCCTGGCGCGAGCCCTCGGGAGTGCGCAGGTCGTACAGGACCTTGCCGAGGCCCTTGTCCAGGATGGTGGCGACGGTCGGGTCCGTGGTCATCCCGGCGTCGATGCTGCCCTGCTGGAGCGCGGCGATGAAGGTCTGGCCGGCGCCGACCGCGATCGGGCTGAACTCGCTGACCGCGGTGCCGTTCTTGACCGCGAGGTACTTGGTGAGGAAGTCGGTCGAGGAGCCGATGCTGGTGACGCCGAGCTTGCGGCCCTTGAAGTCGGCGCCGGACCTGACCGCGTCGGCCTGCTTGGTGGAGACCACCTCGACCTCGCCGGGCGCCTGGGCGAACTGCACCACGGACTCGACGTTCTTGCCCTTGGCCTGCAGGTCGATGGTGTGGTCGTAGAAGCCGACGGCGCCCTGGACGTCCCCGGCGAGCAGGGCGGTGGTGGCGTTGACGCCGGCGGGCTCGGTCATCAGCTCGACGTTGACGCCGGCCTCGGCGAAGTGGCCGAGCCGCTGGGCGAGCACCGCGGGCAGGTAGATGACCTTGTCCAGGCCACCGACCATGATCTTGACCTTGGGTCCGTCGACCTGCTGCCCGGCCGGGGCGGCGACCGACCCGTGCCCGACGGTGGCGGCGTCGTTGGCGCAGGCGGAGAGCGGGACGAGCAGGACGGCGGCGAGGGCGGCGGCAGCGGCTCTGCCAGTGGAGTTGCGGCGCATGGGTGGGGGTGCCTCTCTCTTCTTTCCGGCAGGGGGTGTCAGCGGCCGTCGCCCGCGTCGGCGGGCTTCCAGCGGAACAGCTTCTTCTCGGCGAAGGTCAGCAGCCCCTCGGTGAGCAGCGCGACGACGGCGAGGATGGTCATGGCGGCGTACACGCCGGCCGCGTTGAAGGTGCCCTGGGCGGCCGCGACGAGCAGGCCGAGGCCCTTGGTGGCGCCGATGTACTCGCCGACGATGGCGCCGATCAGCGCGAAGCCGAAGCTGACGTGCAGGCTGGTGAAGATCCAGGTGGTGGCGGCGGGGATGACCACCTGGAGGGTGACCCTGCGGTTGTCGGCGCCCAGGATGCGGGCGTTGGCGACGAGGTTGCGGTCCACCTCGCGGGCGCCCTGGAAGGCGTTGAAGAACACCGGGAAGAACACCAGCACCACGGCGGAGGCGACCTTCGAGGCCGGGCCGAGACCGAACCAGATCAGGAAGATCGGCGCGAGCACGATGCGCGGGATGGCGTTGAGCACCTTGATGTACGGCCCGAACACGTCGGCCAGGAAGCGGATCCGGCCGAGCGCGATGCCCAGCAGCACACCGCCGACCACGCCGATCACCCAGCCGGTGAGCGCCTCGTAGAGGGTGTAGCCGATCTGCTCGCCGAGCGAGCCCTGCGCGGTGCCGTGGGTGACCCACTGCTGGATCTGGTCCCAGATCTTCGACGGCTGCGAGAAGTTGAACGGGTCGATGACGTCGGTACGGGCGCAGACCTCCCAGAATCCGAGGAAGGCGGCCAGGACCGCGACCCGGGCGCCGTGGACGCCCACCTTCCGGTTGCGGGCGGCCCGTTCGCGGGCCGCGGTTCTCGTGGTGACGGCCGGGGGCGGCCCGGCGACGGCGGACGCGGTCTCACGCGGCACGACCCGCTCCTCTCTCCCGGGTGATGCGCACCTCTTCGCCGAGCGAAGCCCAGATCTCGCGGTACAGCTCGATGAACCTCGGTTCCAGCCGGACGGCTTCCACGGTGCGCGGTCGTGGCAGGTCGACGGTGAAGACCTCCTTGACGGTGGCCGGTCCGGCGGTCATCACGACGACCCGGTCGGCGAGCGCGATGGCCTCGTCCAGGTCGTGGGTGACGAAGACGACCGACGCCGCGTTCTCCGCGGAACCGGTACCGGCCCACAGCTCCAGCAGCTGGTCCGACATGAGCGCGCGGGTCTGCACGTCCAGGGCCGAGAACGGCTCGTCCATCAGCAGGATCGCCGGGTCGTTGACGAAGGTCTGGGCGAGCGCGACGCGCTTGCGCATGCCGCCGGACAGCTGGTGCGGGTAGCGGTCCTCGAAGGCGGCGAGGCCGACCCGGCCCAGCCAGTCCCGGGCCCGCTCCTTGGCCTCCGCGACGGGCACGCCGCGGAAGCGCGGACCGGCCATCACGTTGGACAGCACGGTGCGCCAGGGGAAGACGGCGTCCTGCTGGAAGACGAACCCGACCTGCGGGTCGATCCCGGTGACGGGCTCGCCGTACACCCGGACCTCGCCCTCGGTGGGCTCCTCCAGACCGCTGACCAGCGTCAGCGTGGTCGACTTGCCGCAGCCGGTGGGCCCGACGACGGCGACGAACTCGCCCTGGGCGACGGTCAGATCGAGATCGCGGACGGCGGTGTGCAGCGCCCCGGACGGGGTGCGGAACCGTTTGGTCGCGCCGGTCAGCTCGATCGCCGGGGTCTTGCTCATTCGTTCCTCCCGGGTCAGTGCTTGCCCCGGAAAGGTAGGAGCGGCCCCGGCCCCGGCGGGAGCCTTCTCCGCGTAGTGCGGCTTCTCCGCGTTGAGGGGTGTTCTGCTCGTTTTGCTTCCGCTACAACTGCGGGGACGCGGCTGACAGAAACACGCCGGAAACGTAGGGTGTCCCGACCCCCACCCCCGCGGAACGACCCCCACCTCCCCCACCTCCCCCACCTCCCCGTACGGCACCCGCCGCACGACACCCCCCGTACGGCACCCCCCGTACGGCACCCCGCCGCGGAACGCCCCCGCAGAACCCCCCGACGCCGCCGAGAGGAGGCCCGGATGAAGCTCCCCCACTGGCCCCGCCGGGTCTTCGCCCAGCTGCTGCTGAGCCAGACCGTCGTCACCGTCGGTGTCACGGTCGTGACCGCCGGACTGTTCCTGGCCCCGGTCAGCAGCGAGCTGGACCACGACGCGATGCAGCGGGCGCTGTCGATCGCCCAGGTCACCGCCACCGACGAGACGATCGCCCGGGCCGCCGACACCCGCGACGTGGTGACCGCGCAGCGCAACGCCGAGCAGATCCGCCTGGCCACCGGCGCCAGCTTCGTGGTGGTCACCGACCTGGACGGGATCCGGCTCTCGCACACCGACCCGGGCCGGATCGGCCAACGGGTCAGCACCGACCCGGAGCCGGCGCTGGGCGGCCGCAGCGTCACCGCCATCCAGCAGGGCACCCTGGGCCGCACCGCGCGCGGCAAGGTGCCGCTGCGGATGTCGGACGGCCGGATCGTCGGCGAGGTGTCGGTGGGCATCAGCGACGACTCGATCCGCCGCCGGCTGCTGACGATGCTCACCGGGATCCTGCTGTGCGCGGGCGCCGGCCTGGCCGCCGGCACGGTCGCCACCCTCGCCCTGGCCCGCCGCCTCAAGCGCCGCACCCACAACATCGCGCTGGCCGACATCGCCGCGCTGCTGGTGGAGCGGGAGGCGATGCTGCACGGCATCCGCGAGGGCATGGTGGCGCTGGACGAGCGCGACCGGATCCGGCTGGCCAACGACGAGGCGGTCCGGCTGCTCGGCCTGCCCGCGGACTGCACCGGCCGCCCGATCGCCGACGTGCTGCCGCCGGGGCGGCTGGCCGACGTGCTGACCGGGCGGATCACCGGCACCGACCTGCCGGCCGTCCGGGACGACCGGGTGCTGGTGGTGAACCGGATGGCGACCGCCACGGACGGGCCCGCGGGCGGCGCGGTGGTCACGCTGCGCGACCGCACCGAGCTGGAGTCACTGGTCCGCGAGCTGGACACCACCCGCAGCCTGACCGAGGCGCTGCGCGCCCAGGACCACGAGCACGCCAACCGGATGCACACCCTGCTGGGCCTGCTGGAGCTGGGCCGTCACGAGCAGGCGGTGGCGTTCATCTCGGAGCAGTCCGGCTCGCACGCCGTGGTCGCCGCCCGGATCGCCGAGCAGGTGCAGGATCCGCACGTCGCGGCGCTGCTGGCGGGCAAGACGGCGGTGGCGGGCGAGCGCGGGGTCCGGCTGGCCCTGGCGCGTGCGGCGCACCTGCCGGACGCGGTGGTGGACGCGCGGGCGCTGGTGACGGTGCTGGGCAACCTGATCGACAACGCCGTGGACGCGGTGACGCCGGGTGGGGGCGGCCGGGTGGAGGTCAGCCTGGCGGCGGCCGGATCCACCCTGCTGCTGCAGGTCGCGGACAGCGGCCCGGGCGTGCCGCAGGAACTGCGCGAGCAGGTCTTCGAGGAGGGGTGGACCAGCAAGGACGCACCCGCGCACCGTCCGCGCGGGCTGGGGCTGGCGATGGTGCGGCGGCTGGTCGAGCGGACCGGCGGCCGGATCGTGCTCGACACCGGGCCGACGGGCGGCGCCCGGTTCACGGTCGAGCTGCCCGAGGCCCTGCTCACCGAACGGCTCGTGGAGGCGTGATGATCGACGTACTCGTGGTGGACGACGACTTCCGGGTCGCCGACGTGCACGCCGCGTACGTGGCCAGGGTGCCGGGCTTCCGGGTCACCGGCACCGCGCACTCGGCCGGGGAGGCGCTGGCCTCGCTGGAGCACCGGCCGGTGGACCTGCTGCTGCTCGACCACCACCTGCCCGACGAGACCGGTCTGGCCCTGGTCCGCCGGCTGCGGGAACGCCAGGTGGCCTGTGACGTGATGATGGTGACCGCCGCCCGGGACGTGTCCACGGTGCACGCCGCGATGCAGCACGGCGCGCTGCAGTACCTGGTCAAGCCGTTCACCTTCGCCGGGCTGCGGGACAAGCTGACGGCGTACGCGCAGCTGCGGCGCGCGCTGGCCGCACCGGCCCGGGAGGCCGGCCAGGACGAGGTGGACCGGCTGTTCGCGACCCTGCGCAGCGCCGCCGCCCCGGCCGGGACGCTGCCCAAGGGGCACTCGGCACCGACCACCGACCTGGTGCTGGGGGTGCTGCGCCGGGCGGGCCGGCCGCTGTCCGCCCAGGAGGTCGCGGACGCCACCGGGCTGAGCCGCTCCACGGCGCAGCGCTACCTCAAACAGCTGGAGCGGGACAGCCGGCTGCGGCTGACCCTGCGCTACGGCGACACCGGCCGCCCGGAGCACCGGTACGGGCTCGCGGCCCGGGCGTAGCCCCTCCTGCCCGGGCGTAGCCCCCTCCCCCGCACGCACCGTGGACGTGAGGGAACCCCGGCGGCCCCAGGCCCGCCGGGGTTCCCCGGGCGCGACGGCTCAGGCCGCGCCCGCACCGGTGAGGGCACGGACCTCCAGCTCGGCGAAGCGGTCCGGGTCGGCCGGCTCGGGCGAGGTGACCGTCCCGATCCAGCCCGCCAGGAAGCCGAGCGGGATGGAGACGATGCCGGGGTTCTCCAGCGGGAACCAGTGGAAGTCGACGCCGGGGAACAGCGCCACCTTGCTCCCGGAGACCACCGGCGAGAAGAACACCAGCACGATCGCCGGGACCAGCCCGCCGTACACCGAGCAGACCGCGCCCCGGACGGTGAACCGCGACCAGAACAGGCTGTACAGCAGGACGGGCAGGTTGGCGGAGGCGGCGACGGCGAAGGCCAGGCCGACCAGGAAGGCGACGTTCAACTGCTGGGCGTAGAGGCTGATCACGATCGCCGCCGCGCCGATCCCGGCGGCCGCGATCCGGGCCACGACCACCTCCTGCTGCTCACCGGCCCCGGGCCCCGGCTCCTCCGCCGCCCGAGCGGCCGTGACGCCCGCCGCAGACCGGGACGCCGGGACGGCCTCGGCCCGACGGCCGCGGCCCCGCTCGCGCAGTGCCCGGACGCGGGCGCCGGCCCGGGCATGGGCCCCGGCGCGTGCCCGCCGCGGCCGGTTGCGCCAGGCCCCGGCCCAGATGTCGTGGGCGAAGGCCGCCGAGGAGGCCAGGGTCAGCCCGGCGACCACCGCGAGGATGGTGGCGAAGGCGATCGCCGAGATCAGCGCGAACAGGACCACCCCGCCGGTGCTGCCGTTGCCGCCGCCGAGCACCAGGGCGAGCAGCGGCACGGCGGTGTTCCCGGCCGGGTTGGCGTGCCGCACTTCGGCCGAGCCGACCAGCGCGGTGGCGCCGAGGCCGAGCACGATGGCCATCAGGTAGAAGCCGCCGACCAGGCCGATCGCCCACATCGTGGAGCGGCGCGCGGCCCGCGCGGTGGGCACGGTGTAGAAGCGGGACAGGATGTGCGGCAGGCCGGCGGTGCCGAGCACGAGGGCGAGACCGAGGCTGAAGAAGTCCATTCGGCTGGTGAAGCCGTGGCCGTACTTGAGTCCGGGTTCCAGGTAGCGGCGCCCGGCGCCGCTGTGCTGCGCGGCCTGGCGCATCAGCTCGCCGAGGTCGCCGTGGAAGCGGACCACCAGCAGCACGGTGAGCAGCACCGAGCCGGCGGTGAGCAGGAAGGCCTTGATGATCTGGATCCAGGTGGTGGCCCGCATCCCGCCGATCGTGACGTAGACGATCATCAGGGCGCCGACCGCGATGATGGTCCAGGTCCGGGCGTGCGGGCTGTCGGTGCCGAGCAGCAGGGCGACCAGCGAACCGGCGCCGACCATCTGGGCGACCAGGTAGAGCAGGGTGACGACGACGCTGGCGCCACCGGCGGCGGCCCGCACCTTGCGGCGACGCAGCCGCAGCGCGAGCACGTCGGCGAGGGTGTACCGGCCGGCGTTGCGGACGAGTTCGGCGACCAGCATCAGCACCACCAGCCAGGCGACCAGGAAGCCGATGCTGTAGAGCACGCCGTCGTAGCCGTACAGGGCGATCAGCCCGGCGACGCCGAGGAAGGAGGCGGCGGAGAGGTAGTCGCCGGAGAGGGCGAAGCCGTTCTGCAGCGGGGTGAAGTCGCGGCCGCCGGCGTAGAAGTCCTCGGCGGCGTTGCCCTGGCGGCCGACCCAGAGGGTGATGCCCAGGGTGACCAGGACGACGACGGCGAACAGCGCGATCGCGAGCGAGTGGTGGTCGCCGGCGGGGGCGACGGGGGGCGGGGTGGCGGTCGTCAGCACGGTCGTCACCGTGTTCCGCACCGCACCGGTCATCAGGGTGGTCATCACGCTCGTCATCGCAGTTGGTCCTGGGTGTCCCAGCGCAGGCCCAGGGCGGCGCGGTCGCGCTTGGTCCGGGCGTTGCGGGCGTAGAGCCAGGTGAGCAGGAAGGTGGAGGCGAACTGCAGCAGGCCGAGCAGCCAGGCGACGTTGAACGGTCCGGCCACCCGGGTGCGCATCAGGCCGGGGGCGGCGGCCTGGGCGGCGACGTACATCAGGTACCAGCCGAGGAAGGCCCCGGTGACCGGGAAGACGAACGACCGGTAGCTGCGGCGGATGTCCTGAAAGGCCGCGCTGGCCTGGACGGCCCGGTAGACCTCGGTGCTGTCGACGGCCTCCGGGACGGCCGCGGCGGCCTCGGCGGCCGGCCGGACCGGCGGGGCGACGGGCCGGTCGAGCGGCGCGGCGACGGCCGCCGGCTCGGCCGGTGCCGGCTGCTCCGTACGGGCGGGAGCCGGACGGGCGGCGGCGGGCTGCGCCGGTACGGCCCTTCGGCGGTGCGCCGCCGCCGGCTCGGCCGGGACGCCCGGTGTCCCGTCGGACGGGACACCGGGCGGACCGCCGAGCGGAGCACCACCGGAGGGGGTGTCGAGCGGAGGGCCGGAGGGCGTGTCGACGGGAGTGGCGGCGGCCGCAGCGGCCCACCAGTCGAATCGCTGTCCCTGGCCGGGACTGCTCGTCTGCTGCTGTGGCACTGCTGCTCCTGAACGGCCGGACGTTCTGACCCGAACCATGATGGAGGCCACCGGACAGCCCCTCGGACCATCGCAGATACGTTCACTCGATGAGGTGATCGATCATCCGACAGACACTCATCCGACTACTGCTGCGTACCGGTGATCCCGTGTCGGAACGCGTACGCGACCGCCTGCGCCCGGTCCCGCACCGCGGTCTTGGCGAACAGGTTGTTGATGTGCGTCTTCACGGTCGCCTGGCTGACGAACAGCCGCTGGGCGATCTCCGCGTTGGAGAGCCCCTCCGCGATCAGTGCCAGCACCTCGGCCTCCCGGGCGGTCAGCCCGTCGGGTAGTTCCCCCGACCGGGCGGCGGGCCGTTCGGGCGCCGCCGCGGACCGGGCCGGCTGCTCCGACAGCCTTTCCAGCAAACGGAGTTGGACCTGCGGGGAGAGCCCGGCCGCGCCCGCGCGGACGTCCGCGATGGCCCGGGCGATCTCCTCGGCACCGGCGTCCTTGGTCAGGTAGCCGCGCGCCCCGGCCTGCAGCGCCGGGAACAGCGAGTCGTCGTCGGCGTAGGTGGTGAGGACCACGACCTCGGTCTCCGGGTGCGCCGCCCGGATCCGCCGGGTCGCCTCGACGCCGTCGCAACGCGGCATCCGCAGGTCCATCAGCACCACGTCCGGGTGATGCCACTCCACCAGGGCGACGGCCTCCTCCCCGTCACCCGCCGCGCCGACCACCTCGATGCCGGGCAGCAGCCCCAGCAGCATCACGATGCCCTCGCGCACCACCGTCTGGTCGTCCGCCACCAGCACCCTGGTGACCACCGCCGTCATGCCGGCACCCGCAGCAGCACGCGCCACCCTCCGTCCTCCGGGCCCGCCACCAGCGTGCCACCGAGCAGTTCCGCGCGTTCGCGCATTCCCAGCAGACCGTACCCGCTGCCACTGCCGGCCAGCTCCCCCGGAGTCGGATCGCCTGCGGACCGGCCGCGCGACGGGCGCATGTCGCGCACCTCCAGCTCCACCGCCCCGTCTAGGTAGCGCAGTTCGACGGAACAGCGGGCGCCGGGCGCGTGCTTGCGCACATTGGTCAGCGCCTCCTGCGCGGTGCGCCGCACCGCGAGGGCGCACTCGGCGGCGAGCGGCCGGGGCGTGCCGACCACGACCAGGGCGGCCCGCTCCCGGCCGGTGAGCTCGACCAGGAACTCCCCGACCGGGGTGAACTCGCCGCGCAGCGCGGACAGCGCCTGCCGGGTCTCGACCAGTCCGTCCTGCGCCATCCGCCGCGCGGCGACGACCCGTTCGCGGATCTGCTCGCGGTCGGTGCCGCGCTCCAGCATCAGCCGGGCCGCCTCCAGGTGGACCAGCTGCGCGGAGAGGCTGTGGGCGAGCACGTCGTGGATCTCCCGGGCGATCCGGGCCCGTTCGGCGAGTGCCGCGCTCTCCGCCTCGGCGGCCCGGGCGGCCCGCTCCTGTTCGAGCAGCCGGCGCGCGGTGCCGCGCGCCTCCAGGTCCAGCCGCAGCAGGTAGCCGAGCAGGCCGATCCCGACCACGGTGGCGCCGACGCCCAACCAGTCCGCCGGATTGACCGCCGCGTACGAGCCCATGGCGGCCGCCGCGATGACCACCGCGGGGGCGAGCGGCACCCGGACCAGCGAGATCACTGCCAGCCCGAACCAGAGCAGGTCGGCGAGCGTGGTGGCCTGCGCCCGGTGGGCCAGCCAGCCGGCCGCGAACACCCCGGCGGCGAGGGCGAACGAGGGCACCGGGCGCTGCGCCCGGGTGGCGCGCAGGAAGGCCACGCCGAGGCCGACGGCCACGGTCAGCCCGGCCACCGCGGCGCCCAGCGCCCACCCGGCGTACCGGCCGTCGGCGAACGTCCCCCAGCAGACGGCGATCAGCATGACGACCCGCCCGAGCACCGTGAGGATCCGCCGCGGTCGGCTCCCGGCGTCCCGTTCCAGCCCCTCGCGGGACGGCCAGCGGGTCCAGTACCACCCGGCCACGGGTGCCTCCTCGGTGCTCACGGGCTCGGGGCCCACCGGCGGGATCACCGCGGTTGGCCTACGGTCGCTTCGGTGGGCCGACGGGTCACCGCGGTACGGCGGTCCGCGCCACGGGCTGCAGCATCCGGGCCCTCCAGTTCACCACGGACGACCGGCCCAGCAGCATGACCGCCATGCCGAGCATCAGCGCACTGCCGGACTGGTGGACGTGCAGCACCGAACCGATCCCGTGCAGCCCGAGCCGGATGACGATCGTCCCGACCCAGGCGGCCACGGTGGCCTTGGTGCCCTTGGCCAGGACGGTGCCGTCGGCGTCCCGCCAGAGCCGGACGGTCCGGCCCCAGACGGTGCCCATCACGACCACCGTCAGCAGCCCGGCGACCAGCAGGGCGACCGAGGGCCCGGAGTGCTGCTGGTCGATGATCTGCGGGTCCCGCAGCGCGAACACGCCCAGGATCAGCGGCAGGAGCCAGAACCGGCGCTCGGAGTCCAGGCGCTGGACGCGCATCTGGCGCTGGACCACCAGGACCACCACCGCGGCGATGACGAGGAGGTTGGCGAGGGAACTCATCGAGGGTGCTCCGTCCCGACGGAAGGCTTCTGCTGACCTCTCCGACGCTACGGACCGGGACGTTCCCGCTGATCGGAGCCGGGGTGGACCTCGGGTGGAACGGAACCGGCCGGGCCCTCCACCCGTGGGTGGAGCGCCCGGCCGGACGGGGTGCGTCAGGCGTCGATGCGGGAGCGGTCCAGGGTGGCCGCCGAGTCCACGATGAACTCCTTGCGCGGGGCGACGTCGTTGCCCATCAGCAGGTCGAAGATCCGCTCGGCCTGCTCCAGGTCGCCCAGGTTGATCCGGCGCAGCGTGCGGTGGCGCGGGTCCATGGTGGTCTCGGCGAGCTGGTCGGCGTCCATCTCGCCCAGGCCCTTGTAGCGCTGCACCGGCTCCTTCCAGCGCAGGTTCTTGCGCTGGAACTCCAGGAGGGTGGAACGCAGTTCGGCGTCGGAGTAGGTGTAGTGGTACTTCTCCTGGCCGCGCTTGGGGTTGGTGAGCTCGATCCGGTGCAGCGGCGGCACGGCGGCGAAGACCCGGCCCTGCTCGACCATCGGCCGCATGTAGCGGTGGAAGAGGGTCAGCAGCAGGGTGCGGATGTGCGAGCCGTCGACATCGGCGTCGGCCATGAAGATGACGCGGCCGTAGCGGGCCTGGTCGATGTCGAAGGTGCGGCCCGAACCGGCCCCTATCACCTGGATGATCGCGGCGCACTCGGCGTTCTTGAGCATGTCGCTCACCGACGCCTTCTGCACGTTGAGGATCTTGCCCCGGATCGGCAGCAGCGCCTGGAACTCGGAGTTGCGGGCGAGCTTGGCGGTGCCGAGCGCGGAGTCGCCCTCGACGATGAAGAGTTCGCTGCGGTCGACGTCGTCGCTGCGGCAGTCGGCCAGCTTGGCGGGCAGCGAGCTGGTCTCCAGCGCGGTCTTGCGGCGCTGGGCCTCCTTGTGCTGGCGGGCGGCGACCCGGGTGCGGGCGGCCGCGACGACCTTCTCCAGGACGGCCCGGGCCTGGAGCTTCTCGTCCTTCTTGGCCGAGGTGAGGAAGGCCTTCAGCTCCTTGGCGACGACGGCGGCGACGATCCGGTTGGCCGCCGAGGTGCCGAGCACCTCCTTGGTCTGGCCCTCGAACTGCGGCTCGGCGAGCCGGACGGTGACCACCGCGGTGAGGCCCTCGGTGGCGTCGTCCTTGGTGATGTCGTCCTCGGCGACGCGCAGCAGCTTGCCGGCCCGCAGCGCCTCGTTGACGGTCTTGGCCAGCGAGCGCTCGAAGCCGGTGACGTGGGTGCCGCCCTTGGGAGTGGCGATGATGTTGACGAAGGAGCGCAGGGTGGTGTCGTAACCGGTGCCCCAGCGCAGCGCGATGTCCACGCCGAGGTGGCGGGTGACCTCGGTGGGCGTCATGTGGCCGAGTTCGTCCAGGACCGGCACGGTCTCCTTGAAGGTGCCCTCGCCGCGCAGCCGCAGCACGTCGCAGACCGGCTTGTCGGGGGCCAGGAACTCGCAGAACTCGGCGATGCCGCCGTCGTAGCGGAAGACCGACTCGTCGATCTGGTCGCTCTCGGTCAGTCGCTCGTCACGCACGACGATGGTCAGCCCGGGGACGAGGAAGGCGGTCTGCCGGGCGCGGCTGTGCAGGTGCTCCAGGGAAAGCTTGGCGTCCTTGAGGAAGATCTGCCGGTCGGCCCAGTAGCGGATCCGGGTGCCGGTGCGGGTCTTGGGGACCTTGCGGGCCTTGGTCAGGCCGTTGGCGGGCTCGAAGGGCGCGTCCGGGCTGGTCTCGGTGAAGATGCCGGGGGTGCCGCGGCGGAAGCTGATCGCGTGGGTGTGGCCGCCGCGGTCGACCTCGACGTCCAGCCGGGCGGAGAGCGCGTTGACCACCGAGGCGCCGACGCCGTGCAGACCGCCGGAGGCCGCGTAGGAGCCACCGCCGAACTTGCCGCCGGCGTGCAGCTTGGTCATCACGACCTCGACGCCGGACAGCCCGGTCTTGGGCTCGACGTCGACCGGGATGCCGCGCCCGTTGTCGCGGACTTCGACCGAGGAGTCCGGGTGCAGCACGACGTCGATGCGGTCGCAGTAGCCGCCGAGCGCCTCGTCGACGGAGTTGTCGATGATCTCCCAGAGGCAGTGCATCAGGCCGCGGCTGTCGGTCGAGCCGATGTACATGCCGGGGCGCTTGCGGACCGCCTCCAGACCCTCCAGGACGAGCAGGTGCCGCGCGGTGTAGTTGGAACCGTCGTCGCCGGCCAGCAGCGCGGACGGCACGGTCGTTTCGGCACTCACGCGGCACTCTCCTCGGTGAAGTTCTGTCTCATCGGTCACATCCGGACGGATCCGGACCAAACGCCAGTGCAGCACGCCGCACCGACATCCGTCGCTCTGCGTACCCGCACCCCTCCGCCGGGTGCGCAGCACGTCGGCCCGGCCCCGCGCAGCTTGTACGCGCTGCGCGAACAAGGGCCGTGCCCGGGTGTGGGCCCCGGGGGCGCCATATCCTCCCGGTACCACCGGTCCTGGCGGTCCGTGGGGCCCGGCACAGGCTCCGGAACTGCCGTTATGCAGGCTACCGGGGCCCGGGACGGGGCTTATGCTCCAACCCGGCAGAGGATTATGCTACGCGGACCTCGAACCCGATCCCGATCGGACGTTCGAGCGACGGGCGGATCCCGGGATCTCGGCACGCATGAACCGCCGGCGCCCGGGGCACGTCCTCATCAACACAGCAGAATCCTCAGAGAAGAAAAGCCACGAGCGGGAACGTTTTCGGCCTGGTTGGATGTTGACCCTGGTACGACAGCTCGTCGAGCTAGAGAAGAGGCGACGTGACTACTGTTCTGACACCTGCGAGCCCGCTCACCGCGGCTGACCGCTGCGACCGCTGCGGCGCCCAGGCCTACCTGCGCGTCGTACTCGCCAGCGGCGGAGAGCTGCTCTTCTGCGCCCACCACGGCCGGAAGTTCGAGCCCGAGCTCAAGAAGATCGCCGTGGAGATACAGGACGAGAGCGGCCGTCTCAGCACCACCACCACCGCGACGGCCGACGACGACGAGCGCTGATTCCCGGCGCTTCCGGCAGCCGACGTCGAGCTGTGTCCGGCCGCGCACCGCGCGCGACCGGTGAGCCGGGCGACCGACCCCTCGGGGCCGGTCGCCCGGCTCTGCTGTTTCCCCGAGCTGTTCTCCGGACGGCTCCCCCGTGTTCGCCCGCCCCGGCCCGACCGGCCCGACGCGGCGTCAGGACGTGACCGGCGCATCACTCACCGCGATTCCGGCGCCGACTGCCGACCGTCCACGGCTGCCCACGACCGCGCACAGTCGCTCGCAGCCGCTCACAGCACCGAGTGCACGGCGTCCGCGACCGAGGACATCCGCGTGTAGACGCCCGGGTGGGCCGCCTCGGCACAGCCCGTCCCCCAGGACACCAGGCCGGCCAGCCGCCCGCCGACGATCAGCGGGCCACCGCTGTCGCCCTGACAGGCGTCCTTGCCACCCTTCTCCTCGCCCGCACAGACCATGCCCCGGGCGTCGAACGTGCCGTCCGGCCCGCCCGGGTAGGCGTGCGCGCAGGTTTGGTCCGGGACGATCGACACGTCCACCCCGCGCAGCACCGGCGAGTAGTCACCCCGCCCGGTGGTGTCACCCCAGCCGTACACCCGCGCGGCGGTCCCGGCCTCGTACGGCACGGTCTCGCCCTGGCCGACCAGCTCGACCACCGGCCGGGAGCTCTGGGGCTCGGCGAGCGTGAGCACCGCCACGTCGTCCATGTTGGCGGCGAAGGAGTAGTCGGGGTGGATCCAGACCGACTGCACCGCCACCTCCCGGCCGGACGTGCCGCGCATGTCGTCCCGGCCGACGATCACCTTGAGACCCGGCCGCTCCACCCGACCCTTGGCCTCGTCGTAGAAGCAGTGCGCGGCCGTCACCACCTTGGTCGGACCGACCAGCGCGCCCCCACAGAACTGGCCCGAGCGGCCGCTGCCGAACTGCTGGCGACTGGCCAGCGCCACGATCCACGGCCGGTCGGCGGTGCTCACGGCATCGCCGCCGACCACCCGGCGCTGCGCCTCGGCCGGTGCCGCCGCGCCGAGGGCGACCAGCGGGACGGGTGCGGCGGCGAGCAGCGCCAGCACGGCCGCCCGGCGACGGCGGTTCGCCCGGGCGACGACCGGGTCGGCCGCGGGCGGGGCGGGGGTCGGCAGGTCAGTGCGGTCCGGCTCGGTCGGCACCGTGACTCCAGAGGGCTCGGCAGCAGGCAACCGCCACAGCGTAGGGGATCGACTACGCTGTGCGACCGATTCCCGTCACGCCGCCACCCGGACGAGCGACAACCACCACCCGGACGCTGACGCGCTCGGGCCCGCAAGGCGTCGAATGCCCCGAAGGCGGCAAAGGCCCGGAAGACATCGAAGGTACGGAAAGCCACGAGGGCCCGGAGCCGTACGGCTCCGGGCCCTCGCTTCGACGATCGCCGCCGATCAGTCCAGGTAGTCGCGCAGCACCTGGGAGCGCGACGGGTGGCGCAGCTTCGACATGGTCTTCGACTCGATCTGGCGGATGCGCTCACGGGTGACCCCGTACACCTTGCCGATCTCGTCCAGCGTCTTAGGCTGGCCGTCGGTGAGACCGAAGCGCATCGAGACCACACCGGCCTCGCGCTCGGACAGGGTGTCCAGCACCGAGTGCAGCTGCTCCTGGAGCAGGGTGAAGGAGACCGCGTCGGCCGGGACGACCGCCTCGGAGTCCTCGATCAGGTCACCGAACTCGCTGTCGCCGTCCTCGCCCAGCGGGGTGTGCAGCGAGATCGGCTCGCGGCCGTACTTCTGGACCTCGATGACCTTCTCGGGGGTCATGTCGAGTTCCTTGGCCAGCTCCTCCGGGGTGGGCTCGCGGCCCAGGTCCTGGAGCATCTGGCGCTGGACGCGGGCCAGCTTGTTGATGACCTCGACCATGTGCACCGGGATACGGATGGTGCGGGCCTGGTCGGCCATGGCGCGGGTGATCGCCTGGCGGATCCACCAGGTGGCGTAGGTCGAGAACTTGTAGCCCTTGGTGTAGTCGAACTTCTCGACCGCACGGATCAGGCCCAGGTTGCCCTCCTGGATCAGGTCCAGGAAGAGCATGCCGCGGCCGGTGTAGCGCTTGGCCAGCGAGACCACCAGGCGGAGGTTGGCCTCCAAGAGGTGGTTCTTGGCCCGGCGGCCGTCCTCGGCGATGATCTCCAGCTCGCGCTTGAGCTTGGGGGCGAGCTTGTCGGCGGCCGAGAGCTTGTCCTCGGCGAACAGGCCGGCCTCGATGCGCTTGGCGAGCTCGACCTCCTGCTCGGCGTTGAGCAGCGGGACCTTGCCGATCTGCTTCAGGTAGTCCTTGACCGGGTCGGCGGTGGCACCGGCGACGGCGACCTGCTGGGCCGGCGCGTCGTCCTCGTCGTCGTCGGAGAGGACGAAGCCCTCCGACTCCTCCTCCGGACCCTCGGCCTCGGCCTTGTCACCGGGAAGCGCGACCTCTTCGAGCAGCTCCTCCTCGCCGAGCAGCTCCTCGTCGCCCTTGCCGGACTTCGTGGTGGCGGTCTTCTTGGCGGCGGCCTTCTTGGCCGGCGCGGCGGTCTTCTTGGCTGCGGCCTTCTTGGCCGGGGCCGCCTTCTTCGCCGCGACCGCCTTCACCTCGGTGGCGACGGAGGTCGTCTCCGCGGTGATGTCGGCGGAGACGGCGGGGGCCGGGGCCGCGACGGCGGCCGCGACGGCCGGAGCCGCGACGGGAGCGCCGGGGGCGATCCGCACGGGCGGCTTGGTCGGGGCCGACGAGGCGGCCGGGGTCCGGGTGGTGACAGCCTTGGTGGCGGTGCGCTTGGTGGGGCTCTTGGCAGCAACGCTCTTGCGCTTGGCGCCGGCCGGTTCGGCCGCGCTGACCATGAGGTCCACCCCCTCCTCAATCAGCACCTGGTTGAGGCTGCGCATGACGTTCTTCCACTTGGTGACCGGGATCTGGTCCGCCTCGAACGCCTGGCGCACGTCGTCACCGGCGATCTGCCCCTGGGCCTTGCCCCGCTCGATGAGCGCCAGCAGAGCTGCGGACTCGGCGATCTCGGGGGGAAGCGAACGGGATGTGCTGGCCGACACGAACAACCTCTCGGACGATGAGTGGACTCGAACCCGTACCGGCCGCCCGAGCGGGCGGGGAAGGAGATCGCGCGCCGGACGCGCGGTGTCGATTCCGACCGACTCGGGCTTGAGGACTGGGTTTGCAGGACGGCAGCAGCGCCGCGGACCAACACAGCATTCTGACATGTTGGAGTATTCCGGAGCTGCTCCCGCTCAGGAGACATCGCTGCTACTCGTCAAGTGTTACGCATGGCCTTCGTGTCGCGGGTCACACCACACGGCGCCCGCGGCCACCGGGCCGGGTTCCATCATCGCGCACTCGCGCCGAAGCACTTTGTCATGTCCAGGTGGATCGTCGACGGCCGGATGACCCGCCCCCGGAGGACCGTCCGCATGCGGAAGCCCTCCGGCTGCGCCGCGCGGTGCGGCCGGAGGGCCTGGCGGAGCGGACCGCCGGGCCCGGCGCCTCCGCTCGTGGGAACAGCCCGCTCAGTGCTCCCGGGGCGCGGGGACGGACGGCTCGATCTCGGGGTGGACGGTGAGCAGCGCCCGCATCGCGACCTCGGCCGCGGCGCCGTCGCTGGCCCCCAGCGCGTCCACCAGCCGGGCGTGCAGGCCGACCGAGGACTCGGAGGGCCGCTCGCAGGAGATCGCCGGGCCGCCCGAGACCTGCAGCGCGCAGGCGACGATCCCGGACAGGTGCTCCAGCATCCGGTTGCCGGCCATCTGCAGCACCAGGCTGTGCAGCTCGGCGTCGGCCCGGGTGTAGGTGGAGAGGTCGGCCTGGGCGGCGGCGTGGCCCATGATCTCGACCAGCTCGACCAGCCGCTGCTGGACGTCCTCCCGGCCGTGACCGGCGGCCAGCCGGGCGGCCAGCGGATCGATCGCCCAGCGGAGCTCGAACAGCTCCCGGCGCTGCTCGTCCCGCTGCGGGCCGAAGGCCCGCCACTCGATGATGTCGGGGTCCAGCAGGTTCCAGTCGCCGACCGGACGGACCCGGGTGCCGACGTTCGGCCGGGCGCTGACCAGGCCCTTGGCCTCCAGCACGCGCAGCGACTCGCGGACGACGGTCCGGGAGACCTCGAAGCGCTGGCCGATCTCCTCCGGCACCAGCGGGCGGTCGGCGCCGAGGTCACCGGAGACGATCATCTGGCCGAGCTGCTGGACCAGCTGGCCGTGCAGACCGCGGCCGCGGCTGCTGGTGGTCTTGCGGCCGACCCGGGAGATATCGGACTCGGCGCCCTCCCAGCGGGGCGCCGGCGGGGTCGGCCGGTCGGCGTACGAGAAGCGGTCCAGGTCGCCGGGGCCGTGGATCGACCCATCGGCGGAACGGGCGGGGGTCATGGTGGGGTGCGCAAGGGTACTCACGCCTCCTTTGTCGGCGATCGGCAGGCGTGGCTTGAGAATTCTCGTGAAAAGCACACGAAAGGGTGATCGACCGTGACTGGATAATTGACTTCTTATCAGGAAGAACCGCGCATTCCGGCCACTGCTGGTCGATCTTGGTTCTTCGGGACCGTCGACACGCCGACACCCCGTCGCCCGCGGCGACGCGCCCTACAGCGCGCGGCACCTGGCCCTACAGCGCGCGGCGCCGGGCCTGGACGAGCAGCGCGGCGAGCAGCAGCACGGCGGCGGGGGCCGCGACCGCCGCGAGCAGCGCCGGGTCCGTCAGCGCCGCGCTCCCGGCCACCGCCCCGCGCGCGCCGCCGTACACCCAGCCGTAGGCCCACTCGATGCCGGACTGGAAGGGCAGCAGCTCGGCCGCCCGCGCCAGCCACGGCCGACCGGTCCGGCGCAGCAGAAGGGCGACGCCGGACTCCAGCAGCGGCGGCAGCGCGCACAGCAGCAGCACCCCGGCGGCGGCGCTGCGGGTCAGCGACGCGGTCAGCACACCGGTCCAGGCTGCCACGACGGTCAGCAGGACGAACGCCAGCAGCGCGGCCGGCACCCCGTGGCCGGCCACCAGCGCCAGCGGGGCGAGGGCGCCCGGCAGGTCGGACAGTCCGGACAGCCCGGCGCCGCCCACCGCTTCGGACACCCGCGCCGACAGCGCGGCGGGCTCGGCCCAGGCCGTCACCGTCACCCCGTCCGGCAGCGCGAGGTGCACGGCCACCGTGTCGAGCAGCAGGGTGGCCAGCGCCAGCAGCGCCGCCACCGGGCCGGCCACCAGCAGCTTGGCCAGCAGCAGCCGCACCCGGCGCGGGTACGACACCGACGAGGCAGGCAGCCCCGGGTGGCGCACCTCGTGCCCGTACGAGAGCGCGCCGAGCACGCCGGCGCCGAGGGCCGCGAACGGCAGCGGGATCAGCGGGACGGTGGCGGTCAGCAGCCGCACCCCGGCGGGCGCGGCCAGCGGGCCGGCCGGGGTCTGGCTCGCCAGGACGGCGGCCACCGCGGCATCGCCGAGCAGTACGGCGGCGAGCAGCAGCCAGGTGGAACGCAGGCCGCGCAGGCGGCGCAGCTCGTAGGCCAGGACACGCACGATTCACTCGCTCCGGTGGTCGTCGGTGGTGGCGGGGGCGGGGGTCGGGGCGGGGGCGGGGGCGGGGGCGGCGGACGCGCCCGAGGCGAGGCGGCGGAGCCGGACGGTGTCGCCGGCGCGCAGGTCGGTGTTCTCGCGGCGGCCCGGGGGCTTGGCCCGGCCGGCTTCCCCGGCCGGGGCCGGGTCGTCGCGGTACAGCCGGTCGACAGAGACGGTGGGCGCCGGCTCACCGGCCCCGGTGTGCCCGGCGGGCCGGGCCGGGCGGGCGGACGCGGCCCGTTGGGCGGGCCTGCCGACGGCGGGGAGGGCGGCGGCGACCACGGCGACGGGCAGCGCCCGGGTGGGCAGCGAGGCGTCGTCCTGGGCGCGCTCGGCCCGGCGCCGCGGGGTGGCGGCTGCGGCGGGCTCGGTGGCCGGGTCGATGGCGGGCGCGGCGGCCGAGGTGGCGGCGGACGCGACGGCGGTACCGGTGGCGGGACCGGTGGCCTTTGCCTCGGCCGGGGCTCCGGGGTCCGGTTCGGGGCCCGGTCCGACGTCCGGCTCCGCGTTCGACTTCGCGTCCGGGCTCGCGTCCCGAGCGGGGCGGACGCGGAGGTGACCGGAGCGGCCGGAGGCGGCCGGCAGGACGACCCGGGGCACGGGCTGCTCGACCACCCGGTCGGCCAGCTCGTGCAGCAGGATCCCGTGGCGGTAGGCGAGTTCGCCGATCTCGGTGCGGCCGATGCCGGCCACCGCGAGGCCCACGCTGCCGTCCCGGCGGACCTCGGCGCCCTGCTTGACCAGCAGGTCCGCCAGCCGCGCCATCTGCGGCCCCCGGACGGCCACTTCGGGGCTGAGCCGGGTCCGTCGGAACTCCGCGACCGGCTGGTCGGCCACCAGTCGGCCGCGGTCCAGGGTGACGACCCGGTCGGCGAGCTGCGCGGCCTCCTGCGGGGTGCGGGTGGTCACCAGGACCGTCCCGCCGGCGACGCCGAACGAGCGTAGGAAGGAGTGGAACCACTCGACGTTGCGCGGCGACAGGCCCTCGGTCGGCGCGTCCAGCAGCAGTGTGCCGGGGTCGCCCAGCAGGGCGGCGGCCAGGGCCAGTCGGCGGTGCATCCCGGGCGAGAAGGTGCGCAGCCGCTGCCCGGCGACGGCGGCCAGCCGGGTCTGCTCCAGCAGTTCGTCGGCCCGCCGGGCCGGGACGCCGACGGCCGCCGCGAGCATCCGCAGGTGGCCGTTCGCCCTGCGTCCCGGGTGCCCGGCCACCGCGGCCGCGCCACCGCCCGGACCGGGCAGCAGCACGCCGACCTCGCGCTCGGGGCGACGGAGCCGGCGGTAGGGGCGGCCGTCGAAGAGCGTGACGCCCTGGCCGCGCTCGAGTTCGAGCATCAGCCGCAACGCGGTGGACTTGCCCGCTCCCTCGGCGCCGAGCATGGCGGTCACCGTGCCGGGCCGAGCGTCGAAGGTCAGGTCCAGCAAGGCGGGCGGCGCGCCCTTGCGGTAGACCTTGGTCAGTCCGGTGATCTGGATCATCGCTGGCTGCTCCCGTGCCCTCGGCCGACCTGCGCGACGCGGAGCGCCCCCTGATGGGCCGGCGTCGCACCCGCCGCACGGCTCCGCGCCAGCACATTAGGGGGCTGCGGCGGCGATTCCGGGCATTGCGGGAACGGCACGGGCCCGCCGACTGCCCACCTCACCCGATCAGGGGAAAATCCGATCCTGCGATTCACGGGACCACGCGCCGCGGAGGCACGGGCCGGGGCTTCGAGGGCTCCTGGTCGCCCGTCCTACCGGGACGGCCAGGGCAGCTCCGGGAGCTTCTCATCGCCGCAGACCGCCCGGAACTCGTCGACGGCGGCCTGGCCCTCGACGGCGATCTGGCCGAGTTGCTCGCGCTCGGCGGCCAGCCTCTCCTGCACGCCCACGATCGTCTCGGGCGCGGCCTGCTCGGCCTGCAGCACGGCCAGTTCCTTCTCCGTGGCGGTGGTGGTCGGGTCGAGGCTCTTGTAGTCGGCCACCAGCCCCTCGATGAGGAATCGCTGGTGGGCGCAGTCCTTGAGGGCCATCGCAGGGCTCCTGGAGGTCCGGAAGGCCTCCGGCCCGGCGGCCGGAGCGTCCACCGACACTCTGCGCCGGTGCCCGCGCGGCCGCAGCCAGGCCGGGCCATTCGGTAGCCCTGGACCGTCCGCCGGGACCGGCCCGCGACGCGCGACGCGGGGTGCGGTGCGCTGGGCCCGGACGCGCGGGGTGGTGCGCGGCCCGGGCCCGTGCGGTGGTGCTCAGGACTCCGGACGGAGCATGGGCGGGTTGAGGACGGTCGCGCCGCCGGCGGTGAACAGCTGTGCGGGGCGGCCGCCCTGACGGGTCGTCGTGCCGCCGGAGGGCAGCAGGAAGCCGGGGGTGCCGGTGACCTTGCGGTGGAAGTTCCGCGGGTCCAGCACCACGCCCCAGACCGCCTCGTAGACCCGGCGCAGCTCGCCGACGGTGAACTCGGTCGGGCAGAAGGCGGTCGCGAGCGAGGAGTACTCGATCTTGGAACGGGCGCGTTCCACGCCGTCGGCGAGGATCAGTCCGTGGTCGAAGGCGAGCGGGACGCCATCGGCCGGGTTCTCGCCGAGGAGTTCGCCGACCGGGGCCCAGCGGGCGCTGCTGGCGTCGCCGCCGGCCCGGGGCGTCGGCAGGTCGGGGGCGAGCACCAGGTAGGCCACGCTCACCACGCGCATCCGGGGGTCGCGCTGCGGGTGGCCGTAGGTGGCGAGCTGCTCCAGGTGGGCTCCGGCCGCGCCGGGGCCGACCGCTTCGTGGCCCGGGGCCGAGTGCGCGCGCAGGCCGGTCTCCTCGGCCAGCTCCCGGGAGGCGGCCTCGGCCAGGCCCTCGTCCGGCCGGACGAAGCCGCCGGGCAACGCCCAGTACCCCTGGAACGGCGGCTCGCCGCGTCTGACCAGCAGGGCGCAGAGCGCGTGGTCGCGCACCGTCAGCACCACCAGGTCAACCGTGACAGCGAACGGGGGGAAGGCCGACGGATCGTAACGCGACATGGCGACGATCATAGTCGTCTCTCTGACGATAAGCACAGGCCTTGCGCACGGTGCGCACGCGGCCCGTAGGGGCCGCTCACCCACCCGCCCGGCACGGTTCGCGCACGGGCGGGCGGCGGCTCCCGGGTCCGGTGCACGGGCGCCCACCACCGGGAGCGGGGTCGCCGGGCCGGAGCCGGAGCCGGGGTCGCGGTCAGCGGGCGACGAGCTGCAGGTCCGCGGAAGCCTCCTCGACCATCGCCACGCCGATCCGGCTCACCCGGACCGAGAAGGGCTCGCCCGCCACCCGCAGCCCGGTCAGCTCCAGCTCGCCGAGCGGCGCGGTGCTGGCCGGGCGGACCAGCACCCGGCCGCCCGGAACGTCGGGCCGCACCCCGGCGAGGGCGAACACCGCGTGCGCGGCGCCGGCCGCGGAGACCGCCGCCGGGCGGCAGGCGGCCGGGTGCGGCACCGGCGGACAGCCGGGGGTGCGCTGCTCCCCCGCGTACATCTCCGGCAGCCGCCCCTCGAAGTGGGCGGCCGCGGCGAGCAGGCCCTCCAGCAGGGCGCCGGCCTCGTTCTCGTGGCCGGCCTCGGCCAGTCCGGCGATCGCCAGCGCGGTCTCGTGGACCCGTACCGCGCCGCCGCGGTGGCCCAGCGGGTTGAACCGGGGGGACTTGGCGCTGAGGGTGCGCAGGCCCCAACCGCTGTCCAGTTCCGGGGCGACCAGGCGCTGGGCGAGCAGCCGGGTCTGCTCGCGGTCCAGCAGGCTCTCGTGCCGGCCGCCGTCGGCGGCGAGCCCGGTGTCCAGCAGGTGCACCAGGCAGGAGGCGACGGCGGGCAGCGGCTGGCCGCCGGGGACCAGCCCGGCGGCGGGGCGGCCGCCGGAGAGGTCGTCGACCCAGAACCGCTCGCGGAAGCGCCCGCGCAGGCCGGCGGCCCAGGTCCGCCAGGCCTCGGCGCCCGGGCGGCCGAAGGCCTCCAGCAGCTCGGCGCCGTGCAGGGCGGCGCGGTGGGCCTGCGCCTGGACCTCGGCGCGGGCGGCGACCGGGTGGGCCGAGCGTTCCTCGGCCGGGCGGCTCAGGTCGGTGACGAAGCCGTCGACCAGCCCGTCGCGCAGGGCGGCCAGGGCCCGCTCGGCGGCCGGGAGCAGCTCGGCGACCTCCGCCCTCGGCAGGCCCCAGCGCCAGGCCTCGGCCAGCACGGTGACGAACAGCAGGGTGGCCTCGGTGGCGGTGCAGGTGGGCGGCAGTTCCGGGCCGCCGTGCCGCAGACCGCCGGGCAGCAGCCCCTCGGTACGGCCCGGGGCGGGGGAGAGCTGCTGGCGGCGGGCCAGTGCCCGCAGCGTGCCGGCGGCCAGCCGGGTGCCGAGCGGCAGGGTGAGCCGGGCGGCCCAGAGCGCGTCGGCCGGGGCGAGGCCGAAGCGCCAGGGCGCGCCGGAGGCCGGGTAGAGGTCGGTCGGGCGGTCCGGATCGGCGAACAGCAGCCCGCCGAGGGCGTCCAGGGAGCGGGAGACCAGCGGGGCGGCCCGGGAGTCGTCGCTGCGGACCTCCGGCGCGGACCAGGGCAACGGGACCCCGGTGCCGCGCCCACCGGGCGGGCGCGGGCCGGTGGCGACGCTCTCCAGCTCGGTGCGCAGCTCGACCGACCAACGGGCGCCGGGCTGGACCTCCAGGTCCCAGCGGAGCACCCCGGCGCCGGCCAGGACGGCGTGCGGGGAGGGCTTGGCGCTGACCACGGCACTGTGCACGGGGCCCGTCCAGCGCAGCCCGGCGGACTGCACCTGGCCCGGCAGGTCGGGCGGACGGTGCCCGGCGGCGATCTCGGCGACCGGGCCGAGATCCGTGCCGACGGCGATCTCCAGCGGCAGCCGGGCGGGCCGTGGGCCGGTGTTGCGCACGACGACGGTCTCCACGCCGTCCGCGTGGCGCAGCCGCTCCACGGTGAGCGCAGGGTCCGGGTCGAGGTCGCCGGGGACCCGGACGGCCCCGAGGAAACGGGCCTGGGCGGTGCTGGTCAGTGCGCCCTGGAGCGGCAGCGGCTCCATACCGCCCAGCCGCACCTCCATCCGGGCGAGCGCCCGGACGCCGTTGCGGTAGAAGCCGTGCAGGCCGTGGCCGCGCAGCTGGCCGTCGGGGCCGGAGGCGGCCATCGCCGGAGCGTTGACACAGATCACCGCGTGGTGGACCGCGGGGGGCTGCGGGCGCGGCGGGGCGGCGGGCGGGACCAGGTCGGGACGTCCGACCGGTCTCGGCGCTCCGACCACGCTCTCGGCCGGCATGGCCTGTGGTGGCCTCATGGCGGTCACCGGACTCTCCTCCCCTCGGCGGTCCGGTGGCCGGGTCAGGCCGGTGGGCCGCGAGCATGCTCGATCGCGTGCTGATGGTGCCAGGCCGGCGGGGTTTCCCGTCGGCGGGTGTGCCGTGTCTGGCCGTACCCGGTGGCGGGTCGTGCCATGCGGTGCCCGGTACCCCGGGCGGGTACCGGCTCGCCGCGCCTTCGCGCCGGGCCCGCCACCGCACCCGGCACACCGTCAGGTCCGGTTTCCCGGACCGCCGGTGACGCCTGACCCGTGGCCCGCACCCGCAGGGCCGACCGGCCCCTCACGGCGACCGGCCCCGGCTGCCGCTCGTGGCCGCCGACCGCCGCCGGTGCCCGGGGCGTCCGGGTCCGGTGCCACCGGTCGGACGGCCCGGCCGGGCGGGCACCGGTCGGTCTCCGTCCGGGCACAGGGCCCCCGGGGTGAACGCCGCGCACCGCCGCCAGGTCACGCCCCGCCGCGACCGCCCCTGGTCGGGGCCCTCCCCGCCGGGCGGTCGTGCCGCCTCCGCCGGAGTGCCGCCGGGGCTTTGCCGCGGGTCCCTCGCCGTCCGCGGCCGAGGCCTCGTGCCGGGCTTCTCGGCCCGTCGGCCGCACTGCCCTGACCGGGCCGGCCGGGGTCGACCGCTCGATCGGGCGTACCGGGACGGTCGAACCGGCGCTCGATCGCCGCCAGGATACGGTGCGGGGGTCGCGGCCCCGCACCCGGTGACCCCGTGAACCGCGACGCCACCACTGTGACCAGCAGAGACCGAGGAGTCCCATGTCCACCGTCAGCCGGCTGCCCGGGATCGTCACGACCGACCACGTGTTCCAGGTCCCCCTCGACCACGCGGCCCCGCAGGGCGAGCAGATCGAGGTGTACGCCCGCGAGGTGGTGGCCGTCCGCCGCGAGCGGGACGACCTGCCCTGGCTGCTCTTCCTCCAGGGCGGCCCCGGCGGCAAGGCCGCCCGCCCACTCGGCCGGGACTCCTGGCTGGAGCGCGCCCTGGACGACTACCGGGTGCTCCTGCTCGACCAGCGCGGCACCGGGCGGTCCACTCCCGCGACCCGGCAGACCCTCGCCCGCCGCGGCGGCCCGCAGGAGCAGGCGGACTACCTGGCCCACTTCCGCGCGGACTCGATCGTCCGGGACTCCGAGCTGATCCGCACCCGGCTGCTCGGCGCCGACCGGCGCTGGAGCGTGCTCGGCCAGAGCTTCGGCGGTTTCTGCACCCTCACCTACCTCTCCATCGCTCCCGAGGGCCTGACCGAGGCCTTCGTCACCGGCGGCCTGGCCGGCCTCGGCAGCTCGGCCGACGACGTCTACCGCGCCGCCTACCCGCGTGTGGTCCGCAAGAACGAGGACCACTACGCCCGGTTCCCGCAGGACGTCGAAGCGGTGCGGCGGATCGCCGCCCACCTCGCGGACTCCCCCGCGGCCCTGCCGGACGGCGGGATGCTCACCGTCGAGGCGTTCCAGGCCCTCGGGATGCTGCTCGGCGGCGGCAACGGCTCCGGCGTCCTGCACTACCTGCTGGAGGAGGCCTGGGTGGAGGGCGCGGCCGGACCCGAGCTCTCCGACACCTTCCTGGCCGGCGCCCAGGCCCAGCTCTCCTTCGCGGGCGGCCCGCTGTACGCGGTGTTGCACGAGTCGATCTACGGCCAGCGGTCGGTGGACCAGGGCGGCACCGCCTGGTCGGCCGAGCGGCTCCGCGAGGAGTTCCCGCAGTTCGACGCCCGGGCCGCGCTGGAGTCCGACGCACCGGTGCTGTTCACCGGGGAGATGATCTACCCCTGGATGTTCGACACCGACCCGGCCCTGCGCCCGCTGAAGGAGACCGCGGAGCTGCTCGCCGCCCGCACCGACTGGCCCGACCTGTACGACCGGGCGCGCCTGGCCGCCAACCGCGTGCCGGTCGTGGCGGCGGTGTACCACGACGACATGTACGTGGACACCGCCGACTCGCTGGAGACCGCCCGCGCGGTGCGCGGCCTGCGGACCTGGATCACCAACGAGTGGGAGCACGACGGCCTGCGGGTGAGCGGCGGCAAGGTGCTGGACCGCCTGATCGCGATGGCGCACGGCGAGGCGTAGCGGGCGGTCGGCCGGTGCGGCGGCGAGCGGCTCAGTGGGCACGGCGGCCTCCTCTGGCCGCCCGCCGGCCCCCGCGGCACCGGTGCAGTCCGCTCCCGGCGCGGACGGCGGCGTGCGCTCCCGCCACCGCCCGGCCGAGCCGCAGGCCGCCCCGGGCGGGCCGTTCCCCGGCCGGCCGACCGCGCCCGGGTGCCGGGGCCTGGCCCGGCGCGGGCTGCAGAGCGGCCGGCGGCCCTGCGGCGCTCCCGTCCGGCGCCGGTCCACCCGGGCCGGTGTGACCGTCGGGTCCGCCCGGGCCGTGCGGAGCCGAGGCCGGTGCCGGCGCCGCGGGCGAGCCCTTCCGCCGGGCTCCCCGGCGACGTCGGCGACCGCCGGAGGCCCGGCCGGGCTCCTCACCGGGGAGCTCGTCCGCCGGGGACGCGGGCGCCGGACCCGCACCGTCGGCGGAGGGCGGCGGGTCGTCGGCCGGCGCCGGCGCGGGCCGCTGCTCGCGCCGCCGCCGCTGAGCCTCGACGGCGGCCAGCAGCGCCCCCGGCGTCATGCCGTCGTTGAGCGACTCGTGGAGCAGCTCGGCCAGCAGGCAGTCCGGGGCGAGCCGCAGGACGTGGCCGAGCACGACCCGGGCCGTCGCCGTGTCCCCGGCGACCCAGGAGGCCCAGGCCAGCAGGGTGAGCGGGGCCACCGCGCAGCTCTCGTACGGCGGGACGGCGCTCCGGGCGAGGAACCGCCAGAGGCGCTCGGCGGGAGCCAGCTCGGCGGGCCGGGCGTACTCGACGCCGCGGTCCCGGACGGTCCGGTCCCGCAGGGCGAACAGCAGCCGGGCCGTCCGGTCCGGGTCGAGCTCCCGGGCGCCGGCCGCGAACTCGGCGACGGCCTGGTCGAGCAGCCCGATGCCCTGCTCCCGGGAGCAGGAGTCCGCGGTCGACTCGGCCCGCGCGAGTGCCTCGCGCCGGGCGGCGTCCTCCGGCGGGCCGATCGGGACCAGCCCACCGAGGATCGCCTTCCGGCTGCCGCGCGGCACCAGTCCGGCGACCGTCGCGGCGGCGGCCGCCGGGCCCGGACCGCGCCGCACCGGATTGCCCGCCGGGTCACAGCAGCCGGTGCCGCGGCAGAGGAAGGACCACCAGCGGCCGTCCGAGACGCACAGCGACTCCTTCACCACGACGCCCCGGCGTCCGAAGGCGGCCCGGAGGTCGTCCGCCAGCGGACGCAGGCCGTCCACCACCGGCGGGGCGTGCGGCGCGCCGGGATCCTGGCAGAGGTAGAGGAGCACCTGGAGCGGCCGGGCGCCGTTCCGCTCGGAGAGGGCGACCAGCAGGGCGGCCGTCTCCTCCGCGGCGGCCGGCCACTGCGCGGGCGAGTCCGGCAGGTCCGCCCGGATCAGCCCGCCCTGGTGCAGGTCGGGGCCCTGGAGGCCGACCGCCACGATGCTGTCGTCGGGGTAGAACCCCAGGAAGTAGGGCAACAGCTCGGCCATGTCGGCCGGACCGCGCATGACGACCGGCCGGTGCTCGGAGGCCGGGCCGAGGGACAGAATGACGTTTTCGTTGTTCATCGCGTTCATGACCGCAAGAGTGGACGCGATCCGCGAACGGCGCCGGACCCGACTTTTTTCTGTGGATAACTCGGCCTCCGAATTTCCCTTCGCCCATTCGGAGCAAGCGACACGCCCTCCGTGGAGTGGTTTTTGACTACCGTTCAGCGGAACAGCGGATGAAATACACCCCGCCGTACACTCACTCCCCGCCCCGGCATTCGCCGCTTGTCGGCACTACGGGGTTACATGGACGCCATGCAGCAGCCCGACACCCACACCACCGCCACCGCCGACCGAGCCGAGGTCCGGGCGCGGGCCGAGGCCGTCCTGCGCGAGCTCGCCGGCCCCGTCGCCGTCCTGCGCGAGGACCAGTGGACGGCCATCGAGGCCCTCGTGGTCGACCACCGCCGTGCCCTGGTCGTCCAGCGCACCGGCTGGGGGAAGTCCGCGGTCTACTTCATCGCCACCGCCCTGCTCCGGGCCCGCGGCGCCGGGCCGACGGTGATCGTCTCGCCGCTGCTCGCCCTGATGCGCAACCAGGTCGAGTCGGCGGCCCGGGCCGGCATCCACGCCCGCACCATCAACTCGGCCAACACCGACGAGTGGGACGGGATCCAGGCCGAGGTCGCCGCCGGGGAGGTGGACATCCTGCTGGTCAGCCCCGAGCGGCTGAACAACCCGGACTTCCGCGACCAGGTGCTGCCCAAGCTCGCCGCCTCCACCGGCCTGCTGGTGGTCGACGAGGCCCACTGCATCTCGGACTGGGGGCACGACTTCCGCCCCGACTACCGCCGGCTGCGCACCATGCTCGCGGAGCTGCCCCCCGGCGTCCCGGTGCTGGCCACCACCGCCACGGCCAATGCCCGGGTCACCGCGGACGTCGCCGAGCAGCTCGGCACCGGCACCTCCGACGAGCACGCCCTGGTGCTGCGCGGACCGCTCGACCGGGAGAGCCTCACCCTGGGCGTGCTGGCGCTGCCCGACCCGGCACACCGGCTCGCCTGGCTGGCCGACCACCTCGACCGGCTCCCCGGCTCGGGCATCGTCTACACCCTGACGGTGGCCGCGGCCGAGGAGGTGACGGCCTTCCTGCGCGAACGCGGCTTCCCGGTGGCCTCCTACTCCGGCCGCACCGAGGACGCCGAGCGCCGCACCGCCGAGGCCGACCTGCTGGCCAACCGGGTCAAGGCCCTGGTCGCCACGTCCGCGCTGGGCATGGGCTTCGACAAGCCGGACCTCGGCTTCGTCGTGCACCTCGGCTCGCCCAGCTCGCCGATCGCCTACTACCAGCAGGTCGGCCGGGCCGGGCGCGGCGTGGACCGGGCCGAGGTGCTGCTGCTGCCCGGGCGCGAGGACGAGGCGATCTGGCGCTACTTCGCCTCGCTGGCCTTCCCCCCGGAGGAGCAGGTGCGGCGCACCATCGACGCGCTGGCCGAGGCCGGCCGCCCGCTCTCCACCGCCGCCCTGGAGCCCCGGGTGGACCTGCGCCGGGCCCGGCTGGAGACCATGCTCAAGGTGCTCGACGTGGACGGCGCCGTCCGCCGGGTCAAGGGCGGTTGGACGGCCACCGGACAGAGCTGGGCGTACGACACCGCCCGCTACGCCAAGGTCGCCGCCTCCCGGGAGGCGGAACAGCGGGCGATGCGCGAATATGCGGCGGGCACCGGCTGCCGGATGGAGTTCCTGCGCCGGCAGCTGGACGACGAGCAGGCCGTGCCGTGCGGGCGGTGCGACAACTGCGCGGGGCCGCTGCACAGCCCGGACGTCTCCGCCGGGACACTGGCCGCCGCCCGGGCCGCGCTCGGCCGGCCGGGCGTGAGCTTCGAGCCGCGCCGGCTCTGGCCGACCGGGATGGACGCGCTCGGGGTGCCGCTCAAGGGCCGGATCCCGGCGGGCGAGCAGGCCGAGACCGGCCGGGCGCTCGGCCGGCTGTCCGACATCGGCTGGGGCAACCGGCTGCGCACCCTGCTCGCCGAGCAGGCGCCGGACGTGCCGGTGCCCGGCGAGGCGGTGGACGCGCTGGTGGCGGTGCTCGCCGACTGGGCCCGCGGGCCGGGCGGCTGGGCCGGGCCCGCGACGGCGGAGGGCTCCCGGCTGGACCGGCCGGTCGGCGTGGTGACCATGGCCTCCTCGCGCCGTCCCCAACTGGTCGGCAGCCTCGGTGCGCGGATCGCCGAGATCGGGCGGCTGCCGCTGCTCGGCCGGATCGAGTACGCGGGCGGGCTGCCGCCGCACGGGGCCCGCAGCAACAGCGCCCAACGGCTGCACTCGCTGGCCGGGGCGCTGGTCCTGCCGCCCGAGGTGGAGCAGGCGGTGGCGGCCGCCGGCGGACCGGTGCTGCTGGTGGACGACCTCGTCGACTCGGGCTGGACGGTCACCGTGGCCGCCCGGCTGCTGCGCCGGGCCGGGGCGGGCGCGGTGCTGCCGCTGGTGTTGGCCGTACAGGGGTGACGGGAGGACCGAACGTCGTCGGGGGAACACCGGTCATCACTCGAATGGCCTAACAGAAAGGATCAAGCCAAGCGATTTCGATCACACCGGTCGGCCGACGCCCAAAGGAGGTGGTCACCGTGCCGACGACGGCTCACCTCGCGCTTCGGGCGTTGTGGATCAAGACCTGGCCACACCGCGGCGATGCACGGGTGACAGTGGAACATATCCGACAGACCATGGGCTATCGGGTGGCGATCGTCATTTCATCGTTGCCGCTCCGCCCCCGATGCCCCGAGAATCGGGGGGTACCCGAAACTCGGTCCGCCGGACCCGCTCCTCGGCGTACCCAGGCACCCGCCTAGCCACGGGTCAGGAAGGAGGATCGTGATCAACGGCATCGACCGAGGTCAGAATCCCCTCTCCGGGAGTTCGGCACAAAGACGGGTGCTGGACCTGGAGACCTGGGCCGCCTCGGGGATCCCGTTGCTGCGCGATCCGCGCGAGTTCGTCCTGGAGCTGCACCAGCGCCACCTGCCCCAGCCGGGCACGGTCGTGGTCGCCGTCCTGGACGCGCTCCACCACCTGGTCGCCTCGGCGTCCTTCACCCCCTGGCCGCACGACACCGACGGCTGGCAGCACCGGAACGCCCTGCTGGCGCACCTGCGCCGGATCGTCCCGCACGACCTGCGGCTGCCCGAGCCGACCCGCACGGCCGTACTGCTGCGCTGCCGCGACGGTGCACCCGGCTGGACGGAACAGGACGGCGCCTGGATGTGGGCGCTGCGGGACGCGGCCGTGCTGCACGGACTGCGCTGCGGCTCGTACATCGGTCTCACTCCGGCGGGCTGGCAGGTCCTCGGGGACGGCCGGGGCGGACGCAATCCGCACGCGGGGTCGTGGACGGACGGGCCGGTGCACACCGTGACGGAGCTGCCACCGCGCTCGGTGCTCGACACCTCGCGCGGCCAGCGTGCCCGCCTGCAGGCGGCGGCGCAGGCCGACCACGGCGCCGATGTGCTGCGCTCCCCGCAGTCCGAGCCCCCGTGGGTCCCGGCGCGGGTCGCGACGACCGAGCCGACCCGCCGTACCGGCACCCGCTGAGCCGGCCGAACCAGCCGGGCGGACGAGCGGGCGAGCGGGCGAGCGGCGGACGTGCAGGCGGACGGAAAGCGAGCACGCCGGCCCGACGCCTGGCACCCCGACGCGCCCGGACGCGCCTCCACCCGCCGCAGGGCGGGCTCCGGCCCGGCGACGGCTTTCCGCCACGGGAAAGGTATTCGGGCCCGGCACCGTCGAACGGCACCGGGCCCGGAGGCGGAAGGGCTGCGGTCAGGCCGTGACCGGGCGCCCGGACGCGGCTCCGGCCGCCTCCGCGGCCGCCGGGCCGGCGTCGCCGCAGACCACCAGCAGGGCGGTCGCACGGCCGAGCGCCTCGGTGTACGCCGCGGCGGCCCGGGCGGGCGTTCCGCCGTTGACCACCAGGACGACCGCCTCACGGCGGGCCGGACGGGTCAGCGCGGCGTCCGCGTAGAACACGTCACCGCCGTCAGCGAGCTGCGCCCAGTAGCGCTCCTCGCCGAAGGACAGCTCGTGCTGCTGCCAGGGGTGCGCCTCGCCGACCGTCAGGACCAGGATCCCGGCCGGATCGCGACCGGAGTCCAACAGCAGGTCGACCGCCTCGTCGGCGCGCTCCAGCGCCTGGGCCGGGGTGGCGGCGATCCGCCGGACCTCCACCTGCGGCGCGGCGGCGGCCGGGCGGCGCGGCGCCGGACCGGGCTTGGGGACCGACCGCGGCGGACCGGGCCGGGCGGCGCGCGGCGGGGCCGGACGCGGAGGCGCCGGGCGGGGGCCGGGCACCGTGGCCGGGGCGGCGACGGTGGTGGGTGTGATGGTGGGCACGCCGCCGGTGGCAGGCGCGCGGAGGGCTTGTGCGTCCGACTCTCGGGGGAAGGGAACGCCGGGGCCCGGGAGGCTCTCGTGAATCTCCGGCTCCTCGGGGAAGACAGGCATACCCGGATATCTATCAAATGCCGGTCGAACGCGCACGGGCACCCCACCCATTGGGCGCCGAACACCCACGACCCCCACTCGGGACAATTCCAGACGGATCGTCAGAAACCGAGCGTCAACTGTTCGTCGGCGGATCCCCGGGCCTCGCCCACGCCCTCGCGAACGCGCTTGAGGTGACGCCACTTCGGCAGCCCGTCCATGTACGCCCAGGAGACCCGGTGGTGTTCGGTGGGCCCGAGTTCCTCCAGCGCGGCACGGTGCACCGGGGACGGGTAGCCGGCGTTGTCGGCGAAGCCGTACTCCGGGCACCCCTCGCCCAATTCGGCCATCAGGCCGTCGCGGTGGACCTTGGCGAGCACCGAGGCGGCCGAGACGCAGATGCAGGACTGATCGCCCTTGATCACCGTGCGCACCCGCCAGGGGCCGCCGAGGTAGTCGTGCTTGCCGTCCAGGATCACGGCGTCGGGCTCGACCGGCAGCGCCTCCAGGGCACGCACGGCGGCCAGTCGCAGCGCCGCCGTCATGCCGAGTTCGTCGCACTCCTGCGCCGAGGCCTGCCCGAGGGCGTACGCGGTGACCCAGTCGGCGAGGACCGGGGCGAGCGCGCGGCGGCGCAGTTCGGTGAGCAGCTTGGAATCGGTCAGCCCCTCCGGCGCCTTGCGCAGGCCGGTGACGGCCGCGCCCACGGTGACCGGTCCCGCCCAGGCGCCGCGCCCGACCTCGTCCAGGCCGACCACGGTCCTGGCGCCGGCCCGGCGGAGCGAGCGTTCGACGGAGTGCGTCGGCGGGACGATGGGCATGGCGGCTTCCGTTCAACTGGGGCAGCCTCCAGCCTAAGCCCGCCCCGCGCCCGCCGGATCCGCCGCCCTCCGGCCCGCACCGAGTTCGGCACCGAGACCCACACTCGGGCTCGCGCCCGCACCACACCCGGCCCCGCCCTCGACCCTCAATCCTCAGCCCTCAGCCCTCAGCCCTCAGGCCTCAGGCCCGGATGATCGGCTGCAGCACCTCCTCCACCAGCCTGGTGGCGAAGTCCGGCCCCAGGTCCTGGAATCCGCGGATCTTGGCCTGGTAGAGCAGCATCGCCGGGATCACGTCGGCCACCAGCGGGGTTGCCGCGCCGGGCCGCACGTCACCACGCCCCGCGCCGCGCTGGAGGATCACCAGGATGGTCGCCGCGGTCGGCCCGATGACCCGGTCGTCGAGGAAGCCCTTGAAGACCTCGGCCCGTTCCTGGTCGATCTCGGCCATCAGCGCGTGGAGGGCCGCACCCACCCGGGAGGTCACCGCGGCCGCGAACGCCTCGACGAGTTGGAGGAGTTCGTCCCGGGCGGACCCGAGGTCGGGGGTGTCGTAAGGGCGTGGAAGAGTGGCGTCCAGGGCATCGATGACGAGTTCGTCCTTGGACGCCCAGCGCCGGTAGAGCGCGGCCTTCCCGGTCCGCGCCGCACCGGCGACCCCTTCCATGGTCAGCCGCGCGTACCCGCCGGAGGTGAGCTGGTCGAGCGTGGCCTCGAAGATCGCGTTCTCCAACTCCTTCCCCCGGCGCCTCCCGGGCCCGGTCAGGGCCTGACGGGCGGTCCACACCGGGCAGGGGGCCGGTCCGGCACCCGACTGCGGACCGGCCGCACCCGACTCGACCCCCGGAACACTCGATCCACCCGCCACGCCCGGGACACCCGAGGCATCCGGGACTCCCGGGGCCACGGGGGTGCCCGGGACGGCCGGAGCTCCCGGGACCACCGGAACTCCCGACGCCGCCGCTCCCGCCGCCGAGGCCAGCCCGCCCGCCGACCTGCCGGTCGACCGCCCCGACGACCGACCGGACCGGTCCGTCACCAGGCGTCGCACCAACCGCTCCATCGCCACCTCCTTAAGGAACGCTTGCGTTCACAATCAAAGCCAGGTTATCGTCCGGATTAGTGAACGATCCCGTTCCTTCCCGGTCTGCGCAAGGGCGCAGCGCCGTACCCGGGCACCGGCGGACCGCCGCTGTCCACAGCACCAGGGCACATGGCCAGCAGGGGGCACATTCGTGGCTATCTCCGACACGCTCAGCAAGAACGCACCACCACCGCAGGCCGCGAAGGGGCGGGGCAAGGGCATCACCCTGACCGTCATCGCGGCCACCCAGCTCATGGTGGTGCTCGACTCGACCATCGTGAACATCGCACTGCCGCACATCAAGAACGCGCTGAACTTCTCGACCACCGACCTGTCCTGGGTCATCAACGCCTACACGCTGACCTTCGGCGGGCTGCTGCTGCTCGGCGGTCGCGCGGGGGACATCCTCGGTCGGCGCCGGGTGTTCATCTTCGGCACCCTGCTGTTCGGCCTGGCCTCGCTGCTCGGCGGTTTCGCCCAGGACGGCGGCATGCTGCTGGCCGCCCGCGCACTCCAGGGCATCGGTGGCGCGATCTGTTCACCGACGGCCTTCGCGCTGATCGCCACCAATTTCGAGGAAGGGCCCGAGCGCAACAAGGCGTTCGGGGTGTTCTCGGCGGTGGCCGGCTCGGGCGCCGCGATCGGCCTGCTGGCCGGCGGCCTGCTCACCGAGTACCTGAACTGGCGCTGGGTGTTCTTCGTCAACGTGCCGATCGCGATCATGATCGCGATCGCCGCGCCGCGCTACATCGCCGAGTCCGAGCGCCACCCGGGCCGTTTCGACCTGCCCGGCGCGCTCACCTCGACGCTGGGCCTGGTCGGCCTGGTCTACGGGTTCATCCGGGCCGCCTCGGACGGCTGGTCGGACAGCCTCACGCTCGGCTCCTTCGCGGCCGGCGCGATCCTGCTGGCCGCCTTCCTCGTGGTGGAGAACCGCACCGACCAGCCGATCACCCCGATGCACCTGTTCGCCGACCGCAACCGCACCGGCGGCCTGGTGATGATGCTCTGCCTGGCTGCGGCCATGTTCGGCATCTTCTTCTACGTGGTGCTGTTCGTGCAGGGCCCGCTCGGCTACAGCCCGCTGATGGCCGGCGTGTCCTTCCTGCCGATCAGCGTCTCGATCATCATCGCCGCGCAGCTCGCGTCCAACCTCCAGACCAAGTACGGCCCGAAGCCGTTCATGGTGAGCGGCGCGCTGCTGGTCACCATCGGCCTCAGCTGGCTGACCCAGATGAGCAAGGACAGCGGCTACGTGGACGGGGTGCTCGGCCCCACGGTGCTGTTCGGCTTCGGCATGGGTCTGATCTTCGTCCCGGTGATGCTGCTCGCCGTCGCGGGAGTTCCGGGCGAGGAGACCGGCGCCGCCTCCGGCCTGCTCAACTCGATGCAGCAGATCGGCGGTTCGCTCGGTCTGTCGATCCTGACCACGGTCTTCGCGCACTACGCCACGGCCGAGGCCGCCACGCAGCTGCCGAAGTTCATGCAGAGCGCGAATCCGGAGCAGCTGGCCTACCTGCAGCAGCACCACGAGTTCCCGCCGGGTACGGACGCCGCCAACACCGTGCTCACCCAGGGCATTTCGCACGGTTTCATCACGGGCGCCGGGCTCGCGGCGGTCGCCCTGGTGGTCGCGGTCCTCGTGATCAAGGCCAAGGCCAGCGACCTGCCGAGCGGCGACGCCTCCCCCGTCGCCATGCACTGACACCGGCGCTGACGCCACGGCACGGCAACGCCACGACGCCCAGGGCCGGCCGGGAGCAGCACGCTCCCGGCCGGCCCTGCCGCCGCCGCTGCCGCTGCCGCTGCCGCCGCGCCATCGGCAGCGGTCCCCCGCGCCGTCGGGCTATCGGGCCCCGTACGGCAACCCGGCCCGGTCGCAGGCACTGCGACCGATCACCGCCGAGTCCCGCAGCGGCCGCTCCGCCAGCACCTGCCGGGCCCGGGCGGCCGCCAGGTTGGTCGCGTACCAGGGCTTCGACTCCCGGTCCAGGTCCTGTCCGATCAGCTCCAGCGCGCAACTCCGCTGCGGCTCGGGGAGTCGGTCCAGGGCGGGCACCGCGTCCGCCGAGAGCAGGCGGACGTTGCGCAGGTCGATGCTCGCGGTGTGCGGATCGGTCCGCAGGGCCCGCTCGTACCGGCCGACGTTCTGGTCGGCGACGATCGCGTCCGGGCCCATCAGGCCGTACACCGCGACGGCGAGCATCCCGCTGAGGACGACGACGCGCGGCAGCCAGCCGGCGCCCCGGGTCAGCCCTGCGGTGATCAGCAGCAGGAAGACGACGCCCAGCCAGACCTCGACCACGAGCACCCAGAGCCGCAGTCGGGTCAGCCCGGAGGCGTCCACGTAGAACCACATCCGGCCGAGTGCCGAGGCGACCACGGCCAGCGCGAGCACGCAGAGCAGGCCGAGCAGGATCCGCGCCACCCGGCGGTCGGCCTCGGTGGTGCGCGGCGCCCAGCGCTTGGCGACCGCCACCACGGCCAGCGTCAGCACGGTGATCACGCTCAACTGCCAGAAGCCCTGCCGGGCGTACGCGGAGCGGCTCATACCGGTGTTGCCGAGCACCGCGTCCGCCCCACCGAGCACCACCACGGCCTGGATCACCGCGAAGACGCCGAACATCAGGTCGAGCGCGACCAGCGGGAGCGCCCACTCCAGTCGCCGCCGTTCACGGCCCGGCCGGATCACCGTCCGGTCCCAGCGACGCGGGCCGGCCGCGATCCGGGCGAAGCCGAGCACGGTGAGCGTCCCGAGTACGAACAGCAGGCCGCGCGCCGGGAGTTGGCCGAGGTCGAGGTCCGGACCGAGGTTGCCCAGCAGGTCCGCCATGGCGGCGTCGGCGCTGGCGAACAGCAGGCCGAAGACGGTCAGCAGGACGACGGCGACCGCGATCGCCTTGAGCACCGGGACGATCCGGCCGCGGCCGGGCAGCGGTCGCCCCTCCATGCTCATCCAGGCCCACCCCACGGCGGGCACGAGCTGCCAGAGGAGCCCGGGCAGGGCGAACAGGACGCCCGGCCAACGGCGGCCGCCGTGCAGGGCCAGCGAGGCCAGGCCGAGCGCGCCCACGACGGCCAGCAGGGCGGGCCAACCGGCGTCCCACCAGGCCGGGACGGCGAGCAGGGCGAGCGAGAGCAGGCTCCACCCGGCCGTCCAGGGCCGGATCCGGCGGCCCGCCACCCGGGCGGCGAATCCGGCCCCGACCGCGGTGGCGGCCCCACAGATCAGCAGGTTGGCCCCCAGGCCGTCGTACAGCAGCCAGGCCGTCAACAGGCCGGTGAGCAGAGCGGCCAGGACGACCCGGGGCGTGGCCCCGGACCGGCGCTCGGGGTCGCTGCGGCGCAGCCAGCTCGCACCCGTCGAACCCTGCGGACCGTGCGGACCGTGCGGACCGGCCACGCCGTACGGGGCTTCCGCGCCCGACGGTCCGGCCGCCCGGTACAGGTCCCAGGAGGCGTACGGCCCGGCCGGCGCCTGCGGACCCGACGGCCCCTGCGGGTCGTCCGGGCTCTGCGGCCCCGACCCCGGCCCCGGCCCCGGCTTCGGCCCCGGCCCCGACACAGGTGGCGGATCGGCCGGGGCGGGCGCGGACAGACCGGACATGGGGCCCCCTCAGTGGTCGACGAGCATGCGGAAGCCGCCCTCTGGGCAGTCCGCCGGCAGGCGCGCTCGGCACCGCCGTCACCGCCGACTGTAGACCATTCTGAACAGGTTCAAAAGCTGGTTCTGAACGCGTTCAGAACCAGCTCGCCACCGGCCATCCCTCCGGCCATCCCTCCGGCACGCCCTCCGACTACCCCTTCACCGACCCCGCCAGCAGCCCCCGGACGAAGTACCGCTGCAGGCTGAAGAAGACGATCAGCGGCACGATGATCGACAGGAACGCCCCGGCCGTCAGCAGCTCCCAGCGCCCGCCGAGGGAGCCCGACAGCTGGGCCAGGCGCACCGTCATCGGCGCCACCTCCGGCGTGCCGCCCGCGAACGTCAGCGCGACCAGCAGGTCGTTCCAGACCCAGAGGAACTGGAAGATCGCGAACGAGGCCAGCGCCGGCGCGCTCAGCGGCAGCACGATCGAACGGAAGATCTTGAAGTGCGAGGCGCCGTCCACCACCGCCGCCTCCATCAGGTCGCGCGGCAGCTGGGCGATGAAGTTGTGCAGCAGGAACACCGCGAGCGGCATCGCGAACATGGTGTGCGCCAACCAGACCGGCGCGTAGCTGCCCTTCAGGTCCACCGCCGGGATCACGGTCAGCGAACCCAGGTGCGCGCCGCTGGAGAACAGGCGCAGCAGCGGGATCAGCGCCATCTGGAGCGGCACCACCTGCAGCGCGAACACCGTGAAGAACACCGCGTCGCTCCCCCGGAACCGCACCCAGGCGAGCGCGTAGGCCGCCATCGCCGCGAGCACCAGCGGGAAGACGGTCGCCGGGACGCTGATCGCCAGCGAGTTCACCAGGAACGGCATCAGGCCGGCCGAGACGCCGGGACCGCCCTCGAACAGCACCGAGTGGTAGTTGCCGAGGCCGAAGTCCGGGTGGAGCAGGGCGCTCCACCAGCCGCTGGAGGTCACGTCCTGCTTGGGGCGCAGCGAGGTCACCAGCAGGCCCAGCGTCGGGATCGTCCAGAGCACGGTCATCGCGATCACGAACACCGAGGCCAGCGGGCTGCTGAAGGCCTTGCGAACCGGGTTCCCGGGACCTCCGGCCACCTGCGGGGCCGCCTTCACGAGGACCGGCTTCGACTCCGCGGGCTTGGCGTCGGACGGCTTCGAGTCCGAGGGCCCCGAGTCGGACGGCTTCGAGTCCGAGGGCCCCGAGTCGGACGGCTCCGAGTCCGAGCGCTTCCACAGCGGGCTCACCGCACCTCACGCTCCTTCCGCAGCTGGACGATGTTGTAGGCCACCAGCGGCAGCACCGCGAGGAAGAGGATCACCGCGAGGGCCCCGCCCCGCCCGGAGTTGAACTGCACGAAGGACTGCGAGTACATCTCGTTGGCCAGCACCTGGGTGCCGAAGTTGCCGCCGGTCATGGTGCGGACGATGTCGAAGGCCTTCAGCGTGATGATCATGACGGTGGTCAGCACCACCATCACCGTGGTGCGGATCATCGGCACGGTGACGTACCAGAACAACCGCACCCCGCTCGCGCCGTCCAGCCGGGCCGCCTCCACCACCTCGCCCGGGATCGCCTTGATCGCCGCCGACAGCACCACCATCGCGAAGCCGGTCTGCACCCAGACCATCACCGCCATCAGCAGGAAGGTGTTCAGCGGCTGCGAGAGCATCCAGTTCGGCGGGTCGTCCCAGCCCAGCGCGACGGCGACTCGGCTGAGCAGGCCGATCTGCGGCTGTCCGGGCCCGCGCGACTCGTAGACGAACTTGAAGATGATCGAGGCGCCGACCAGCGAGATCGCCATCGGCATGAAGATCAGCGACTTGTACACCGACTGGCCGCGCATCCGGTCCACCAGCAGCGCCAGCAGCAGCCCCAGCCCGGTCGCCGCCAGCGGTGCGACCACCAGCCACAGCAGGGTGTTGAGCAGCACCTTCTGCACCGAGTCGGTGGTGAGGGCCCAGCCGAAGTTCTCGCCGCCGACGAACCGGGTGCCGTCGTCGTTCTGCAGGCTCAGGTAGCCGGTGCGGACCAGCGGCACCACCAGGCCGACCGCCAGCAGCAGCGCCGCCGGGCCGAGGAACACCGCGACGGCCAGCGGGCGGGCCAGCCGGCCGCGGGCCCGGCCGGCGACCAGGAAGACCACCAGCAGGATGCCGAGGAAGCCCGCGACGGCGCCGAGGGTGTTGCCGAACTTGACCGCCGCGTCGCCCCAGGAGCCGACCGCCAGGGTCTCGGCGGCCGGTGCGACGGCGGGTGACGGGTATCCGGGTACGGACAATGTCTGCGCGTCCCTTCGGGTGCGACGGGAAGGGGGGCGGGCGGTGCGGGTGGGTGGCCCCGCACCGCCCTCGACAGGTGGTCCTGGTGGGTCCGGCCCCGCCGTGCGGCCGGACGGAACGGACGGCGGAACGGACGGCGGAACGGACGGCGGAACGGACGGCGGAACGGACGGCCGACACGAACCGCTACGCCGGCCCCGGCCTGCCCCGCCCCGCTACTGCGGCCAGGCCGCGTCGATGTCGGCGGCGGTCTTCTGGATCGACTGCCCCTCGGCGAACCAGGCGGTCAGCGACTTCCACTCCTGCCCGGCGCCGACCGCCGCCGGCATCAGGTCGGAGCCGTCGAACCGGAAGGTGGCCGCCGGGTCGGTCAGCGCGTCGGCCGACAGCTTGTCGATCGGGTCGGTGTAGAGGCTCTTGTCCACGCCCTGGTTGGCCGAGACCCAGCCGCTCGCGGTCCGCACCCGGCTGCTCGCCCAGTCCGAACTGGACAGGTAGTTCTGCACCGCCTGCACCTCGGGCCGGCCGGCGAAGGCGGCCAGGAACTCGCCGCCGCCCTCGACCGGGTTGGCGACGGAGGGGTTCACCGCGGGCAGGTGGAAGGCGAAGACGTCCCCGTCCGGGCCGACCTTGGTGCCCTTGGGCCACTGCGCCTCGTAGAACGACGCCTGCTGCAGCATCATGCACTTCCCGCTCAGGACCGGCGTGCCCGCGTCCTGGAAGGTGGTGGTGGCGATCGACTTCACGTCGCCGAAGCCCGCGTTGGCCCAGGCCGGGTTCTGCATCCAGCCGGCGACCGTCTTCATCGCCGTGGTGATCTTCTCGTCGGAGAACTTCACCTGGTGGCCGACCCACTGGTCGTACACCTCGCCGCCGTAGCTGCCCAGCACCACCTCCTCCAGCCAGTCGGTGGCCGGCCAGCCGGTGGCCGTCCCGGAGGCGATGCCGCCGCACCACGGCTTGGGGCCGCCCGCCTTGGCGATCCGGTCACTGAGCGCCATCAGGTCCGCCCAGGTCTTCGGCGTCTCGTAACCGGCCGCCTTGAAGGCCTTCGGCGAGTACCAGACCAGCGACTTCATGTTGGCGCTCATCGGGGCCGCGTAGAAGGTGCCGTTGACCGAGCCGTAGGTCTTCCAGATCGGGCTCCACCTGTCCTGGTTCGCGACGGTCCCCGCGGGTGGCTTCACCACCTTGCCGCTCTTCACCATCTGCGCCAGCAGGCCCGGCTGCGGGATGATCGCGAAGTCGGGGGCGTTGCCGCCGGCCACCCGGACCGGAAGCTGTGACTCGAAGTCGTTCGAACCCTCGTAGCGGATCTTGATCCCGGTGCACGTGCTGAACTCGGCCCAGGACTTCTCCAGGTTGTCCGACTCCGGGCTCAGGATGGAGGCGAACATCGTCACGGTCGTGCCCGAATGACCGGCGTACGGCTGGTACTTGGCGCAGTCGCCGGACAGCGACGGGGCTGCGCCGCCTCCGCCGTCACTCGAACCGCCGGAACTGTTGGAGCAGGCGGCGGTCAGCGTCAGTGCCGCCACCAGGGCGGGCACGGCGACCCATCGTCGACGGTGACTCGGGTGCGGCGCGGTCGGGTTGGGAGTCAATGTGGTCCTCCTCGCCAGGGCGTGCTGCCGACGGTGGCTGAACGACATTGCGCTGTACCGGAAATGGGCCCACAGGGATCGCGGACGGACGGCGACCGAACTGATCGAAGACGTTAACGCAGCGGCAGCCCTCCGCCAAGGTCCGCGTTCGCCCTTCACGAGCCGGTGTCCCGACCGTGACCCACGACCGGCGCGATGCGGGCCGCGACTGCCGGGATCCGAGGGCCCCGCCCGAAAGTCCGTACGGGGCAGGTGTCATGACGTCACATCAGAACAGCCGGGTCGGGAGCTCCAGCAGACTGTTGACCACCAGCGACCCGCTCGGCCGCAGCTCGGCGTCCGGCACCGCCAGCGCCAGCTCCGGGAACCGCTCGAACAACGCCGGCAGCGCGACCCCCGCCTCCAGCCGTGCCAGCGGCGAGCCCGGGCAGACGTGCGGGCCGTGCCCGAAGGACAGGTGGCGGGACGGGTCCCGGGTGATGTCGAACAGCTCCGCCGTCACCCCGTGCTGCAGCGGATCGCGGCCGATCGCGTTGTACGAGACCAGCACCGGCTCGCCCGCCGGGATCACCAGGTCCCCGACCGGGACCTCCGCGGCGGTGAAGCGGAACAGGAAGTTGCTGGTCGGGGGCGTCCAGCGGAGCGACTCCTCGACCACCGCGTCCCACGACACCCGCCCCGCGCGCACCAGCTCCAGCTGGTCCGGGTGCGCCAGCAGCGCCCGCACCGCGTTGCCGATCAGGTTCACCGTGGTCTCGTGGCCGGCCGCGATGATCACCCGCAGGGTGGCCGCCGCCTCCGCGTCGGTCAGCGCCCCGCCCTCGGTGTCAGCCGCCAGCAGCGCGCTCGCCAGGTCCTCGCCGGGGGCCGAACGGCGTTGCGCCACCAGGTCGTTGACGAAGGCGTTCAGCCCGGCGACGGTCGCCTGGATGCCCTCCGGGTTCGGCTTGATGCCGAAGAACCGCTCGTACAGGTCGCGCAGCACACCGTGGTCCGACTCCGGGACGCCCAGCAGCGAGCAGATCACCGTCATCGGCAGCGGGAAGGCGAAGGCCGTCTTCAGGTCGACCTCCGGCTCACCCGCCGCCAGCGCGTCCAGCAGCGCGTGGGTGACCTCCTCGACGCGCGGACGCATCAGCTCCACCCGGCGCGGGGTGAAGGCCTGCGCGACCAGCGCCCGCAGCCGGCGGTGCTCCGCGCCGTCCGTCGTCACCATGCTCGGACCGGGCAGCGCCAGGCCGATCAGCGGCCAGGTCGTCGGCACCTCGCCGCGCTGGTAGGCCCCCCAGTGCGCGGCGTCCTTCACCAGCCGGGCGTCCGTCAGCAGGGCACGCGCCTCCGCGTGCCGGGTCACCGCCCAGGCGGCCACGCCGCCCGGCAGCTCGACCGGCACCACCGGGCCGGCGGCCCGCAGCAGGGCACCCTCGGCCGCGTTGTCACGGGCCAGCGGGTCGAGGACGATCGGGGCCGGGACAGCGGTCATCGCAACTCTCCTTCGGACGACGGGGATCGACGGGCCCGGCCACCGGCAGGCACGGGCGCCGGCGGGCACGGACACCGGGCAGGCGGCCACCGGCGGATCAGGCCTAGTGGCCCGGAGTGAACGCGACCGGCAACGCCACCAGCCCCCGCACCCAGGCCGACGGCCGCCACACCAGCGCGTGCTCGGCCACCGCCAGCCGCAGGTCCGGCAGCCGGTCCAGCAGCACCTCGATCGCGGTGGTCGCGATCACCTCGGCCGCCTCCTGGGCCGGGAACGGGCAGCCGTGCTCGCCGTACGAGTAGCTCATGTGCGCCCGGTTGCCCTCGGCCGGGCGGCCGTCGGCCCGCCGGACCGACGGGTCCGCGTTCGCCCCGGCGAAGCCCAGCAGCAGCATGTCGCCCGCGCCGATCCGCTGGCCGCCCAGCTGGGTGTCCCGGATCGCCCAGCGCCCGGCGAAGATCTGGGTCGGCGTGTCCTCCCAGAGCGCCTCGTTGAGCGCCTGGCTGATGCTGCGCCGCCCGCCCGCCAGCGAAGCGGCGAACCGCTCGTCGGTGAGCATCAGCCGCAGCGCGTTGGAGATCCAGTACGAGGACGGCTGGTGGCCGGCGATCAGCAGCACCCGCAGGTCGCGCATCACCTCGTCGTGGGTCAGCCCGGCCTCGTGCTCCAGCATCCGCGAGGCCACGTCGGCGCCCGGGTGCTCGGCCTTCTCCTCGACCAGGGCGAGCATCAGCTCCAGCAGCCGCTGGGCGCCGGCCGGCGCGTCGGGGCCGCCGTCCAGCATCGACAGCAGCGCGGCGATCAGCTGCGGCGCCTGCTCCTCGTCCAGGCCGAGCACCCGGCAGAGCACCAGCAGCGGCATCCGGTGCGCGTACTCGGCGACCAGGTCCGCCTCACCGCGGCCGGCGAACTCGTCGATCAGCCGGTCGGCGATCTCCTCGGAGTGCTTGCGCAGCTCGTACGGGTCGATCGCGGCCAGCGCGTCGGTGACCGCGCGCGAGCGCCGGACGTGCTCCTCGCCCTCGGCGTAGATGATCGAGGGGACGGGCGCCATCATCGGCTTCAGCGGCCAGTCGGCGGGCAGCGACTCCCAGGCGTTCCAGCGAGTGGAGTCACGTCCGAACAGCTGCGGCTGACCGGTCACCAGCTGCAGCTCGCGGTAGCCGATGACCAGCCAGGCCGGCACGCCGCCGGCCAGCTCGACCGGGGCGACCGGGCCGTGCGCGGCGCGCAGCTCGCGGTAAAGCTGGGCCGGGTCGGTCTGGAAGCGCGGCCCGTACAGCGGCGTGGCGCCGGCGTGCGCCGGGCAGCCCGGGGGCGGGGTGACGGCGGGCTCGGTCACGGGGTGCTCTCCTCGTACATCGCGGTGGGGGCCGCTGCCGGGGCGGCAGCCACGTCGGAGCCGGTCGGGTCGGCCGGGTCAGCCAGGTGGGCCAGGTCGGCCGCGTCGGCTCCGGCCAGGGCAGCCAGGTGGTGGACCAGCCCGATCAGCACCCGCTTGCCCGACTCGCGGTCACGCGCGTCGCAGTCCACCAGCGGCACCTCGGCCGACAGGTCCAGCGCCTCGCGGACCTGCTCCAGGCTGTGGGTCGGCTCGCCGAAGTTGTTGCGGGCCACGATGAACGGGGTGCCGTGGTGTTCCAGCCGGTCGATCGCGTACCAGGAGTCCTCCAGCCGCCGGGTGTCCACCAGGACGACCGCCCCCAGGGCGCCGCTGAACAGGCGGTCCCAGAGGAACCAGAAGCGCTCCTGCCCGGGCGCGCCGAACAGGTACAGCACCTGGCGCTCGGAGAGGGTGATCCGGCCGAAGTCGAAGGCGACCGTCGTGGAGCGCTTGCCCCAGGAACCGGCCGGGTCGATGCCCTCCCCCGCCCGGGTCATCACCTCCTCGGTGTTCAGCGGACGGATCTCGCTGACCGAACCGACCAGGGTGGTCTTGCCCACTCCGAAGCCGCCGACCACGACGATCTTGAGCGCGTTGTCGGCGGTCGCCCGCAGCGGGGTGCGCGCGGCGGCCGGCCGGACGTCAGAGCCGTTGGAGGCCATGCAGCACCTGCTTCAGCGTGTCGAGGTCGGGCAGCCGGGCCTTGTTCGGCGCGAACCGGGGGTGGCGGGCGGTGACCGCCCCGGACTCCAGGAGGTCGCCGAGCAGGATCTTCACCACCGAGATGGGCAGCGCCAGCTCCGCCGCCACCTCCACGACGGCGGTCGGGGCCTCGCACATCCGCAGGATCCGGACGTGCTCCGACTGCATCCCGGGCGCCGGCTGCCGTTCGGCGACGATCAGGGTGACCAGGTCGAAGGCGTTCTCCGGGGCGCGGCTGCGACCCTTGGTGATGGTGTAGAGGCGGTCCGGGTCGTCGTCACGGCCCGGCAGCACCGGCCCGTCCGTCATATCCCCGCGCCCTCCGGTGTGGCGGCGCTCCCGTCGGCGGCCCCGTCCGCGGCCCGCTCCTCCGCCCCGGCGCCGTGCTCCGCGCCGTCCTCCCCACCGTCCGCCGAGCCGCGGGCCGGGGCGCTGAGGTGGACGCCGATCTGCTCGATCAGACCGTGCATGTTGTGGCCGACCACGCCCACGTCCGCGTCGTCGTCGGTGACCACCGCGAGGTGGGCGCCCTCGCCGGCCGCCACGATGCACAGGATGCCGCCGTGGAACTCGGTCATCGACTGCCGGACGCCGCCGCTTCCGTCGCCGAACTCGATCGAGGCGCCGTGCGCCAGGCTCTGCAGACCGGAGGCGATCGCCGCCAGCTGGTCGGCCCGGTCCGTACTCAGCCCTGCGGTGTGGCAGAGCTTGAGGCCGTCGGCGGAGAGAACCAGGGCGTGCCGGGTGCCGGGGGTAGCCGCCAGCAGGTTCTCCAACAGCCAGTCGAGGTCGCGATCGGGGGCGCTGCTCATCAGGTGTCCTTCTCGGTGGCGGGGGAAGCGTCGGGTGTGGTGTCGGGTGCCGTGGTCGGCGTGGCGGTGGAGCCCTGCTCGCCCTCCACCGGCCGGGCGGCGGCCCGGCGGAACGCGCCGAACCGGGCGGCCGCGCTCACCGCGTCGGTGCGGACGGGCTTCGCGGCCCGGTCCGCCGCCGGGGCGGTGGTCAGCGTCTGCCCGCGCCGACGCTGCGGCAGGCCGCTGTCGGTCATCCGGGTGGGCGCGGGCGGCAGGGGGGCGGCGGGAGCGGCTGCGGTGACGCCCGCGGGAGCGGCCGGAGCGGTGAGCGCGGTCGGCGCGGGGGCCGCCGGCGGCAGCGGCGCGGGAGCCGGACGAGCGGGAGCCGGGCGGGCGGGAGTGAGCGCGGGGCGCACGGACTCCGCGCCCGGCGCCTGCCTCGACACGGACGCCGGCATGGACGCCGGCACGGACGCCGAGCCGGCTGCCGGAACAGGCGCCGCGGCCGGCGCCGGGTGCGAGACCAGCTGCTGGGGGATCAGCATCACCACCCCCGTACCGCCGCGCGCCGACGGCCGGAAGGAGATCTGCAGCCCGTGCTTGCGCGCCAGGACGCCGACCACCGCGAGCCCAAGCCGGGTCCCGGCGGACAGTGTGGTGAGGTCCAACGGATCGGCGGAGACGGCCCGTTCGGCCCGGCGCAGCCAGCTCTCGCCCAGCCCGAGCCCGCTGTCCTCGACGGTGACCACCAGCCCGGCGGGCACCTCCTCGACGTAGACGTGCACCTCGGCCGGCGGGGCGGAGAAGTTGGTGGCGTTGTCCAGCAGCTCGGCCAGCGCGTGCATGATGCCCTCGGCGGCGTAGCCTGCGACCGAGGCGGTGCTGGCGTTGTGCAGCCGCACCCGCTGGTAGGCGCCGATCCGGCCGAGCGCGCCGCGCAGCACCGACTCCACCGCGATCGGCTTGGCCCAGCGGCGGCCCGAGCGGGCACCGGTGAGCACCGCGATGCTGTCGGCCATCCGGCCCGCCTGGGCGGTCGAGTGGTCCAGGCTCAGCAGGTCGCCGAGGACCTCCTCGTCGTGCCGGTGCTGCATCTCGCGCAGTTCGGCGTGCATGCTCGTGGCCAGCGCCTGGACCCGCCCGGCGGCGGTCGCGCAGACCGCGAGCGCGGCGGCCCGCAGCCGCTCGCCCCGGCCGATCTCCTCGCCGACCGCGCGCAGCAGCGCGTACTGGGGGTGCTTGCGGTGAGCGGCCAGCGCGCTGTCCACGGCCGCGCCGTCGCGCAGCTTCTTCACCACCTCGGGCAGCACGCCCTCGGCGATCCGGTCCAGCTCGGCGCGCTCGGCCCCGGCCCGTGCCCGCTCCGCCTCGGCCACGGCCCGCTCGGCGTCCAGCTCGGCCCGCACCCGGTCCAGCTCGGCGCGCGCGGCTTCGGCGTCCGCCTCGGCGCGGGCCTGCCCCGCGCGGGCGGCGTCCCGCTCGGCCTCCGCGGCGGCGGCGCGCCCCTTGGCCGCCGTCTCGGCCTGCCGGGCGGAGCCGGCGACGACCAGCGCCGTCATCGCCTCCTGGTGCTGCTCCTCCACGTCCTCGGCGAGCCGGCGGGAGCGCTCGGCGCCGGTCGCCGCGAGGCCGACGGCGATCAGCCACAGGACGGTGACGGCGCCCACGGCGAGGGCGGTGAGCGGCTGGTTCGCGCCCAGGGCCCGGGTGACGCCGACCGGTGCGGCGACCAGCGCCAGCAGGACGGCGGCGGCCGTCAGGGCGACGGTGCGCGGCGCGGGCCGTCGGCGCGGCGGGCCGTCGGGGCTGGTGGCTTCTCTCATCGGTGCGGTCCTCGGCAACGTCGGCGGGCGGCGGCACGGCGGCGGGTCGGCGACGATCGCGACCGCCGACAGCTGGTCGGGCGCATATCAGACCGCCCGGGACGTAGCCAAACGTCTCCGGGCGGCTGATCGGTTCACGCTTTCGGCCGATCATATCGATTCAGACATTGGCCTCAAGCGGCCAGTTGACGGGCAGTCTCCTCCATCCACGAGCCGCACACCGATTGGCGACGCAACCCCCGCACGACCGAGCGGCCCGCTTCACAGTCGGCACCCGGCCGGAGGGTTCAGCCCAGCGCCCGCTCGACCGCCCGCCGCGCGACCTCCCGGTCCAGGCCCGCCCCGACCAGGACGGCGGCCACCACCTGCCGGGCCCGGTCGGTGAAACGCTCGAACATCTCTCAGCCTCCGTCCTGGTCGCCACGGGTACCGCGCTTCGCGTACTTCTTGTGCACGGCCTGCCGGGTCACCCCGAGACAGACCGCGATGTCCTGCCAGGACCAGCCCTGCGACCGGGCGCTGCCCACCTGCAGGCCCTCCAGCCGGTCCGCCAGATCACGCAGGGCCCGGACCGCCCGGAGCCCCACCGCGGGGTCACGACTGCTCGCCGCGGCCGCGAGTTCTCCGCTCTCACTCATGTCGTCAACCTTGGTTGACACCCGCCCGCCTGTCAACCCCGGTTGACAGCCTCGGTTTCACGGTCCCGGACCTCGACCCCCGCGCCACCTCCGCTTCGCCCCGCGTCCTCGATGGTTCCGGGAACGGCAAAGAGGCGGGGCGAGGACGTGAAGTCCTCGCCCCGCCTCAGGTCTTCACCTCAGGGTGAAGACCGGGTCGAACAGGGTCAGCTGCAGCCGCTGGTGGAGCCGCAGCCCTCGCAGAGGTAGCAGCTGCCGGCACGGCGCATCTTGGTGCCGCAGGAGAAGCAGAGCGGGGCGTCGGCGTTGAGGCCGAGCTGGATCTCCATCAGCTCCGTGGAGTTGTGGGCCTGCTTCGGGGCCGCCTTGGGCGCCTCGACGACCGGGACCGGCTGGACGACCACCGGGGCCGACTGGGCGAGCGACTCGGTGTCGAGCTCCTCGGCCTCCAGCGGCTCGTACGAGCCCGTCTCCAGGTGGCGCTGGCGCTCCTCGACGGAGTGGATGCCGAGCGCCGAGCGGGTCTCGAACGGCAGGAAGTCCAGCGCGAGGCGGCGGAAGATGTAGTCGACGATCGACTGCGCCATCCGCACGTCCGGGTCGTCGGTCAGACCGGCCGGCTCGAAGCGCATGTTGGTGAACTTCGAGACGTAGGTCTCCAGCGGGACGCCGTACTGCAGGCCGACCGAGACGGCGATCGAGAAGGCGTCCATCATGCCCGCGAGGGTCGAGCCCTGCTTGGACATCTTCAGGAAGACCTCGCCCAGGCCGTCGTCCGGGTAGGAGTTGGCGGTCATGTAGCCCTCGGCGCCACCGACCGTGAAGGAGGTGGTGATGCCCGGACGGCCCTTCGGCAGGCGCTTGCGGACCGGGCGGTACTCGACGACCTTCTCGACCGCGGCCGGGGCGGCGGCCTGCTCGGCCTTGGCCTCGGAGTCCTTCTTCTTGGCCGAGAGCGGCTGGCCGACCTTCGAGTTCTCGCGGTAGATGGCGAGCGCCTTGACGCCCATCTTCCACGCCTCGAAGTAGATCTCCTCGACGTCCTCGACGGTCGCGGTGGCCGGCATGTTCACGGTCTTGGAGATGGCGCCGGAGATCCACGGCTGGATCGCCGACATCATCCGCACGTGCCCCATCGGGGAGATGGAGCGCTCGCCCATCGCGCAGTCGAACACCTCGTAGTGCTCGGACTTCAGGCCCGGCGCGTCCACCACGTTGCCGTGCTCGGCGATGTGGGCGACGATCGCCTCGATCTGCTCGTCCTGGTAGCCGAGGCGCTTGAGGGCCCGCGGAACGGTGCCGTTGACGATCTGCATCGAGCCGCCGCCGACGAGCTTCTTGAACTTGACCAGGGCCAGGTCGGGCTCGACGCCGGTGGTGTCGCAGTCCATCATCAGGCCGATGGTGCCGGTCGGGGCGAGCACCGAGGCCTGGGCGTTGCGGAAGCCGTTCTGCGCGCCGAGGCGCACGACGTCCTGCCAGGTGCGGTTGGCCGCCAGCCGGACCGGGGCGTCCAGCTCGTCCACCGAGACGGCGTCGAGCGAGGCGTCCGCGTGCTGCTTCATGACCTGCTGGTGCGCGGCCGCGTTGCGGGCGTAGCCGTCGTACGGGCCCACCACACCGGCGAGTTCGGCGCCGCGGCGGTAGGCGGTGCCGGTCATCAGCGAGGTGATGGCGCCGGCCAGGGCGCGGCCGCCCTCGCTGTCGTAGGCGTGGCCGGTGGCCATCAGCAGGGCGCCGAGGTTGGCGTAGCCGATGCCGAGCTGGCGGTAGGCCCGGGTGGTCTCGCCGATCTTCTCGGTCGGGAAGTCGGCGAAGCAGATGGAGATGTCCATCGCGGTGATGACCAGCTCGACCACCTTGGCGAAGGTCGCCGCGTCGAAGGAGTCGTCGTCGCGCAGGAACTTCATCAGGTTGAGCGAGGCGAGGTTGCAGCTGGAGTTGTCCAGGTGCATGTACTCGGAGCAGGGGTTGGAGGCGTTGATGCGCCCCGACTCCGGGCAGGTGTGCCAGTGGTTGATGGTGGAGTCGTACTGGATGCCGGGGTCGGCGCAGGCCCAGGCGGCCTCGGCCATCTTGCGGAAGAGCTTCTTCGCGTCGACGGTCTCGATGACCTCGCCGGTCATCCGGGCGCGCAGGCCGAATTCGGTGCCGTTCTCGACGGCGGTCATGAATTCGTCGGAGACCCGGACCGAGTTGTTGGCGTTCTGGTACTGGACGGAGGTGATGTCGTCCCCGCCGAGGTCCATGTCGAAGCCCGCGTCGCGCAGGGCGCGGATCTTCTCCTCCTCCTTCACCTTGGTCTCGATGAAGGCCTCGACGTCCGGGTGGTCGACGTCGAGCACGACCATCTTGGCCGCCCGGCGGGTGGCGCCGCCGGACTTGATGGTGCCGGCCGAGGCGTCGGCGCCGCGCATGAAGGAGACCGGGCCGGAGGCGTTGCCGCCGGAGGACAGCAGCTCCTTCGAGGAGCGGATCCGGGAGAGGTTGAGGCCGGCGCCGGAGCCGCCCTTGAAGATCATGCCCTCTTCCTTGTACCAGTCGAGGATCGACTCCATGGAGTCGTCGACGGACAGGATGAAGCAGGCGCTGACCTGCTGGGGCTGCTTGGTGCCGACGTTGAACCAGACCGGCGAGTTGAAGCTGAACACCTGGTGGAGGAGGGCGTGCGTCAGCTCGTGCTCGAAGATCTCGGCGTCGTCCGGGGTGGCGAAGTAGCCGTGCTTCTCGCCGGCCGCGCGGTAGGTGAGCACCACGCGGTCGATGATCTGCTTGAGGCTCCACTCGCGCTGCGGGGTGCCGACCGCGCCGCGGAAGTACTTGGAGGTGACGATGTTGACGGCGTTGACCGACCAGAAGTCGGGGAACTCGACGCCGCGCTGCTCGAAGTTGATCGACCCGTCACGCCAGTTGGTCATGACGACGTCGCGACGCTCCCAGCGGACCTCGTCGTACGGGTGCACGCCAGGAGTGGTGTAGATGCGCTCCGTCCGGAGACCGCCCTTCGAGGCCTTCGTGCCCTTGGCCGCGGCCTTCTCGGACTTCGACCCGCGTGCGGAACCGCTCGTGGTGTCTGTCACTTCTCGCTCCTCCTCCTGGGCAAACGCCCGAAGTGCCCTGAAAAATCCGGGCACCGCTGGTTCGTTCTTCCGGTGTGCGGGCAGGCGGAGACCCTGCCTGTTTGCGCACGGTTTGTAGTGTTCTGCGTCCCGTTTCCGGGCACGCCGGGGCCCCGTGGGGCCGGTGTGGTGCGGCCGGACCCCGATCGGGGCCGATGGGCCGGCGCCTCCTAGGGCGCGGCGGCGGAGACGGACACGCGGGCGTCGTCCGTCTCCGGGGTGCGGGGCCGTTCGGCGCGGAGTTCCGCGATGGCGGCCTCGAAGTCTTCCAGTCCGTCGTAGGCCTGGTACACGCTGGCGAAGCGCAGGTACGCGACCACGTCGAGTTCCTTGAGCGGGCCGAGTATGGCCAGGCCCACGTCGTGGGTGGTCAGCTCGGCGCTGCCGCTGGCGCGCACGCACTCCTCGACTCGCTGGCCGAGCTGGGCCAGCGCGTCCTCGGTGACCGGTCGGCCCTGGCAGGCCTTGCGGACGCCGGTGATGACCTTCTGCCGGGAGAACGGCTCGGTGACGCCGCTGCGCTTGATGACCATCAGCGCGGCCGTCTCCACCGTGGTGAAGCGGCGGCCGCAGTCAGGGCACTGCCGGCGGCGCCGGATACAGCTGCCGTCCTCGGTGGTCCGGCTGTCGACAACGCGGCTGTCGGAGTGCCGGCAGAAGGGGCAGTGCACCTCGGGATCCCTCCCTGGCAGATCGTGCGGACCGGTCGAGTCTAAGCGATGTGCCCCCGCTCTCGGCAAGCCGATCATGCGGGCGACCACTAGTACTGGGCACGGAGAGGACTGTAGCCACTACATCTAGGCCTTCGGGGGAAGCACCACCCCTGGCGTGTCGACGCCGATTAGACTGCCGGAGTCGACTTCCGGTCGAACATTTACTCGATGTACAACAAAGCCTTGATCGAGTCAGCCAACTCCCGAATAATTCACTCGAACGTGTGTTTGGCGCAACCTTTCGATAGGCGGTGCGTTGGGCTGGAAAAGGGAGAGGACAGCCGTCGAGAGGGGCCGCCGTGAACACGATCGAAAGCAACACCATCCCGGTGCAGGAACACTCCCAGTTCAAGGTGGGGCAGCGCACCACGAATCAGCAGAGTGTGGACATCAGCATGGACCGCAGCGAAGACCACCGGCTCTCCGGCACGGCCCTTTCCGGCTCGAACCGGGTGCCCGACCAGCCGATCGAACACTCCCCCGCCCTGGATGACGCCCACCCCGCGCCGGCCCGCGCGACGCCCGGCCGCCCCCCCGGCATCCGGACCGACGAGGCCGGCCTCACCGAGCGCCAGCGCCGGGTGATCGAGGTCATCCGGGATTCCGTCCAGCGCCGGGGGTACCCGCCGTCCATGCGCGAGATCGGCCAGGCCGTCGGCCTGTCCAGCACCTCCTCGGTGGCCCACCAGCTGATGGCCCTGGAGCGCAAGGGCTTCCTCCGCCGGGACCCGCACCGTCCGCGCGCCTACGAGGTCCGCGGCGTCGAGGTGGCCCGTCCCAACACCGCCGAGACGGCCGGCCGGCCGTCCACCTCCTACGTGCCGCTGGTGGGCCGGATCGCGGCCGGCGGGCCGATCCTGGCCGAGCAGACGGTCGAGGACGTCTTCCCGCTGCCCCGCCAGCTGGTCGGCGAGGGCGAGCTGTTCGCGCTCACCGTGCGCGGCGACTCGATGATCGAGGCCGCCATCTGCGACGGCGACTGGGTCACGGTGCGCCGCCAGCCGGTCGCCGAGAACGGCGACATCGTGGCCGCGATGATCGACGGCGAGGCCACCGTCAAGCGGCTCAAGCGCGAGGACGGCCGGATCTGGCTGATGCCGCACAACCCGGCGTACGAGCCGATCAACGGCGACAACGCGACCATCCTGGGCAAGGTCGTCGCGGTCCTGCGCCGCCTCTGAGCGCCCGCCGCCTGCCGCCCGCACGGCACGGGGCGGCGCACCCGGCCGGACACGGACCGGGCCACGGACACCGGGAAGGGGCTCCACCGCACCCGCGGGGAGCCCCTCCGGCGTTTGCCGCTCCGGCGTTGCCGTTCCGGCGTTCCTCCTCAGCCGCGCTTCTCCACCGGCCGCACCGGCGCCGCCGAGGCGTCGATCGCCGCCAGCGAGCGGCGCACCTGGTTGCGGTCCGTGGTGTACCAGAACTCGGGCATCGAGGAGCGGAAGAAGCCCCCGTACCGCTTGGTCTCCACCCGCGGGTCGAGCACCGCGACCACGCCCCGGTCGTCCGCCGCGCGCACCAGCCGGCCCGCGCCCTGCGCCATCAGCAGCGCCGCGTGCGTCGCCGCGACCGCCATGAAGCCGTTCCCGCCGCGCTGTTCGACGTCCTTCTGACGGGCGCTCATCAGCGGGTCGTCCGGCCGCGGGAACGGGATCCGGTCCATCACGACCAGCTGGCAGGACGAGCCGGGCACGTCCACGCCCTGCCAGAGCGAGAGCGTGCCGAACAGGCAGGTGGACGCGTCCGCGGCGAAGTCCCGGATCAACTCGCCCAGGGTGTCCTCCCCCTGGAGCAGGATCCGCTGGTCCAGCCGCTCGCGCATCGCCTCGGCGGCCGTCTGGGCGCCGCGCATCGAGGAGAACAGCCCCAGCGTCCGCCCGCCGGCCGCGCCGATCAGTTCGGCCAACTCGTCCAGCATGTCCGGCCGTTCGGGATCGCGCCCGGGATCGGCCAGGTGCCTGGCGACGTACAGGATGCCCTGCTTGGGGTACTTGAACGGGGAGCCGACGTCGATCCCGCGCCAGTACTGCACCGCGTCCTCGCCGAACCCCGGGCCGGGCTCCGGATTGTCCCCGGCCGTGCGGACGTCCGGCAGCCGGGTCTCGGAGGGCAGGCCGACGGAGGCCGCGACACCGTTGAAGTCCCCGCCGAGCTTGAGCGTGGCCGAGGTGAGGACGACCGAGCGCTCCTTGTACAGCCCCTCCCGCAGCAGCCCGGAGACGCTCAGCGGGGCGACCCGCAGCGAGGCGGTGCCCAGCCCGTAGCGGTCGCTGCGCTCGATCCAGACCACGTCGTACTCGGAGTCCTCCAGCAGCCGCTCGGCGGTCTCGTGCAGCGTCTCGGCCGAGGCCATCGCCTGCTTGCGGACGGCGTCCTCGTCGCTGAGCCCCTTGTCCCTGGTCTCGCCCAGCGAGGTGATCACCTGGCGGGAGGCGTCCCGGATCGCGGTGACCGCGTACGCCAGGTACTCGGGCAGTTCCTCGACCCGGCCGGGCTGGGCGGTCTCCATCAGGCCGTGGTAGTTCTCGGCGGCGGCCTGCAGGGCGTCCACGGCCTTCTCGTTGGCGAGCCGGGCGGCCCGCTTCACGGCCCGGTTGACCGCGCCGACGGTCAGCTCGGCGGTGGCCGCGCCGGTGACCCGGTTGACCAGCTCGTGGGCCTCGTCGACGATCAGCAGTCCGTGCTCGGGCAGCACCGGCGCGCCCTCGATCGCGTCGATCGCGAGCATCGCGTGGTTGGTGACCACCACGTCGGCCAGCTTGGCCCGCTCCCGCGCCTTCTCGGCGAAGCACTCCTGCCCGTACGCGCAGCGGGTGGCGCCCAGGCACTCCTTGGAGGTGACCGACAGCTGGGCCCAGGCCTTGTCGGAGACGCCGGGGCTGAGGTCGTCGCGGTCCCCGGTGTCGGTCTCCTCGGCCCAGTCGCGCAGCCGCAGCACGTCCTGCCCGAGCTTGCCGGTGGGCCCGCCGAGCGCGTCCACCGGGTCGAACAGGCCCTCGCCCTCGTCGCTCGGGGTGCCCTCGTTGGCCCGGTGCAGGCACAGGTAGTTGGAGCGGCCCTTGAGCATCGCGAACAGCGGGCGGCGGCGCAGCGCCGGGTGCAGCGCCTCGACGGTGCGCGGCAGGTCCCGCTCCACCAGCTGGCGCTGCAGCGCCAGGGTGGCGGTGGCGATCACCACGCGGTCCCCGTGGGCGAGCGCGGGCACCAGGTAGGCGAGGGACTTCCCGGTGCCGGTGCCGGCCTGGACGAGCAGGTGCTCGCCGTGGTCGACGGCGTCGGCGACGGCCTCGGCCATCCGGACCTGACCGGGGCGCTCGACGCCGCCGACGGCCGCCACGGCGGCGTGCAGCAGGTCGGGGATCCGCGAGCGCGGGACGGCGACGGGCTCGTCGGCGTCTTCGCCGTGGTCCGCCGCGAGCTGGGATTCGGAGTCGTTCGTCATGACGCTCCCACCCTACGGGGCGGGGGTGACAATCCGGGCCCCTCGCGCGGACGGCCGCACGTCCACCTCCACCAGCGCGTTCGGCACGGTCCCGAACCGGGCGGCGTGCGGGCGGTGCGGGCGGTCCTGGTAGCCGTCCAGGAGCAGCCGGTTGCGGTTGAGGCAGAGCCGGTCGATCCGGGGCCGGAACAGGTCGAACAGCTCGAAGCGCTCGCTCAGCTCGGGGAAGCGGTCCTGGTGGCGGCGGATCCCGGCCCGCAGCAGGGCCCAGAACTCGGCCTCGGGCAGTCCGGTGTGCGCCTCCAGCAGCGGGGCGAGGTAGCGGAAGACGCCGATGAACAGCCCGGAGTGGATGAACTGGCAGAGCCCCTGCGCGCCTTCCCGGAGCAGCACGTCGGCCACCTCGGCGGGCAGGTCGCGCAGCTCGGGGAGGTCGTGCGAGCTGAGGTTGACGTCGTCCACGAAGTCCTTGACCGCGAGCCGGGCCGGGGTGTCCCGCTCGTCGAAGACCACGATGGCGTTCTCGCCGTGCGGGGAGAAGACCAGTCCGTAGCGGTAGAGGAAGTGCAGCAACGGCGGCAGCATCGCGGCGAACAGCCGGCCGGTCCACTCGGCGGGGGTGAGCCCGGAGCGGGCGATCAGCTCGGCGGCGAGGGCCCGCCCGTCGGAGCCGGTCTGCAGCAGGGCGGCCAGGGTGCGGGCGCGCTCGCCGTCGTCGAGGAAGGGGCCGAGCGGTTCGCGCCAGATCGCGCCGAGCAGTTCCTTGTACTGGTAGGGCGCCTCGGGCATCTCCCCGTACAACGGGTGGTCGACGGTGACGGAGGCGATCTCGCCGAGAAGGACGACCCGGCACTCGTCGCGCAGGAACGGGTCGGCGTCGCGCAGGCCGTGCAGCCAGGCGGTGACGGCGGGCGCGGCGAGGGTGCGTTCGGTGGGCAGACCGCGCCAGACCAGGGTGTTGAGGATGGACAGCGGCAGCTTGACGGTGCAGCGCTCGGGGCGGGCGGTGTTGAAGAAGGAGCGGATGGACTGCTGGGGCAGCCGTGGGTCGCCGTCGGAGGGCAGCGGGACGATCTCGCCGGAGGCGATCCAGGGCGCGAACAGCGGCAGGACCGTCTCGTCCCACTGCCAGGGGTGGACGGGCAGCAGCAGGTAGTCGTCGGCGTCCGGGCCGAGCGCGGCGCGCAGTGCGTCCGGGTCGTCCAGCTCGCGGGCGTACAGCTGCTCGGGGCGCTCCAGGCCGGGCACGCCGCGGTACTGGGCGAGCCGGCGGTGCACGGCGATCCAGGGCAGCGGGCGGGGGCTGCGGGCCTCCGGGGCCCAGCGGGCGGCGTCGCCGGCCGAGAAGCCGATCCGGCCCTTGTTGGGGACGATCCACGGGTGGCCGCCCTGGCGGCCCTCCAGCGCGGCGTGGTCGAGTTCGGCGAGTTCGGCGGCGGTGAGCGCGGTGGCGAGCTGGCGGGCGTCGGCGGTCAGGGTGGCGGAGAGCTCGCGGATCAGGTGGGCGGTGGTCTCGCCGCGCATCCCGAGGGTCTCGCGGGCGTACGGGAGGAAGCGCAGCGGGTCCAGGCCGTCCGGGCGGGAGCAGCGGATCGACTCCGGGTCGACCTGCCAGCCGTCGTAGGCGCCGCGCCGGGCGGTGAAGCGGTACTCGGCCTCCGGCAGCTTCAGCAGGTACTCGCCGTCGAGGGCCCCGGGGACGGGTTTGAGCAGCTCCTCGTAGGCGAACTCGCCGAGCATCTTGGCCAGCAGGGCGCGGCCGGCCCGCTGCCAGTGCCCGGCGGTGAGGTGAGGGGGCAGGTAGAGCGGCGGTTCAGCGGCCGGCTGTTGCGGCACGGGTCAGCTCCTGGGGGCGGGGGAGGACGGGGGTCTGCTCGGGGGACGCGGGGACCGACGGTGCCTGGGCGGCCGGTGCCTGGTTGGCCGACGCCTGGTTGGCCGGCGCCGCGACGGGCGGCGCGAAGCCGGTCCAGGCGGTGCGGCCGGGCAGCCGGTGGACGGTCCGCCCGGTGACGGCGTTGAGGATCACGGCGGCCCGGTGGGCGCCGAGCCCGAGGTCGGGCGTGCCGACACCGTGGGTGTGCAGCTCGGCGTTCTGGACGTAGAGGCCGCCGGTGAGCCCGGGCCGGGTGGCGACCCGGTGGTCGAGGTCGACCCGGTAGCGCCCGTGCTCGTCCCAGTCGATCAGGTCGGCGAGCGGTTCGAGCGCGGCCGGGCGGGCGGCCCGGTAGCCGGTGGCGAGCACCACGGCGTCGGTGCGCAGGACGTGCTCGGCGCCGGAGTCGGTGTGTCGGCAGTGCAGTTCGAGGCCGCCGCAGGGGCCGGGGCGGGCGTCGGTGACGGCGGTGCCGGGGGTGATCTCGACCGGGGCGGCGTCGATCGGGCGGCCGATGGTGCGCTCGTAGAGGTGGTCGTGGATCTCCGCGAGGGTCTCGGCGCTGGCTGCCTTGTGCAGTTGCCACTGGGCGGTGACCAGGGCGTCCCGGACGGGACCGGGCAGGCCGTGGAAGTAGCGGGTGTAGTCGGGGGTGAAGTGCTCCAGGCCGAGTTTGGAGTACTCCATGGGCGCGAGCGCCCGGGTGCGGGTGAGCCAGCGCAGCCGGACGCCGTCGCCCTCGTGGCGGCGGAGCAGGTCGAGGAAGACCTCGGCGCCGGACTGTCCGCTGCCGACCACGGTGAGGTCCCGGGCACCGGCCAGGTCGGCGCGGCGGTCCAGGTAGTCGGCGGAGTGGAAGACCCGCGGATGGCCGGCGAGCCCCGCGAAGGCCTCGGGCAGCACGGGGCGGGTTCCGACGCCGAGGGCGAGGTTGCGGGCCCGTACCGAGGAGCGCCGCCCGGTCGCGGTGTCGGTCAACTCGACCCGGTAGCCGGAGCCTTCCCGGTGCAGGGCGGTGACCTCGGTGCCGAAGCGGCAGTTGGCCAGCCGCTCGGCGGCCCAGCGGCAGTAGTGGTCGTACTCGCGGCGCGGCAGCTGGAAGCGCTCGGCGAAGTAGAACGGGAACAGCCGGTCCTGCTCGCGCAGGTAGTTGAGGAAGGACCACGGGTTGGTCGGGTCCACCAGCGAGACCAGGTCGGCGAGGAACGGCACCTGCATCCGGGCCCCGTCCACCAGCATCCCGTGGTGCCAGCGGAACTCCGGCCGCTGGTCGCAGAAGAGCGTGCGCAGGCCGGGGACGGGCTCGGCGAGCGCGGCGAGCGAGAGGTTGAACGGTCCGATGCCGACGCCGAGCAGGTCGTAGGGCGGCGGGGATGCTGGGGTGTTCACGGGGTAGTCCTCGTCAGGCGCGGGTCGGGGTCGGCCGGGTCGGGCCGGTCGGGATCGGACGGATCAGGCGGGTCGGGCGGGTCGGGCGGGCCACGCCGGCGCGGCTCAAACGGCTCAAACGGCTCGAGCAGCTCAGGGGACTCAGGGTGCGCAGGCGGCCCGGGGCGCTCGGGCCCGCACCATCAGCGCGGCACGCTTGTCGGGCAGGTCGAGTTCGGCCGCCACCCGGAACCCGGCCCGTTCGAAGGCCCGGACCGAGCGCCGGTTGCGGACGTCCGGCTCGGCGACGACCCGTTCGCAGGACGGCCGGCGGCGCAGGATCCGCTCCGTCAGGGCGGCCAGCAGGACGGCGCCCAGCCCCCGCCCGCGGCTGGCGGAGGGGCCGAGCAGCAGGTGGAGGCCGGTGTCGTGCGGCCGGGCCGGGTAGTGCGCGGCCAGCGGGTCGAGGTCGGCGCGGTAGACCTCCCAGTAGCTCATCGGCTCCCCGTCGAGCAGGCCGAGGCAGGGCACGCTGCGGCCGTCGCCGTCCAGCTGGGCCCGCACGTGCCGGCCGGTGACCTCGGGCGGCCCGGCGAGTTCCCAGAAGGCGGCGACCTCGGGGTCGTTCATCCACCCGGCGAGCAGCTCCAGGTCGGCGGGCAGCCGGACCGGGCCGAGCCGGAACTCGCCGGCCGGGGTGGGGATCGCGCCCCACCCGGGCAGGTCGTCCCACATCAGTCGCCCGCCACCGGGTTGGGGATGTCCACGTAGACGGACTGGCCGGCGACCGGGCCGACCAGCTCGTCCATGCCGTTGATCCGGGTGAGCAGGTTGGCCTTGCAGGGCAGCGTGGGCGCGTCCAGCAGCAGCCCGGGCAGCGCCGAGCCGGTGGCGGCGGCCCGCGGTCCGGCCAGGAACCGCCGCAGCGCGGCCAGCAGCACCGTTTCGTCGGCCAGTCGCTGGGAGCCGAAGGCGCCGATCAGGCCGAGGACGTGGTTGATGCCCAGGTAGTAGGCGAAGTGGTGGTCGATCACCGGGTCCGGCAGGAAGGTGTCGCTGTCGGCGCCGAGCCCGGGCAGCCGGGCGGTGAGCCGCTCGGCGGCGCTCTCCCGGTAGTAGTAGCCCTGGTTGTCGCGGTAGCGGCCGCCGCTCGGCCAGCCGTCGTCGTCCAGCAGGACGAGGCTGTTCTGCTGGTGCGCCTCCAGGGCGATGCCGCCCCGGCCGTCCAGCCACAGGACGGGCAGGACGACGGCGTCCAGGTAGCGCAGGAACCATTCGGCGGCGACGGTCCACAGCGGGCGCCCGCACCGCGCGGCGAGCGCCCGCAGGATGTCGCCGAGCCGGGACGGCACGGTGTCCCCGGTGCCGAGCGGCTGCTCGGCGACCAGCCCGGCGACGCACAGCGCGCGCTCGGCGGGTGCGAAGGGCTGGGCGCGCAATACGGTGTCCAGGCCGCCCGGGTCGCCGAGGTCCGGGTGGTCGACGCCGATCCAGGCCGGGTCGCGGACGATGTCGAAGCCGGGGTGGGCGGCCCGCCACTCGGCGGACAGCCCGCTCTCCAGCAGCCGGTGCATCTCCAGGCCGCGGTGCAGTTCCTTGCGCAGGTTCTCCCGGCGGGAGTTGGTGATCCGCAGGCCGAGCGAGAGCTTGAGCATCCAGGGGGTGCCGGGCCGGTAGACGGTGCGCACCGAGGAGGTGGGGTGCCAGGGCTCGCCGGCCGGCCCCAGGTCGTGCAGCAGCCCGTCGGCGAGCAGTGCGGCGACGGCCGGGCGGTGGGCGAGTTCGCGGGCCTGCCAGGGGTGTAGCGGCAGGGCGGCGGTGCCGGGCGGCAGCGCGAGGGCTCCGGCGAGCAGGCCGGCGGTGAGCCGTTCGGCGCTCTCGGAGACGGCGGAGCCAGCCGCGAGCAGCTCGTGGGACACCGCGTACCAGTGGAGTCGGAAGGAGCCGTGCAGTTCGGGCGAGTAGGCGGCGCTCTGGGCCGGGCCGAGGCCGTCGCGGCTCTTCGGGGTGGGGTGCAACGGGTGGCCGAGCAGGAGGGACTGCTCGGCGGCCAGGAAGTGCGAGCGCTCCGGGCCGCCGGGCACGGCGCCGGTACGGCGGTGGGCGAGGATCTCGGCGGTGCGGACGACCGAGTCGGCGACCCGGGCGGCGAGGTCGGCGACCTGCCCGGGGTCGGGCCGGTCGGCGGCCGCGGCGGCGAGCAGCGCGGCGGCGGTGACGGCGTCCACCGGGGCGTCGGCCCCCTCTCCCAGGACACCGCCCTCCCCGGCCGCGAGGGTGGCCGGTCCGAAGCGGTGCCAGCCGCCGGGCGACCAGTAGCGGACCGGCGCGGTGAGCCGGGCGGCGCCGCCGAGGACGGCGATCCGCAGCCGGGCGTCCGGCCCGGGCCGGGCTCCGGTCTCCCGCGTCCAGCAGCGCAACAGGGCTTCCACGGCGGCCTGTTCGGCGGCGACGGCGGGGTCGGGGTGCAGCAGCGGGTCGGGGTGCTCGGGGCCCGGCACCAGCGCAGGCACCGGAACCTGCACCGGCACCTGTCCTCCCGGCCCGTCCGCGGGCCGGAGCGGCCCGCCCTCCGGGGCCCTCCGCCCGCCTTCGGCCGGGGGCGCCCCCACCGTGCGCTGGTCGCTCGTCGCTCCGGGCGTCGGCGCTGCCGCCGGTTCCCGAGGGGGCTCCGTGGGCTGCGGCGGTTCGGGCGGGGCTCCGGTGAGGGCGGTGCTCAAGGCTGCTCCTTGGGGCGCGTGGGGGTGCGGACGCGCACTGTGGTGGAGGGGTCGGCGGGCACTCGCACCGTCGCGTCAGGTAAGGGTTACCTATCCCTGAGGGGTGATCACAAGGACGACTCACTCGTCCGGGTGAAGATCGGGCATTGTCCACCAACGGGGCGAAAGGCCCTGCTGCGCCCACGAGTCGACCGGGCCCGCGTCACGGATCGGTGACCCCCGGCCGGTACCGCAACCCGGGGGGCGGGCACGGCCGTCCTCCTCCGCGGTGGAAGACTCCAGGGCAGCGGGCCGCCGCACCACGGACCGGCCGCGCACGGACGACCCGTCACCGGCCGACCGGCGCCGACCGGCCCAGCACGGACCGACCCAGCCACAGACCGACCCAGCACAGACCGAGCACAGGGGGAAGCGCACAGATGCCTACGATCCACCGGTCAGCCCTGGCCGCCGCCGTGGTCGCGGGGAGCCTGCTCGCCGTGAGCGCCTGCGGGCCTGACGGCCCGGCGGGCGACGGCGGGGGCAGCGCCGCGCCGCCGCCCGCCTCGGCCGCGGCGAGCGGCGCCACCGGCGGAGGCGGCGTGATCGGCGGGATCACCCTCCCGTCCGGCCTGCCGACCAGCCTGCTGGAGGGCCTGCCGAAGACCTGGGACGGCCTGAAGAAGTGGAAGTTCGAGGACTGGGACAGCTGGGCCTCCAAGCACGTCTTCAACAACCCGGTGGTGAAGGACTTCTGGGACCCGGACACGATGGGCGACTCCAAGCCCGCCGACCCGGCCCCGCCCGCCGTCAAGCCCGCCCCGGCCACCCCCTCACCCGCCACGGACGACGGTGTGACCGACCCCGAGCCGCCGGTGGTCAAGGCCGTCGCGGTGCCGCGCCCGTACACCAAGCAGCCCTCCGGCAAGGTGTTCTTCTCCGCCAAGGGCGGCCGCGGCAACTGCTCGGCGACGGTGATCGCCGACCCGCAGCACCCCGGCAAGAGCAACCTGGTCTGGACGGCCGGCCACTGCGTGCACGAGGGCAAGGGCGGGAGCTACTACAAGGACCTGGTGTTCGTGCCCGCCTACAACAACTCGGGCGCCTCCAGCGGCGGCAAGCGCGCGCCGCTGTCCGACCTGGCCCCGCTCGGCACCTGGTGGGCCGACCAGGTCACCACCTCGCCGCAGTGGATGGTCGAGGGCGGCGGCACCGGCGACGCCGCCAACCAGTACGACTTCGCCGTGATGCGCGTGCACAACCAGAACGACACCGGCAAGTCCCTGGAGGAGACGGTCGGTTCGGCCGTCCCGGTGTGGTTCGACGCCCCGCGCGACAAGCTCGGCGTGTCCGCCGTCGGCTACCCGCTGCTCAAGCCGTTCGACGGCCAGGAGCTGTACAAGTGCGACGGCGGCAAGCCGACCCGGCTCTCCTTCGACGCCAAGCGGCCCTCGATGCTCACCATCGGCTGCACCATGACCCAGGGCTCCAGCGGCGGCGGCTGGTTCGCCACCATGCCCGACGGGAAGACCGCCCTGGTCAGCAACACCTCGATCGGCACCCAGGACCACACCTCGCTCAGCGGCCCGTACCTGGAGTCGGTCGCCAAGCAGGCCCTGGACTGGATCTCCAGGAAGCAGTAGCCGTCGGAGCAGTGGCCGCCATCGGGGGGCGGCCGGACGGGAACACCAGCACAGCACGGGGGACGATGCAGCATGCCGAGGACCACCGACCGGGGGCGCCGGGCCCGGCCGGCCGGCGCCGCGCTGTTCGCCCTGACCGCCCTCGCCGCGGCGGCCTGCGGCCCGGACGGTCCCGCCAGGCCGGCCACCCCGCCCCCCGCCCTCCCCAAGTCCGCGCCCACCAGCCTGGGCGACCTGACCGGCTGGAAGCTGGAGGACTGGACGAAGTACCTCGCGGACAGCAGGTTCGCCAACGACACGGCCCGGGGCTACTGGTCGGCCGCCCGGATGGACGCCGCCAAGCCCCGGCCCACCCCGGAGTACTCGCTCGCCTCCCCCGCGGCCCCCGGAGTCGAACGGGACGCCCCGCCCGCCGCCGTCCCGGCCGCGCCGCAGCCGCACCCGTACGGCCAGGCCACCGCCCTGGTCGGCCGGCTCTTCGCGACCACCCTGCAGGGCGACGCGGCCTGCTCCGCCACCGTGGTCGCCGACCCGGTCAACCCCGGCCGCAGCAACCTCGTCTACACCGCCGCGCACTGCCTGCACGACGGCAAGGGCGGCGGCTGGCTGAAGAACCTGGTCTTCGTGCCCGGCTTCAACCGGGACGGCCGGGCGAACCACGGCAAGCCGTACCCCGACGCCCAGGCCGCCCCGTACGGCCGGTGGACGGCGGTGCGCGCGCTGGTGTCGCCGACCTGGCTCCAGGAGAGCGGCGTCGGCGCCCACAACCAGTTCGACTACGGCATCCTGCGGGTGCGCGCCGAGGGCGACGCCGGCCCGTCCCTGGAGGAGACGGTCGGCGGCTCGGTCCCGGTCTGGTTCAACGCCCCGCGCGACCAGATCACCTCGGCCGCCGCCTACGGCTACCCGGCCGAGCGGCCCTTCGACGGCACCGAGCTGAACCACTGCGACTCCCCGGTCCCGCCCGCCCGGCTCTCCTTCGACCGGACCCGCCCGCCGATGTACGTGATCGGCTGCACCATGACCGCCGGCTCCAGCGGCGGCGGCTGGTTCGTCACCAGGGACGGCAAGCCCAACCTGATCAGCGTCGGCGCGATCGGCGACCGCGGCCCGGCCGGGTACCAGGCCGGCCCCTCGCTGCAGGACCAGGCGAAACAGGCCTTCGACTACTTCGCCAAGAACGTCCGCTGAGCCGCGCCGACCCCGCGACGCGGCCCCGCGGAGACGCATGCGAAGGGCCCCCGGGAACCGGTCCCGGGGGCCCTTCGCACCGCTCGGACGGCCTCAGCCCTGCAGGGCCACCGTGAAGTGCTCCAGCTCGGCGGCCAGCTCGGCCGGCACCTTGGCGTGCAGCAGCGTGCCCTCGCCGGTGTGCTCGGTGGAGAGCAGCTCGCCCTCCGCGTGCACCCGGGAGACCAGCGCGCCCTGGGTGTAGGGCACCAGGGCCCGCACCTCGACGGCCGGTCGCGGCAGCTCGTCGTCGATGAGCTTGAGCAGCTCCTCGATGCCCGCGCCGCTGCGGGCCGACACCACGATGGCGTGCGGCTCGCGGCGGAGCAGCCGCTGCAGCACGTGCGGATCGGCGGCGTCCGCCTTGTTGATCACTACGATCTCCGGCACGGTCTGCGCGTCGACCGAGACGATGACCTCGCGGACGGCGGCCAGCTGGGTCTCCGGCTCGGGGTGCGAGCCGTCCACCACGTGCAGGATGAGGTCCGCGTCGGCGACCTCCTCCATGGTCGAGCGGAAGGCCTCGACCAGGTGGTGCGGCAGGTGCCGGACGAAGCCGACGGTGTCCGCCAGGGTGTAGACCCGCCCGCTCGGGGTCTGGGCCCGGCGGACGGTCGGGTCCAGGGTGGCGAACAGCGCGTTCTCCACCAGCACGCCCGCGCCGGTGAGCCGGTTGAGCAGGGACGACTTGCCGGCGTTGGTGTACCCGGCGATGGCCACCGACGGCACCTGGTGGCGCCGGCGCTCCTGGCGCTTGGTGTCGCGGCCCTTCTTCATGTCGGCGATCTCCTTGCGGAGCTTCGCCATCTTCTCGCGGATCCGGCGCCGGTCGGTCTCGATCTTGGTCTCACCGGGACCGCGGGTGGCCATGCCGCCGCCGGACGAGCCGGAGCCACCACCACCCATCTGCCGGGACAGCGACTGACCCCAGCCGCGCAGGCGCGGCAGCATGTACTGCATCTGCGCGAGCGAGACCTGCGCCTTGCCCTCCCGGGACTTGGCGTGCTGGGCGAAGATGTCCAGGATCAGGGCCGTCCGGTCGACGACCTTGACCTTGACCACGTCCTCCAGGTGGATCAGCTGGCCCGGGGTGAGCTCACCGTCGCAGACCACGGTGTCGGCGCCGGTGGAGGCGACGATGTCGCGCAGCTCCTGCGCCTTGCCGGAGCCGATGTAGGTGGCCGCGTCGGGCTTGTCGCGGCGCTGGATGACGCCGTCCAGCACCTCGGAGCCGGCGGTCTCGGCGAGCGCGGCGAGCTCCGCCATGGAGTTCTCCGCCTCCTCCAGCGTGCCGTCGGTCCAGACGCCGACGAGCACTACGCGCTCCAGGCGGAGCTGGCGGTACTCGACCTCGGTGACGTCCTCGAGTTCGGTGGAGAGACCGGCGACCCGGCGCAGGGCGGCGCGCTCGCTGCGGTCGTACTGGTCTCCGTCGTAGTGGTGGCCGAGGTCCTCGTCGATGGCCGCGAGGTCCTCGTCCATGAGGGCTTCCGCCCGCTGACCGTCGAAGCGGCGCGGAGCGTCGGCGTGGTCGCGGGTGTCGAACGTGGAGGTCATTCTGTCCTTTGGCTCGCTGGTACGGGTGGCCTTCGGGGACCGCCGGGCGGTCCCCTGCGGAGTCTGCCCAGCTGCCGCCCCGGTTTACCGCCGGGCGGGGTGAGCTACCCCTCGGGTCCTCGGTGCCACCGGGGCACCTGTGCCCTGGAACGCCGTGGACCGGCCGTGAATTCCCCATGATGGTCGCACGCCCGGCGCGGGCCGGTCATCCCCATTTCCGGTCGGACGGCCGGGCCGCGGCCGGGCGGGGCGGGGTCGGGCCGCCCTCCGGGGCGTGCGGGCGGTCGACGTCGTACACCCCGGAGACCCGCAGCATCGCGCGCATCAGGCGCGGCAGCGCGCGCGGCTCGGGCAGTTCGACGGTGTAGGTGTGCCGGACCCTCGACTCCTGCGGCGGCTCGACCTCGGCCGAGACGATGCCGACGCCCGCGGCGGAGATCGCCGCGGTGAGGTCGGCCAGCAGCCGGGGCCGGTTCAGCGCCTCGGCCCGCAGGGTGACCCGGTGCCCGGCCGCCGGGGCGTCCTGCGGCCGCCAGTGGACCTCCAGCGCGGCCCGCCCGTCCGCCCGCATCCGCTCCCCCGCGGGACAGCCGGTGCGGTGCACGGCCACCGCGCCGCCGCGGATCGGGTAGCCGGCCACCTCGTCCGGCGGGACCGGCGTGCAGCAGCGCGCCAGCCGTACGGCCGCCCCGGGCCGTCCGGTCACCGTGACCGGGGCGGCCCGCTTCTCGGCGGTGCGGCGGCCGGGCGGGGCGGGCTGGGCCGCGGCCGGACCGGTGCGGACGGCGGGCAGCCGGGCCGGCGGGTCGGCCAGCCAGCGTTCGATGGCCAGCCGGGCGGCGGGGGTGCGGGCGTGCGCCAGCCACTCCGGGGCGGGGCCGGAGGGCTGTCCGCCGCCGGCCGGGAGGGTCTCGGTGAGCACCGCGATCAGGTCGCCGTCCTCCAGCACGGTGGAGAGCGCGCTGAGCCGTCCGTTGACCCGGACGCCGATACACCGGTGGCCGGTCTCCTCGCCGAGCAGGTAGGCGGCGTCCACACAGGTGGCGCCGGCCCGCAGCTGAAGCGTTTCGCCGCTCTCCGTCACCACGGTGATCTCGCGGTCGCCGGCCAGGTCGGCGGTGAGCGTGGACCAGAAGGCGTCCGGGTCGGGCGTCTCCTGCTGCCACTCCAGCAGCCGGCTGAGCCAGCCCGGCCGGGCCGGGTCGGTGCGGTCCAGCTCGTCGGTGTCCTGGGCGGCGGCGGCCGGGGACGGGTCGCCCAGGGCGACCACCCCGGTCTCCGCGACCTCGTGCATCCGGCGGGTGCGGACCAGCACCTCGACCACCGCGCCGCCGCTCAGCGCCACGGCGGTGTGCAGCGACTGGTAGAGGTTGAACTTGGGGGCGGCCACGAAGTCCTTGAACTCCCCGGGCAGCGGCGTCCAGCAGGTGTGCAGTTCGCCGAGCACGGCGTAGCAGTCGGCGTTCTCCTCGACCACCACCAGCAGCCGCCCGAAGTCGGCCGGCCGCGGCCCCGACGGCCGACCGTCCGGCCCGGGCACGCCGGACCGCTTGAGCAGCACCCGGTGCAGCGAGACGCAGTGCCGGGGCCGCACGGTCACCTCGGCGGCCACCCCGGCCTCGGTCAGCTGCCGGGCCAACTGCCGGGCGAACGGCTCCAGCACGGTGCCCGGCTCGGTCTCGTGAGCCGCCACCAGGGCGCGGGTGCGGGCGTGCTCCTCCGGGTGCAGGGTGGCGAAGACGATGTCCTCCAACTCCGCCTTGAGCACCTGGATGCCGAGCCGCTCGGCGAGCGGGATCAGCACGTCCCGGGTGACCTTGGCGATCCGCACCTGGCTGGCCGGCTTCATGTGCCGGATGGTGCGCATGTTGTGCAGCCGGTCGGCCAGCTTGATCACCATCACCCGGACGTCGTCCCCGGTGGCGACCAGCATCTTGCGGAAGGTCTCGGCCTCGGCGGCGGCGCCGAAGTCGACCTTCTCCAGTTTCGTCACCCCGTCGACCAGGTAGGCGACTTCGGGCCCGAAGCCGGCGCCGACCTGGTCCAGCGTCAACTCGGTGTCCTCGACGGTGTCGTGGAGCAGCGAGGCGACCAGTGTGGTGGTCCCGGCGCCGAGTTGGGCCAGGATCATGGTCACGGCCAGCGGGTGGGTGATGTACGGCTCGCCGCTCTTGCGCTTCTGGCCGCGGTGGCTGGCCTCGGCGAGCCGGTACGCCCGGGCGAGCAGGCCGAGGTCGGCCTGCGGGTGGTGCAGGCGGTGGACCCGGACGAGCGGCTCCAGGGCGTCCGGCACGAGCGGCCGGCCGGTGGCCAGTAACGCGGCCCGGCCGGCCCGGCCCAGGGCGGCCCGGCCCAGCTCTCCGAGGGGCCTCCTGGCCCCGGCCTGCCGTACGGTCGTCGGCTGTCCCGTCAGGGACTGCCCGGCTTCGATGGTCATCGGCACCTCCGGCAACGTCGCCGGGCGCGGCCCCTCCAGAGGGGGTGATCGTGCTACCCCTCCCAGGGGTGATCGACCCGGTGGTCCATGCTACCGAGCAGAGCACGTTCCGCGACGCCGTGGTTCCCGTCCGCGAGCGGTATCACCCGATCGGGGGGATTCGTCACCGCACGAATTGGGCAAACCGGGCCGTCAGCCCTGGCGTACGGACTCCCACCAGCGCTCGTCCAGCCGTCCCTCGGCCACGATCACCGCCGGCCCGGCCAGCTCCACCCGGCCGTCCGGGTGCTCGGTGACGACCAGGCGGCCGCCCAGCACGTCCACGGTGTAGGCGACGGCCTCGCCGGTGACGGCCGGGTCGACGCCGTCCCGGCGGATGGCCGCCACCGCGACGGCGCAGGCGCCGGTGCCGCAGGAGCGGGTCTCGCCCGAGCCCCGCTCGTGCACCCGCATCGCGACGTGCCGCGGCCCGCGGTCCACCACGAACTCGACGTTGACGCCCTCCGGGTACGCGCCCGCGGGGCTGGTGAGCGGCGCGGCGAACAGGTCGCCGGCGTGGTCCAGGCTCTCCACGAACGCCACCGCGTGCGGATTGCCCATGTTGACGTTCAGCGCCGGCCAGCGCCGCTCGCCGACCGCGACCTCGATGCCGTCCGGTCCGGGCAGCCGGGCGCGGCCCATGTCGATGGTGACGTCGCCGGGCGCACCGTCCTCGGCGGCCTCGGCGACCGTCGCGGTGAGCACCCCGGAACGGGTGGCGACGGCCAGCTCACCGGGCTCGGCCAGGCCGGACTCGACCAGAAAGCGGGCGAAGACCCGCAGGCCGTTGCCGCACATCTCGGCGACGCTGCCGTCGGAGTTGCGGTAGTCCATGAACCACTCGGCCCGGTCGGCCATCCCCGCGGCGGCCGGGTCCGCGGCCGAGCGCACCACGCGCAGCAGGCCGTCCCCGCCGATGCCGGCCCGCCGGTCGCACAGCGCGGCGACGGTCGCAGGACCGATCTCCAGCGCGCCGTCCGGGTCCGGGACGATGACGAAGTCGTTCTGGGTGCCGTGCCCCTTGAAGAAGGGGATGCCGCCCTGCTGGGGAGAGGATGCGCTCACCCCCCGATGGTACTGAGCCGGGGGCCGGTCAGCGCAGGTAGGCGACCCGCCAGACGGCGAGCGCGCAGGCGGCCAGCGCGATCAGGGTGTAGACCACGATCGCCTTCCAGCCGGCCCGCTGTCCGGAGCCCCGGCGCGGCAGACCCGGCCAGGTGTAGCCGGCGTGCCGGGCGGCCATCGCGCCCCAGCCGACCGAGGCGGCGGTGAGCAGCAGCCCGAGCATCCCGACCATGGTGGCGCGCGCCCCGGCCGAGCCGAAGGCGAGCGGGAAGGCGAACATCAGCGAGCCGAGGGTGCCGAGCAGGGCGATCGGCAGCGTCTGCCACCAGCGCAGCCGGCGCAGCGGGCGGATCTCCCGCTCGTGCACCGCGCCGCCGGGCGGGGTGCGGGTGTCGAGGGCGGGCAGCGCGACCGCGTACGAGGTCGGCGCCTCCAGTCCGGTCAGCACGGGGAGGTCACCCATCGTCGACTCGTCGAACTGCTCGGCCGGCGCGGTGACGCTCCCGCTCTGGCCGGGCTCGGGGCCGGTACCCGTCGACACACGGCCTCCCCTGACTGTTCGACACGAGCGGACTCGCGGCCGGGCACGGTCGGCCCGTTCGGCCGACTCCTATGGCATCGATGATGGCATGTCCAGAGGGTCGTTCCGGGCCTGACCGGGGTCGACGGGTGATCCGTGGCCATCACGTGATCGGGCCGTGACCGCCGGTGCGCCCTGCACGGTCACCTGCGCGCGCAGGTGCACCGCCGAATTGGCCGGAACCCGTCCTATACGGCCGGAACCGCCTGACGGTCGATCAGTTCGAGGGAGTTCTCCAGCAGCTCGACGGGGTCGGTGCCGGCCGGTCGGGAGAGCCAGTGGATCCGGTCGTCGCGGCGGAACCAGGACTCCTGACGGCGGGCGAAGCGCTTGGTCGCCCGGACGGTCTCGGCCCGCGCCTCGTCCTCGGTGCACTCGCCGGCGAAGTGGGCGAGCACCTGCTGGTAGCCGAGCGCCCGGGAGGCGGTCTTCCCCTCGCGCAGCCCGACCAGTTCCAGCGCCCGCACCTCGTCCAGCAGGCCGGCCTCCCACATCCGGTCGACCCGCAGCGTGATCCGCTCGTCCAGCTCGGGACGCGGCACGGCGACGCCGATCTGCACCGCGTCGTACACGGCGGTGTTGCTCGGCAGGTTGGCGGTGAACGGCTGCCCGGTGATCTCGATGACCTCCAGCGCGCGGACGATCCGGCGCCCGTTGCCGGTCAGGATCGCCTCGGCGGCCGCCGGGTCCAGCTCGGCGAGGCGCCGGTGCAGCGCGTACGGGCCGGCCTCCGCCAACTCCGCCTCCAGCCGGGCCCGGACCGCCGGGTCGGTGCCCGGGAACTCCATCTCGTCGATCGCGGCCCGGACGTACAGCCCGGAGCCGCCGACCAGGACGGGCGTGCGCCCGGCGGCGAGCAACCGGTCGATCTCGGCCCGGGCCAGCCGCTGGTACTCGGCCACGCTGGCCGCCTCGGTGACGTCCCAGACGTCCATCAGGTGGTGCGGCACTCCCCCGCGCTCGGCCACGGTGAGCTTGGCGGTGCCGATGTCCATGCCCCGGTACAGCTGCATCGAGTCGGTGTTGATCACCTCGCCGTCGAGGCTGCGGGCGATGGCGACGGCCAGGTCGGACTTTCCGGCGGCGGTCGCGCCGACGATCGAGACGACGCGCGGGGTACGGAGGCTGCTCACCGTTCCAGTCTCCCAAAACCCGCGCCGCACCGGAGACCGGGCTGCCGCTCGCCCGCGCCGGCCCGGGGAGCACGACGGCCACCGCGGCCGTTCCCGGCCGTTCCTCCCGCCGCTCCCCCGGTCGGCGGGAGGAACGGCCGGGGGGCGAACGCTTCGCCGGGCACGGACGTTGTGCAGGGGACGGGGACGGACGGACGACAGGGAAGGCTGGGACCGCCATGGGTCTGATGGACAACCTCAAGGGCAAGGCCGAGGAGCTCAAGGAGAAGGCCGGCGAGCTCGCGGCCAAGCACAGCGACCAGATCGAGAAGGCCGTGGACAAGGCCGGAGGCGCGATCGACAAGGCGACCAAGGGCAAGTACAGCGACCGGATCGAACACGGCGCCGGCAAGGCGAAGGACGCCGTCGGCGACTTCGCCCACAAGCCCGGGCCGGGCGGGGACGGCCGGCCCCCGCGGTCCTGACCGCTGCCGGACCCCGTCCCGGGACGTCCCGGGACCTCCTGGACCTCCTGGACCTCCTAGGACCAGGAGGCCACGAAGTACCCGACCCCGTACGGCGCCTCCCGGTAGCCCAGCCGCCCGGTCAGGCCGGCGCCCTCGGCGGCGCCGGCCAGCACCTGCCAGGGCGCCCGCCCCTCGGCCTTGAGCTCGGCGGCCAGGCCCGGGTCCAGCGCGGCCAGGGCGGGCAGGTCGGCCGAGCCCAGGGCGTCGGCCAGCGCCGCGTCGAAGTCCTCGGCCCGCTCGTCGAGGTAGCCGGGGGCCTTCACCGAGCGGCAGGCGCTGCCGTCGCCGAGCACCAGCAGGGCGACCCGGTCGGCGAGCCCGGCCAGGCCCTGGCCGAGACCGAGCATCCGGTCGGCCGGGGCGTCGGCGGGCACCGCGCAGGCGTGCGTCGGCAGGGTCACCCCGGCGCGCTCCAACAGCCAGGCGCCGACGGTCAGCGAGGGCGCCAGCTCCGGGCCCTCGACCCGGTCGCCGGGCAGCTTGGCGACCAGCGGCACCCCGTAGCGGCGGAAGGAACCGGCCCCGCCCTCGGTCCACACCTCGGCCACCGGCCCGGTGCCGACCGCCACGACCAGCTGCGGCCCGGCCGCGACCAGTGCCGCCAGCGCCTCGTCACAGGCGGCGCGCAGCGCGTCCAGTTCGGCCGCCGCCCCCGCGGCGACCTCCGGGACGAGCAGCGGCGGACAGGGGCACACGGCGGCGGCTACCAGCATGTGGATCACTCTAGCCCGGAAGCCGAACGGCCCGGCGGGAGCCGGAGCTCCCACCGGGCCGTCCGCCGGGCGTGCGGGTCAGTCGCCGCAGCAGGCCCCGCCCGCCGGTGCGGCGAGCGGCAGCGCGGCCGGGGCGCCGATGGACGGCAGGCCGAGCATCACGCCGGCCGGCTTGTCGGCGGGCTTGGCCTGACGCTTCTCCCAGGCGTCGCCGGCCCGGGTGCGGCGCACCGAGAGCACCGGGCCCTCGGCCAGCAGGTGGTGCGGGGCGGCGTAGGTGATCTCGACGGTCACCGTGTCGCCCGGGCGCACCGGCTCGTCCGGCTTGCTGAAGTGCACCAGGCGGTTGTCGGGCGCCCGGCCGGAGAGCCGCTGGGTCCGGTCGTCCTTCTTGCCCTCGCCCTCGGCGACGAGGATCTCCAGGGTCCGGCCGACCTGCTTCTTGTTCTCCTCCCAGGAGATCTCCTCCTGGAGGGCGATCAGCCGGTCGTAGCGGGCCTGGACGACCTCCTTCGGCACCTGGTCCGTCATCTCCGCCGCCGGCGTCCCGGGGCGCTTGGAGTACTGGAAGGTGAAGGCGTTGGTGAAGCGGGCCTCGCGGACGACGTGCATCGTCTCCTCGAAGTCCTCCTCGGTCTCACCGGGGAAGCCGACGATGATGTCGGTGGAGATCGCCGCGTCCGGCATCGCCTCGCGGACCTTCCGGATGATCCCGAGGAAGCGGTCCTGCCGGTAGGAGCGGCGCATCGCCTTGAGCACCCGGTCGGAGCCGGACTGCAGCGGCATGTGCAGCTGGTGCATCACGTTCGGGGTCTCGGCCATCGCGGCGATCACGTCGTCGGTGAAGTCGCGCGGGTGCGGCGAGGTGAAGCGGATCCGCTCCAGGCCCTCGATCTGCCCGGCGGCGCGCAGCAGCTTGGAGAAGGCCTCGCGGTCGCCCAGGTCGGAGCCGTAGGCGTTGACGTTCTGGCCGAGCAGGGTCACCTCGATGACGCCCTCGTCCACCAGCGCCTCGATCTCGGCGAGGACGTCGCCGGGGCGGCGGTCCTCCTCCTTGCCGCGCAGCGCGGGGACGATGCAGAAGGTGCAGGTGTTGTTGCAGCCGACCGAGATCGAGACCCAGGCGGCGTACGCGGAGTCGCGCCGGGTCGGCAGGGTGGAGGGGAAGGTCTCCAGCGACTCCAGGATCTCGACCTGGGCCTTCCGCTCGATCGCGGCCCGCTCCAGCAGGGCCGGCAGGTGCCCGATGTTGTGGGTGCCGAACACCACGTCGACCCAGGGGGCGCGCTTGACGATGGTGTCGCGGTCCTTCTGGGCCAGGCAGCCGCCGACGGCGATCTGCATGCCCTGGTGGCGGGTCTTGACCGGCGCCAGCTGGCCGAGGTTGCCGTACAGCTTGTTGTCGGCGTTCTCGCGCACCGCGCAGGTGTTGAACACCACCAGGTCCGGGTCGCCCTCGGGCCCGGCCTTGACGTAGCCCGCCTCCTCCAGCAGCCCGGACAGCCGCTCGGAGTCGTGGACGTTCATCTGACAGCCGTGCGTGACGACCTTGTAGCTCTTCAATCCGCTCTCACCGCTCACCAGACCAGGGTACGGGCAGCCGCGAAGCGCTTTTCCCTGAGCTTCCCGGTGCCGGTCCCGGCGGCCCGCCGCCCCGGTTCCCGGGGGCCTCCCGGGGACCTCCGCGTGCCGTTCCCCGATCTTTCCCGTCCCCTTCACAGGACTTTCCCCGTCCCGTTCCACTCCCGTTCGGCCGGAGCGCCTGGCAGTATCCCTGCATGACCCCCACCAACCCGTCCCGTCTCGGTGCCGCCGTCCGCACCGCGGCCCGCAGCCCGCTGTGGCGGACGGTGCTGGTGCTGGTGCTGCTGGTCGCCGGCTTCGGCGGCTGGTGGCTGTCGGCGGGCCGCTCGCCCGGGTACCCGCGCGGGGAGGTCCGCTTCGCCACCGGGGTGCCGCGCGGCGTCTACGACCGGTACGGGCAGCTGCTGCGGACGCACGTCTCCGGGACGATGCCGGGGGTGCGGCTGGCCCTGGACAACACCGAGGGCTCGATAGACAACCTCACCCGGGTGATCACCGGCCGGGACACCTTCGCGATCGCCACCGCCGACGCGGTCGCCGACTACCAGGGCCCCGGCAAGGACCGGCTGCGGGCGATCGCCCGGCTCTACGACGACTACCTGCAGCTGGTCGTGCCGGCCTCCTCCCCGGTGCGCCGCACCGCCGACCTCAAGGGCCTGCGGGTCGGTGTCGGCCTGCCGCAGTCCGGGGTGAACCTGGTGACCAAGCGGCTGCTGGCGGCGGCCGGGCTGGACCCGGACCGCGACGTGGTCCCGGTCCCGGCCGGGGTCGGCGACGCCGCCGACGAGCTGCGCGCGGGCCGGCTGGACGCCTTCTTCTGGTCCGGCGGCCTGCCCACCAGCGCGCTCACCGACCTCTCCGACCACGTCCCGATCCGGGTCGTGCCGCTGGGCGACCTGTCCGAGGCCCTGCACAAGGCCGAGGGCGGCGGCACCGACGCCTACCGGGCGGCCACCATGCCCAAGGGCACCTACCCGAACGCCGAGCCGAAGGACGCGGTCGCCACGGTGGCCGTGCCCAACCTGCTGATCACCCGGGACGACGTGGACCCGGACCTGGTCGAGGGCGTGACCCGCGCGGTGATCGACAGCCGCGACCAGATCGGCGCCCAGGTGCACGCCGCCCAGCTGGTCGACCTGCGCACCGCCGTCTACACCGACCCGCTCCCGCTGCACACGGGCGCGGCGCGCTACTACCGCTCGGTGAAGCCGTAGGGCCCGGCGCGGAGCCGGTCGTAGGGCCCGGCGTCGTCGGACGCCCGCCCGCCGGGCCCGGGGCCGTCACCTCTCCGCCCGCCGGGGCCGTCACCCCTCCGGCCGCGGCACCGCCAGCGTCACCGCGAGCCCGGTCGGCTTCACCGGCGCGAAGCCGATCGAGCCGCCGCCGGCCGCCAGCAGGGTGCGGGCGATGGACAGGCCCAGGCCGGAGCCGTCCACGTTCTGGTGCCGCGGGCTGCGCCAGAACCGGTCGCCGGCCCGGGACAGCTCGTCCTCGGCGAGGCCGGGCCCGGCGTCGACGACGGTCACCGCCACCTCGTCCCGGCGCACCGCGACCCGCAGCCGCACCTCGCTGCCGGCCGGCCCGAACTTGAGCGCGTTGTCCACCACGGCGTCCAGGGCCGAGCCGAAGCCGATCGGGTCCGCCATGCCGACCGCCAGCGCCGGTCCGTCCCAGCGCAGCTCGATCCCGCGCTGCTCGGCGACCGGCCGCCAGGCGTCCATCCGGGCCAGGGTGAGCTCGGCGAGATCGGTGCGCTCCGGTTCCGGGCGGGCGTGCTCGGCGGTGGCCAGCCCGAGCAGGTCGTCCAGCACCCGGGCCAGCCGGACGCCCTCCTCCCGTACGCCGCTGAGCTCCTCCTCGTGCCCCTCGGGCAGTTCCAGCCCGAGCACCTCGACCCGCAGCAGCAGTGCCGAGAGCGGGTTGCGCAGTTGGTGCGAGGCGTCCGCGACGAAGGCCTTCTGCTGGTCCATGGCGAGCACCACGTGGTCCGCCATCTCGTTGAACGAGCGGGCCAGCCGCTGCAGTTCGGGCGGTCCGCCGCCGGGGGCGACCCGGGCGGCCATCCGGCCGGTGGCGATGTCGTGGGTGGCCCGGTCCAGGGTGCGCACCGGGCGCAGCACCCACTCGGTGAGCCGGACGGCCAGCAGCACGGCGACGATCATCGCGGCGGCCTCGCCGGCGACCAGCACCAGCCACTTGTGCAGCACCCGGGTGCGCAGCGCCCCGGTCGGGGACTCGCTCAGCACCACCGCGACCACGTCGCCGTCGCGCACCACCGGGGCGGCGACGGTGATCGTGCGGTCCGACGTCCAGGGCCAGACCTGCGGCGGGTTGTGACTGCGCCGCCCGTCCAGCGCCTCCTGGAACGCCTGGGCGCCCCAGCCGCCGACCGGCACCCGCCAGTCGGCGGGCGCGGCGGCGATCGGCAGGCCGTCGCGCTGGAAGATGCCGAGGCGGACGCCGTACAGGTCGAAGTAGCGGCGGACCTCGGCGTCGATCGAGTGCTGCCGGCTGAGGTCGCCGGGGGCGGGCCCCGGATCGCCCTTGCGCGCGGAGTCGGCGGCTCCGGAGGTGGGCAGGTCCTGGGCGAAGCGGGCGGCGTCGTCGAGCCGGTCGACGACCACCGTGGTCTGCTCGGCCGCCGCGACCGCCGCCGCGAGCGGCAGCCCCAGGGCGGCCAGGACGCAGAGCATGAGGGCGATCAGGATGCCGAGCAGGCGGGTGCGCACGTGCGGTCAGTGCTCCGCGGGGGCGTTCGGGGCCGGGTCCGCCACGGCGGGCGCCGGGGACTCGGGGATCAGCCGGTAGCCGACGCCGCGGACGGCCTCGACCAGGCCGGGCAGCGCCAGCTTGTTGCGCAGCGAGCCGATGTGCACCTCCAGGGTGCGCCCGTTGCCCTCCCAGCCGCTGCGCCAGACCTCGCTGAAGATCTGCTCGCGCCGGTAGACCACGCCCGGGCTCTGCGCGAGCAGGGCGAGCAGGTCGAACTCCTTGCGGGTGAGCGGCACGTCACGGCCGTCCACGCTGACCCGGCGGCGCTCCCGGTCGATCCGGATGCCGCGGGACTCCAGCGGGCCGCGCTGCTGGGGCACGGCGTCGGGCGCGGGCACCGCCACCGAGGAGGGGGCGGCGCCGCGGCGGGCCACCGCGTGGATGCGGGCGAGCAGTTCGCCCATGTCGTACGGCTTGGTGACGTAGTCGTCGGCGCCGAGGTTGAGGCCGTGGATCCGGGAGCGGATGTCGGCGCGGGCGGTGACCATGATCACCGGTACGCCGCTGCCGGCCCTGATCCGGCTGCACACCTCGAAGCCGTCACGATCGGGCAGCCCGAGGTCGAGCAGCACCACCCGGTACGGCTCGTTGCCGTCCGGCACCAGGGCGTCCAGCGCCTCGTGCCCGCTGCGGGCGTGCCGCACCTGGAAGCCGTGCCGGCCCAGCACCGCGACCAGCGCGGCGGCCACGCGTTCGTCGTCCTCGACGAGCAGCAGTCGCATCCTGTTCTCCTCCTTCCCCCACGTGATCACCGATGATCGCCGGACCGATCGGTCCGGTCCCGGTCCTGCGCAGTATGGGCCAGTGAACGGCGCGGCGCCAGGTTCGACCGCGCACCGGGCTCGTGGGGGACGGGGCGCACCGGTGCGGATTCCCGCTGTGACATGCCCCGTCGGCGCCCGTGCGAACAGTACGCGCCCGACGTGTGGCCGTTTCGTGATCCTCAAGTTCCGCTCAGATCGGCTGACGGCGTGCGGTCAGGGCTCCTATGGTCGGCCCACCGGGGGCCGCGGCTCCGCCGGTCGCGGCTCCCGGATTCGCACCACCATTGCCTCCCAAGGGAGTTGAGACTTCCCCGGCAGGCACGATTTCGATACAGAGGGAGCAGGCGCGATGACCGAGAGCCCGGTCCAGGACTCCACCCCCGCAGCCGCCCCGCTGGTCGTGCTGAGCAACGTCAACAAGCACTACGGCGCGCTGCACGTGCTGCAGGACATCGACCTCCGGATCGCCCAGGGCGAGGTGGTCGTGCTGATCGGCCCGTCCGGCTCGGGCAAGTCCACGCTCTGCCGGACGATCAACCGGCTGGAGACCATCGACTCCGGGACGATCACCATCGACGGCCGTCCGCTGCCCGCCGAGGGCAAGGAGCTGGCCCGGCTGCGCGCCGAGGTCGGCATGGTGTTCCAGAGCTTCAACCTGTTCGCGCACAAGACCGTGCTGGAGAACGTGGTCATCGGCCAGGTCAAGGTGCGCAAGGTGCCCCGGCCGCAGGCCGAGCAGACCGCCCGGGAGCTCTTGGAGCGCGTCGGCGTCGGCGCGCAGGCCGACAAGTTCCCGGCCCAGCTCTCCGGCGGCCAGCAGCAGCGGGTGGCGATCGCCCGGGCGCTGGCGATGAAGCCCAAGGTGATGCTCTTCGACGAGCCCACCTCCGCACTCGACCCGGAGATGGTCAACGAGGTGCTGGAGGTCATGCGCCGGCTGGCCGCGGACGGCATGACGATGGTCGTGGTCACCCACGAGATGGGCTTCGCCCGGTCCGCCGCCAACCGCGTGCTCTTCATGGCCGACGGCAGGATCGTCGAGCAGAACACCCCCGACGCCTTCTTCACCGCGCCGCGCTCGGACCGCGCCAAGGACTTCCTCTCGAAGATCCTCCACCACTGACGTTCCACGACCACGCGGGACCACCTCCGGCAACGGTGCCGGTCGGCCCTGCCCGTGCACGACTTCCAGACGCCAGAGCCCGGTGGAAACCGCGGCCCAGCCCCAGGAGAACAACCCTCATGAGGACTTCCCGCACCCTCGCCGTCGCGCTCTGTGCCGTCGCGCTCACCGCCACCGCCGCCTGCGGAAAGGACGGCACCCCCGGCGCCGACGCCGCGTCCACCGCGAGCGCGGCCCCGAAGCTCCCGACCTACACGGTCAAGACCGACGCCAAGGTCGACTCCCCGATCATCGCCGAGGCCAAGAAGCGCGGCCAGCTGATCATCGGCGCCAAGGCCGACCAGCCGAACCTCGGCTGGGAGGACGTCACCAGCGGCGACCGCAGCGGCTTCGACATCGAGGTCGCCAAGATGATCGCCGCCGACCTCGGCTTCACCCCGCAGCAGATCAAGTGGCAGACCCTGGTCTCCTCGCAGCGCGAGCCGGCCATCGCCAAGGGCCAGATCGACTTCTACGTCGGCACCTACAGCATCAACGACGAGCGCAAGAAGACCGTCTCGTTCGCCGGCCCGTACTACATCGCCGGCCAGGACCTGCTGGTGAAGCAGGACAACACCTCGATCACCGGCCCGGAGAGCGTGAGCGGCAAGAACGTCTGCACCGCCACCGGCTCGACCTCGATCAAGAACATCCAGCAGTACAACCCGAAGATCACCCAGTTCGACACCTACTCGGCCTGCGTCGAGAAGCTGCTCTCCGGCGAGGTCGACGCCGTCACCACCGACGACGCCATCCTCAAGGGCTACGCCTCCAAGTACGCCGGCAAGCTCAAGGTCGTCGGCAAGCCCTTCACCAAGGAGAACTACGGCGTCGGCCTCAACAAGGACGACAAGACGCTGCGGGACGCGATCAGCGACGCCCTGAAGGCCCACGAGGACAACGGCGACTGGAAGAAGGCCTACGACGCGACCCTCGGCGCCTCCGGCTCCGCCGCGCCGGACGTCCCGGCCCTCGACCGCTACTGATCCGTCCTCCGCACGACACTTCCGACCCTGATTGAGAGGAGGGCCGCCGGATGGGGTTCCTGTTCGAGGACGACAACTTCGCGTTGTTCCGCGACGGCTTCCTGCAGACGATCGAGCTGAGCGCCCTCAGCGCCCTGCTCGCCCTGCTGCTGGGCACCCTGCTGGCGGCCTTCCGGGTCTCCCCGGTGCCGGTCCTGCGCGCCTTCGGCACCACCTGGGTGACGCTGTTCCGCAACACCCCGCTGACCCTGCTGTTCTTCGCCGTCACCTTCGGACTGCCGCCGCTCGGCGTGCACTTCAGCCACCTGACCTTCGCGGTGCTGGCGCTCGGCGGGTACACCGCCTCGTTCGTCTGCGAGGTGATCCGCTCCGGCATCAACACCGTGCCGCTCGGCCAGGCGGAGGCTGCCCGCAGCCTCGGCATGACCTTCGGCCAGACCCTCACCATGGTCGTCCTGCCGCAGGCCGCCCGGACCGTCCTGGCCCCGATGAGCAGCGTGTTCATCGCACTGCCGAGGAACTCGGCGATCGCCGGCGCGTTCAGCGTCGCCGAGCTGTACAGCTCCCAGCAGACCTTCTCCGAGCGCGGCTACTCGATCTTCGCGATCTTCTTCTGGGTGGCCTGCGCCTACCTGCTGATCAGCGCGACGGTCGCCACGCTCTTCCGCTTCCTGGAATTCCGACTGGCGGTGGCCCGATGACCATCCTCAACCGCCCCGCTGCGGGCGCCAGTGTCCTCTACGACACCCCCGGCCCCAGGGCTCGCGCCCGCTACCGCCTGTTCGGCGTCCTCTCCCTGATCGGCGTCGCCGGCCTCCTCTGGTACGCCGTCACCGCGCTCGCCGACAACGGCCAGTTCGACGCGGACATGTGGGACGCCTTCCAGTACAACACCGTCCAGCAGATGATCCTGGACGGCCTGCTGGCCACCCTGAAGGCCTTCGGCCTGGCGGCGGCGTTCTCGCTGACCCTGGGCGCGCTGCTGGCCGCCGGTCAGCTCTCCGACCACAAGCCGGTCCGCTGGCTCTGCGTCGGCTTCGTCCAGTTCTTCCGGGCGATGCCGCTGCTGATCCTGATCGTCGCGCTCTACTACGCCTTCTTCGCCAAGCAGCCGATGTGGGCCCTGGTGCTCGGGCTCACCCTCTACAACGGCTCGGTGCAGGCGGAGATCATCCGCAGCGGCGTCAACGCCGTCCCGCGCGGGCAGGGCGAGGCGGCGTACGCCCTCGGCATGCGCAAGACCCAGGTGATGAACGGCATCCTGGTGCCGCAGGCCGTCCGCTCGATGCTGCCCACGATGATCGGCCAGCTGGTCGTCACCCTCAAGGACACCTCGCTCGGCTACATCATCACCTACAACGAGCTACTGTTCATCGGCAAGAAGATCGCCAGCCAGCCGATCAACGCCGCCGGCTTCCCCTACATCCCCGTGGTGCTCGTGATCGGCCCGATCTACATCGCCATGTGCCTCTTGTTGACCGCGCTCGCGCGGTGGATCGAGGCACGCGGCCGTCGCGGCGCGAACCGGCGCACTTCAGCTGCTGCTTGACGCACACGCAGGTGAACTGTTGCATTGCTCTTCGTGACACCTCCCGGGAGCATCCACGCGGCATATGCGGCAGCGGTAACTGACGCCGGCCCATCGGCCGGTTCGTGCCCGGAGGTCCCCTCATGGACCCGGTGATCGTGGTCGGGGCCGGACCGGTCGGTCTGGCCCTGGCCCTCGCCCTGGCCCGGCACGAGGTGCCGACCATCGTCCTGGACGAGGGCTCCGGGCTCTGCCCCGAGGGCCCGCGCAGCCTCGTCATCGGCGCCGACACCGCCGCCTTCCTGACCCGGATCGGCTACCCGCGGGCCGTCTCCGACTCCGCCCTGTGGGACTCCTTCACCATCTGGCGGCGCCGCCAGGAGGTGCTGCGGATCGACCTCACCGACTCGCCCACCTTCCACCTCCCCCAGCACCGCCTCCAGCGCGGCCTGCGCGACGCCCTGACCGGCACCCCGCTGATCAAGCTGGTCCCGCTGCACCGGGTCGTCGAGCTCGAACAGGACCGGGACGGCGTCAGCCTCCGCACCACGGGCACCCAGAGCGGTGCCACCACCTGGTGGCGCGGCAGCCACCTGGTCGGCTGCGACGGCGCGAGATCCACCGTCCGCAGGCTCCTGAAGATCCGCTTCCCCGGCCGACCGGCGGTCGACCGCAACGCCATCGCCACCGTCCGGGTCGACCTGCCCTTCGACGGCGCCCGGCTGCACCGCGAGCCCCCGTGGCGCGGCGACCGCGAGGCCTCCGCCCGTCCGCTGCCGGACGGCGTCTGGCGGCTCGACTGGCGGCTGCCCCCGGGCCGCCCCGCCGCCACCGAGCCGGTCGACCCGCACGCCACCTGGCCCGGCATCGTCACCGGCGACACCCTGCTCACCCGGGTCACCTCCACCCTCACCGGCTGGTGCGGCGAACTCCCCCGCTTCGAACTGCTCGCCGCCGCCGACCACACCGCCCAGCAGCGCCTCGCCGCCCGGTTCCGGATCGGCCGCTGCTTCCTGGCCGGCGACGCCGCCCACCTGCACGGCGCGCTCGGCATGCAGAACCTCACGGACGGGCTGCGCGACGCCGACAACCTCGCCTGGCGGCTCGCCCTCGCCTGGCACCTCCACTCCGGCGGCCCGCAGCCCGGCGGCTCGCTGCTGGACGGCTACGAGGCGGAGCGGCGCGGCGCGGTCGGCGCCCGGCTGCGCGCCGTCGACCAGTCCATGCCGCTGCTGCGCCCGCTGCGCGGCTGGCAGCAGACCCGCCGCTCGCTGCTGGTCGGCGGCTTCCGCAAGCACGCCCCGCTGCTCGCCGACGGCCAGCTCGGCACCGGCCGGTTCGGCGGCGCTCCCGCCTACCCGGCGGCGCCCTCGGGCGTCCCCGGCCGGGTCCCGGTCCAGCGCGGCGCGCGCGGCACCACCTCGCTCAGCGAGCTGCTGCCCGCCACCGCCCCGGGGGTGCTCGTCCCGGACCTGCCGGTGCTGGCCACCGACGGCACCCCCGACCACCTGCACGCCCGGCTCGGCGCCACCTTCCTGCTGCTGCTCGTCGCGCCCGGCACCGCCGTCTGGTCCTCCGAGCACTGGCTCGGCGCCGGTCTGATGCCCCGGCTCGCCGAGGTGGCCGCCGCCCTGCCGGTCCCCGCCGAGGTGCTGGTCACCGAGGACTACCCGGGGGCCGGCCCGCACTCCGTCCTGCTGATCCGCCCCGACGGCCACCTGGTCGGCGTCACCCAGGGCGCCGTCGCGGAGGACCTCCTCGCCCTCGCCGACCGCGCCCGCGGCGGCCCGGCCACCCTCACCCCGGCGCCGGAACCCGCACCGGCGTCCGGGCCCGGGTCCGAGGCCGGACCCGATTCCCGGGGCGGATCCCGGGACGACGACCGGCACGCCCCGCAGCAGGTCGACCCCCCGAGCCGGCTGCACCGGCCCGTGAGCCCCGGTTCGTGAGCCGCGGTTCGTGAGCCGATGCACCGACCTCCGTGGTCAGTGCAGCGGGCTCGCCACCGCCGTGGCCCGGCTCTCCCGGACCACGGTCACCCGGATCTGCCCCGGGTGGGTCAGCTCGGCGGAGATCTGCCGGGCGACCTCGCGGGCGATCAGCTCCGCGCCGAGGTCGTCCACCGCGTCCGGGCGGACCATCACCCGGACCTCGCGGCCGGCCTGCATGGCATAGACCTCGGCGACGCCCTCGTGCGAGCGGGCGATCTCCTCCAGCCGCGCCAGCCGGCGGACGTACAGCTCCGGCGGCTCCTTGCGCGCCCCGGGCCGGCCGCCCGAGCAGGCGTCCGCGGCCTGGGTCAGCACGGCCGTCACGCTGTCGGGCTCCACCTCGTTGTGGTGGGCGGCGATCGCGTGCACCACCTCCGGGGATTCGCCGTACCGCCGGGCGAGTTCGGCGCCGACCGCCGCGTGACTGCCCTCGACCTCGTGGGTGAGCGCCTTGCCGATGTCGTGCAGCAGCGCGGCGCGGCGCACCGGCTCCGGGTCCACGCCGAGCTCGGCCGCCATCATCCCGGCGAGGTGCGCGGACTCCAGCAGGTGCCCGAGCACGTTCTGCCCGTACGAGGCCCGATAGCGCAACGAGCCGAGGGTGCGGACGAGTTCGGGGTGCATCCCGCCGATCCGGGCGTCCAGCAGGGCGTCCTCGCCGGCCCGGACGCAGCGCTGCTCGACCTCCGCGCGGCTGCGCTCGTGCAGCTGCTCGATCCGGGGCGGGTGGATCCGGCCGTCCTCGACCAGCTGCTCCAGGGTGAGCCGGGCGGTCTCCCGGCGGACCGGGTCGAAGCAGGACAGCTGCACCGACCCCGGGGTGTCGTCGACGATCAGGTTCACCCCGGTGACCGCCTCGAAGGCGCGGATGTTGCGGCCCTCGCGACCGATGATCCGGCCCTTCATGTCCTCGTTCGGCAGCCGGAGGACGGTGACGGCGGTCTCCGCGGTCTGCTCCGTCGCGAGCCGCTGGATGGCCCCGGCGAGGATAGCCCGGGCCCGGCGCTCGCCCTCCTCCTTGGCCGCGCGCTCGATCTCCCGGACGGTGACCGCGGCCGCCAGCCGGGCCGAGGCCTCGGCCGCGCGCAGCAGTTCGGCGCGGGCCTGCTCGGCGGAGAACCCGGCGGCCCGCTCCAGGGCCGCCGCCCGGCGGATCACCAGCGCCTCGGCCTCGGCCCGCGACCGCTCCAACGCGGCCGAGCGCTCGGCCAGTTCGTCCTCCCGCCGACGGAGCCCGCGCAGTTCCCCGGCCAGCCGCTCCTCCACCTGCTCCTCGCGGCGGGCGAGTTCGGCACGCTGCCGGGCGGTCCGCTCCTCGGCCTGCCGCCGGGCCTGCTCGACCTCGGCCGCCGCACGGTGCCGGGCGGCCCGGAGCCGTCCGACCACCAGCCCGGCGAGCACCGCCAGCAGCAGCAGGAGGACGGCCGTGGCCCCGGCGATCGGCAGCAGCGAGCCGCTCGGTCCGGCGCCCGCCGAGATCGTCATGCCGCCCACTCCCCGTCCCTGCGCGGGCCGCCGTCCGGCGGCGCCCGGGCGCTGAAGGCGAGGCTAGGCGGGGGTCACGAAACGGTCAAGACTTGACCTGGTCCGCACCAAGAGGTGTACGAAACTGCCACTCCTGCCACTACTCCCACGCGGTGTCCGACGCTTCGCCGGCCTCCTCGTCCAGGGCGGCCTCGTCCAGGGCGGCGCGCACCACCCGGAACGCCAGCCCCTCCGAGTAGCCGCGCCGGGCCAACATCCCGACCAGCCGCCGGGTGCGGACCTGCCGGTCCAGCCCGCGGGTGGACCGCAGCTTGCGCTCGACCAGCGCCCGGGCCGCGTCCGTCTCGTCGTCGTGGTCGACCTGGGCGACGGCCTGCTCGACCAGGTCGGCGGCCACCCCCTTGGTGCGCAGCTCCTGGGTCAGCGCCCGCCGGGACAGGCTCCGGACGGCATGCCGGGACTCCACCCAGGCCGTCGCGAAGGCCGCGTCGTCGATCAGCCCGACCTCTTCGAGCCGGCTGAGCACCTCGTCGGCGACCTCGTCCGGGATCTCCCGCTTGCGCAGGGCGTCGGCGAGTTGCTTGCGGGTCTTGGCAGCGCCGGTCAGCAGCCGCAGGCAGATGTCCCGGGCCCGGGTCTCCGGATCGACCGACTCCTCGGCCTGCTTCCTCCGGGAGGTGCGACCGGCACCGTCGGCCGCGTGGCGGATCCCGTCCTCGGGGAGCCCTTCGGACCCTTCACCCGCCAGACCCCCGTCCGGCAGTGCCTCGGCGGAACGCCCGCGCCGGGTGCCGCGGCCGCGACGCGCGCCGGCGCGGGAGGTCGGGGCGGCCGCACCCCCGTGACCGGCCGCCTCGGCCTCGCCCCAGCCGTGCTCCACCGCCGCCGGTACGGCAGCGGGCCGGCCCGCTGCCGGCTCCTCGGCCGCCAGGGCCGAACGCCGACGACGACGGCCGGTCGGCAGCTCGGAGGCCGAGACCAGCCCGAGCGCCTCGACCGGGACCTCCGCCGGTCCCGGTCCGGGCGCCGCGCCGCGCACCGCCCGGACCGGGGCCCGGTCGAACTCCGGCTCCCGGCCGGATGCCCTCTGCGCGGTGGGCGGGCGCTCCCGGCGCCCCTGGCGGGAGCGCGACGGTGCGGGAGCCGTCGGCGCGGGCTCCGGCCCGGGCTCCGGCTCCTCCGCGACCGCGGCGAACCAGTCCGGCGGCCCGTGGTCGTCGTCCTCCGGGCCGGCCGGGCCGCCGCCCACCGTGTCGTGCTGCGTCAACGGCTCAGGCCTTGGCCGCCGCCGTCTTCTTCGCCGCGGCCGTCTTGGCGACGGTCGCGGTGATCGGCTTCGCGCCGGCGTCGGCGGCGGCGTCCGCCTGGCCCTCGGCCGGCTCCTCGGTCTTCGGGCCGATGCCGAGCTTGCCCTTGATCTTCCGCTCGATCTCGTCGGCGAGCTGCGGGTTGTCCCGCAGGAAGTTGCGGGCGTTCTCCTTGCCCTGGCCGAGCTGGTCGCCCTCGTAGGTGTACCAGGCGCCCGACTTGCGGATGAAGCCGTGCTCGACGCCCATGTCGATCAGGCCGCCCTCGCGGCTGATGCCGACGCCGTAGAGGATGTCGAACTCGGCCTGCTTGAACGGCGCGGCGACCTTGTTCTTGACCACCTTGACGCGGGTGCGGTTGCCGACCGCCTCGGTGCCGTCCTTCAGGGTCTCGATCCGGCGGATGTCGAGCCGGACCGAGGCGTAGAACTTCAGCGCCCGGCCACCGGTCGTGGTCTCCGGCGAACCGAACATCACGCCGATCTTCTCGCGCAGCTGGTTGATGAAGATCGCGGTGGTGTTCGACTGGTTCAGCGCACCGGCGATCTTGCGCAGCGCCTGGCTCATCAGACGGGCCTGCAGACCGACGTGCGAGTCACCCATCTCGCCCTCGATCTCGGCGCGCGGGACGAGCGCCGCGACCGAGTCGATGATCACCAGGTCGATCGCGCCGGAGCGGATCAGCATGTCGGTGATCTCCAGGGCCTGCTCGCCCGTGTCCGGCTGGCTGACCAACAGGGCATCGGTGTCCACACCGAGCTTCTTCGCGTACTCCGGGTCGAGCGCGTGCTCCGCGTCGACGAAGGCGACCGTGCCGCCGGCCCGCTGGGCGTTGGCCGCCAGGTGCAGGGTCAGGGTCGTCTTGCCGGAGGACTCGGGGCCGTAGATCTCGACCACTCGGCCGCGCGGGATGCCGCCGACCCCGAGGGCGACGTCCAGGGCGGTCGACCCGGTGGAGATCACCTCGACGGGCTCGTTGGCCTTCTCGCCGAGGCGCATCACCGAGCCCTTGCCGAACTGCCGCTCGATCTGGGCGAGCGCGGTTTCCAGGGCCTTCTCGCGGTCCGTACCTGCCATGGCTTTTTCCCTCGGGTTCTGTGCTGTGCGCTTCATCGTCATCGACGCTAGCGCGTCCCACTGACAAACGAGCCCCACCAGGCTCGCCCTGTGGAAAACTCTTGGCCGGAGAGTACAAAGAACATTTGTTCGATTCAAGCCTCGCACGTCCGGGCGGTGGCGCCCCGGGTCCCGCCCCGGGGCGCCGCCCCGGCCTCACTCCCCGTCCCCGCCGACCATCCGCCGCAGCCGCCGCCCCGCCTCCCGGCGCAGCTCCCGCCGGGCCCGGCGCTGCTCGCCGCGGTCGATCCGGGGGTCGGTGGCCACCTCGTAGCGGCGCACGTACGTTCCGACGAAGCCCTGCAGGGTCGCCGCCGCCGGGATGGCGATCAGCGCGCCCACCGCGCCGAGCAGCGCCGCGCCCGCGATCACCGCGCCGAAGGCCACCGCCGGGTGCACGTCCACCGTCCGCGCGGTGATCCTCGGGTGCAGCAGGTAGTTCTCGACCTGCTGGTAGACCACCACGAAGACCAGCACCCAGAGCGCGTCCACCGGCTCCACGGTCAGCGCCACCAGCACCGGCAGCGCCCCGGCCAGGTACGTCCCGATGGTCGGCACGAACTGCGACATGACGCCCACCCAGATCGCCAGCGCCGCCGAGTACGGCAGGTCCAGCAGCGCGAACATCACCCAGTGCCCGGCGGCCGACACCACCGCGAGCAGCGCGCGGGAGTACAGGTAGCCACCGGTCTTGGCGAGCGCGATCTCCCAGGCCCGCAGCACCTCGGCCTGCTTGGCGGGCGGCAGCAGCGAACAGACCGTCCGACGCACCCGCGGGCCCTCGGCGGTGAAGTAGAAGGTGAACAGCCCGACGGTGAAGGCCTGGAAGAGCCCGCCGATCACGGTGGAGGAGACGCCCCAGACGTTGTCGGCGGCCTGCTGGGCGTAGTTCTCGACGGTGCCGGAGTCCATGAGCAGCTTCTTCTGCAGCTCGCCCAGCGACAGGTCCTGATGGAAGGTCCGGTTGATCCAGCCGATCAGGTTGTCGACCAGGTGCGGCAGGTCCTCGGCGATCTTCGCCACCTGGTCGACCAGCAGCGTGCCGAGCGCCGCGAGGAAGCCGAGCACCGCGACCCCGACCGCGACGAACACCAGGAAGGTGCCGACCCCCCGGCGCACCCCGCGCGCCGCCATCCGGTCGACGGCCGGCTCCAGCGCGAGCGAGAGGAAGAAGGCCACCAGCAGCATCACGAAGAGGTCGATCAGCTGCCGGAAGGCCCAGTCGGCGAGCTGGAACAGCCCGACCAGGACGAGGAACAGCACCATCGCCCGGGGGAGCCAGCGCGGCATCCCGCCGCCCCACAGGATTCCGCCGCGCTCCCGCTCGCCGCCCCGCGCGTCGTCGGCCGGCCCGCCGCCGCCGACCGGCCCGTCGTGGTCGACCGCCCCGCCGTCGGCCCGCGCACCGTCGGCGGCCCGCACCGACCTGTCCGATTTCGTCTGTTCCGCGCTGCTTGTCACCCGGACAGTCTGTCCCATTCCGGGCGAACCACGGCCGTCAGCGCAGCAGCGTCGAGACCCCCTGGGTCTGGCAGACCACCCGCCAGACGTCCTTGGCCTCCCAGCCCGCCTCCAGTGCCTGGCGCACCGTCCGCCCGCCCAGCTCGCTCATCACGTGGTCGGACGCGAACGACTCCGCGTACGCCTCGCCGAAGTGCGCGTGCATCCGTCGCCAGAACTCCGTCAGCCTCATGGCTCAAGTATCGCGGACCCGGCGTAGGCCTCGCGGGCCCGCCACCGCCCGGCCGGCAGCGCGTACCCGACCCCGTCGGGCCCCGGTCACCCGGTTCTCCGCCCCCGACCGGCGCCCGGGCTCACCGCGGCAGCGTCAGCAGCCCCGCGCCGACGTACTGCCGGTCCCCGCAGCCGAACGGCCCCGGCGGGCAGCCGGCCGCCGCCGTGGTCGCGAGCAGTGCCGCCAGCGCGTCCGAGCCGAAGTCCGGGTGCAGCGCCGCCGCCACCGCGACCGCGCCGGTCACGTGCGCGGCCGCCATCGAGGTGCCGGCCAGCGCCGCGTACTGCCCGCCGGGCCAGTCCGAGACGATCGCGTTCTGCGGCCCGCCGTCCGGGTCGCCGCCGGGGGCGGCCAGCGAGACCCGGCCGCGCCCGTAGTTGGTGTAGGCGGACGGGTGGCCGTCCCGGTTGACCGCCGTGACGGTGAGGACGCCGGGCAGTTCGCCGGGGAGCCGGACGCACTCGGCGCCCAGGAAACGGGTCTGCGGCGGTCCGGAGGCCCGGTCGTTGGGGCTGCGCTCGTCGATCCGGGGGCCGCCGAGGTCCTGCCCGTCGTTGCCCGCCGAGGCGACCACCACCGCGCCCTTGCGCCGGGCGTACCCGGCGGCCCGGCCGACGGCGGCGATCAGCGCGGCCTGGTCCCGGTCCTCGGGGCAGTTGTACTTCCACGGGTCGGCGAAGTAGCTGTTGTTGATCGCCTTGGCCCCGTGGTCGGCGCCCCAGAGCAGCCCGCAGACGATGTTCTCGGCGTAGTACTGCCCGAGCGGCCCGAGCAGCCGGACGGCGGCGATCCGCACGCCCGGCGCGACCCCGGAGACGCCGCGGCCGTCCCGGGCGGCACCGACGATCCCGGCCACGTGGGTGCCGTGGCCGCTCTCGCCCACGCCGGGGTCGGGCCGCCAGGCGCCGGTCCGGGCGTCGGGCCGGCCGTCGGCGCAGGAGGCGGAGGCCTTCGGGTCGACGGCGGCGCGCAGGTCCGGGTGGGTGTCGTCCACGCCGGAGTCCAGCACGGCGACCAGCACCCGGTGCAGCGCCCCGGGGTCGGGCACACCGATCGCGGGGGCGCCGGCCGGTGCCGGAGGGGCGTCACCGCCGCGGGCGGCGGTCGCGCCGAGCATGGCGAGGTTCCAGGCGCCGCCCTCGGCCGGGTCGGGCACGGTGTCGGCCCCGCCGTCCGCCCGCTCGGTACCGACCCGGTCGGCACCGCCGGTCCCGCGACCGCCCCGGTCCGCGCCCGCCGTGAAGTCCCCGGCGCCGTCCACCGCCCGGGGCGGCGCCACCACCGGCGTGGTCCGGGTCGCACCGACGGCGGTGATCCCGGGCCGGGTCCGCACCTTGTCCGCGAACGACCCGGTCGCGTACGCCAGGACCGCCCCGATCTGCGGGTACTCCTGCACCACCTGCCCGCCCACCGCCCGGCTCTCCGCCCCGGCCAGGGCCGCCCCGGCGGCGTCCTCCCGCTCGGCCAGCACCAGGTAGCTGAGGTAGGACCGCCCGGGCCCGGCGACGTACGGGACGGCGCCGCCCACCACGAGGGCCGTGAGCAGCATCGCGAGCAGCGCCCGGGCGGGCCCGCGGACCCGGCGGCGCCGGGCGGCGCGGACGGGCCTGCCCGACGGGTGCGCCTGAGCCATCGCACGGCCTCCGCTCGTCGGTCCGGTGGATCACGGGGTGGATCATGCTTCCGAATCATCACCATATGAGTGGATTGTCTTTTCTGCCCCCCGGCGTACACCCTCGCCGCACCGCCACCCGGACCGCCCCTGGTCCCTGGCCCCTAGCTCCTCGCCCCGCCCGCACCGTCCCGCACCGCACCGTCGGCGACCCGCACCGTCGGCGGCCCGCGCCCGGTTGTCGGTCCCACCCGGCACCATGGGGGCATGGCGCCCCAGCACCCGACCCCGCCCACCGACGACCCCCTGGCCGGCTTCGCCCCGGCCACCCGGGCCTGGTTCACCGGTGCCTTCTCCGCCCCCACCTCCGCCCAGGCCGAGGCCTGGCGCGCCATCGGGCGGGAGACGGACGTCCTGGTGGTCGCCCCCACCGGCTCCGGCAAGACGCTCGCCGCCTTCCTCTCCGCCCTCGACCGGCTCAGCAGCACCCCGCCCCCGGCCGAGTCCAAGCACCGCTGCCGGGTCCTCTACGTCTCACCGCTCAAGGCCCTCGCGGTGGACGTCGAACGGAACCTGCGCGCCCCGCTGGCCGGCCTGCGCCAGGCCGCGGTCCGGCTCGGCCTGCCCGAGCCGGAGGTCCAGGTCGCCATCCGCTCCGGGGACACCCCGGCCGCCGACCGCCGCCGCTTCGCGACCCACCCGCCGGACATCCTGATCACCACCCCCGAGTCGCTGTTCCTGCTGCTCACCTCCGCCGCCCGGGAGGCGCTGCGCGGCGTGGACACGGTGATCCTGGACGAGGTGCACGCGGTCGCCGGCACCAAGCGCGGCGCGCACCTCGCGCTCACCCTGGAGCGGCTGGACGAGCTGCTGGACCGCCCGGCCCGCCGGATCGGCCTGTCCGCGACGGTCCGCCCGGTCGAGGAGGTCGCCCGCTTCCTCAGCCCGCGGCGCGGCGCCGCCGTCGTCCAGCCCCCCGCCGCCAAGGACTTCGACCTCTCGGTGGTCGTCCCCGTCCCCGACCTGGACGACCTGCCCGCCGCCCCGGCCACCGGCGGCGCCGCCGACAGCGACCCGCAGCGGCCGGGGGCACCTCCCGGCCGCCAGGCCGGGGGCGCCTCGATCTGGCCGCACGTCGAGGAGCGGATCGTCGACCTGGTCGAGGCACACCGCTCGACCATCGTCTTCGCCAACTCCCGCCGCCTGGCCGAGCGCCTGTGCAACCGGCTGAACGAGATCGCCCACGAGCGCGCCACCGGCACCCCCGCCCCCGAGGCGCACGCCCCGGCCGCGCTGATGGGCGGCTCGGGCGCCGCCAAGGGCGCCCCCGCGGTCATCGCCCGGGCTCACCACGGCTCCGTCTCCAAGGAGCAGCGCTCGCTGGTCGAGGAGGAGCTGAAGGCCGGCCGGCTCCCCGCCGTGGTCGCCACGTCCAGCCTGGAGCTGGGCATCGACATGGGCGCCGTCGACCTGGTCGTCCAGGTCGAGTCCCCGCCCTCGGTCGCCTCCGGCCTGCAGCGGGTCGGCCGGGCCGGCCACCAGGTCGGCGCCGTCTCCACCGGCGTCTTCTTCCCCAAGTACCGGGGCGACCTCGTCCAGTCCGCCGTGGTCACCGAGCGGATGCGAGCCGGCCGGATCGAGGCGCTGCGCGTCCCGCGCAACCCGCTGGACGTGCTCGCCCAGCAGCTGGTCGCGATGACGGCCCTGGACACCTGGTCGGTGGAGGACCTGCTCACCGTGGTCCGCCGCGCCGCGCCCTTCGCCACGCTGCCGCGGTCCGCCTTCGAGGCCGTGCTCGACATGCTGGCAGGCCGCTACCCCTCGGACGCCTTCGCCGAGCTGCGCCCCCGCGTGGTGTGGGACCGGGTGGCCGGCACCGTGACCGGCCGCCCCGGCGCCCAGCGGCTGGCCGTCACCTCCGGCGGCACCATCCCCGACCGCGGCCTCTTCGGCGTCTTCATCGCCGGCTCCACCGACTCCGGTTCGAAGCCGGGGAAGGGCGGTGGCGGGCGGCGCGTGGGCGAGCTCGACGAGGAGATGGTCTACGAGTCCCGCGTCGGCGACGTGTTCACCCTGGGCACCAGCTCCTGGCGGATCGAGGAGATCACCCACGACAAGGTGCTCGTCACGCCCGCCCCCGGTGTCCCCGGCCGACTCCCGTTCTGGAAGGGCGACGCCCTCGGCCGCCCGCTCGAACTCGGCCGCGCGCTCGGCGCGTTCACCCGCGAACTGGGCGCCCTCCGGCCCGAGGAGGCCACCGAGCGCCTCAAGCGGGCCGGCCTGGACGACTGGGCCGCCGCCAACCTGCTCGACTACCTCGCCGAACAGCGCACCGCCTGCGGCCACCTCCCGGACGACCGCACCATCGTGGTCGAGCGCTTCCGGGACGAGCTCGGCGACTGGCGGATCGTCATCCACTCCCCCTTCGGCGCCCAGGTGCACGCCCCCTGGGCGCTCGCCCTCGGCGCCCGGCTGCGCGAGAAGCACGGCCTGGACCCCCAGGTGATGCACGCCGACGACGGCATCGTGCTGCGCCTGCCCGACGCCGACCTGTTCGCCACCGACGTCGACTTCGACTTCGGCGGCCCGTCCGCGCACCCCGGTTCCTCCGCGCACCCCGCCCCGGCCCCGGACGAGGCCCCGGTCGGCGCCGACGCCGCCCTGTTCGACCCCGGCGAGATCGAGCAGCTGGTCACCGAACAGGTCGGCGGCTCCGCCCTGTTCGCCTCCCGCTTCCGCGAGTGCGCCGGCCGCGCCCTGCTGCTCCCGCGCCGCAGCCCCGGCCGCCGCACCCCGCTCTGGCAGCAGCGCCAGCGCGCCGCCCAACTGCTCGAAGTCGCCTCCGAGTACGGCTCGTTCCCGATCGTCCTGGAGGCCGTCCGGGAGTGCCTGCAGGACGTGTTCGACGTCCCCGGCCTGGTCGAGCTGATGGGGGACCTGGAGTCCCGCGCCGTCCGCCTGGTCGAGGTCACCACCACCGAGCCCTCGCCCTTCGCCCGCTCCCTGCTCTTCGGCTACGTCGCCCAGTTCCTCTACGAGGGCGACTCCCCGCTCGCCGAACGACGCGCCGCCGCGCTCTCCCTCGACTCCCGGCTGCTGTCCGAACTGCTCGGCCAGGCCGAGCTGAGCGAACTGCTCGACCCCCGGGTGCTCGCCGAGCTGGAGGCCGAACTCCAGCGCCTCACCCCCGAGCGCCGGGTCAGGGACGCCGAGGGCGTCGCCGACGCCCTGCGCCTGCTCGGCCCGCTCACCGAGGCCGAGTTGACCGCCCGGGGCGCCGATCCGCTCTGGGCCCTGGAGCTGGAGGCGGCCCGCCGGGTGATCCAGGTCCGGATCGCCGGCGAGCGGCGCTGGGCCGCGATCGAGGACGCCGGACGGCTGCGCGACGCGCTCGGCACCCCGCTGCCGGTCGGCGTCCCCGAGGCCTTCACCGAGCCGGTCAAGGACCCGCTGGGCGATCTGATCGCCCGCCACGCCCGCACCCACGGCCCGTTCACGGCCGCCGAGGCCGCCGCCCGCTACGGCCTCGGCACCGCCGTCGTCACCGGCACCCTGCACCGCCTCACCGCCGCCGGCCGCCTGGTCCAGGGCCAGTTCAGGCCCGCCGAGAACCACACCGCCCCCGAGTGGTGCGACGCCGAGGTGCTGCGCCGGCTGCGCCGCCGCTCGCTGGCCGCCCTGCGCCAGGAGGCCGAGCCGGTCCCGCCGCGCGCCCTGGCCGCCTTCCTCCCGCAGTGGCAGCACCTGGCCGGCCACCGGCTGCGCGGCCCGGACGGACTGCTGCGGGTGGTCGAACAGCTCCAGGGCACCGCGCTGCCCGCCTCCGCCCTGGAGAAGCTGGTCCTCCCGGCCCGCCTCGCCGACTACTCCCCCGGCCTGCTGGACGAGTTGACGGCGGCCGGCGAGATCGGCTGGTGCGGGGCCGGCGCGCTGCCCGGCAAGGACGGCTGGCTCAGCCTCCACCTCGCGGAGAACGCCCACCTGCTGCGCCCCGAGCCCGTCCCGCCCGCGCTCACCCCGCTGCACAGCGCCCTGCTGTCCGCGCTGGCCGGCGGCTACGGCCTGTTCTTCCGCCAACTCGTCCAGCAGCTCCCGGCGGAGACCCCCGAGCCCGAGGTCGTCGAGGCCCTCTGGGACCTGGTCTGGGCCGGCTACGTCACCAACGACACCCTCGCCCCGCTGCGCGCCCTGCTCGGCTCCGGACGGACGGCGGGCGCCACCGCCCACCGCGCGCCCCGGGCCACCCCGCGCGGCCGCTACGGCGGCGCCGGCCGGGCCTTCGGCCGGGTCGGCGGCACGCCGCGCAGCGGCCCGCCGACGGTGGCCGGGCGCTGGTCGCTGCTGCCCGCCTTCGCCGCCGACCCGACGGTCCGGGCCACCGCCCGGGCGCAGAACCTGCTGGACCGGCACGGCCTGCTCACCCGGGGCACGGTGGCGGCCGAGCGGGTGCCCGGCGGCTTCGCCGGGGTCTACCGGGTGCTGGCCGCGATGGAGGAGCGCGGCCGGGCCCGCCGGGGCTACTTCGTCGAGGGCCTCGGCGGCGCCCAGTTCGCCATGGAGGGCGCGGCCGACCGGCTGCGCTCGGTCAACGGCCGGCTGGAGCGGGCCCGGGCCGCCGAGTGGCCGGCCGCGCCGGCGACCGAGCCGCCGCAGGCGCTGGTGCTGGCAGCCGCCGACCCGGCGAACGCCTACGGCGCCGCCCTGCCCTGGCCGGAGCCGCCCACCGCCCCCGGCGGCAAGGAGTCCACGGCCCACCGCCCTGGCCGCAAGGCGGGCGCGCTGGTGGTCCTGGTGGACGGCGAGCTGGCGCTGTACGTCGAGCGCGGCGGCAAGTCCCTGCTGGCCTGGCCGGAGGACGGGGCGACCCGGGCACTCGCGGCCGGCGCACTGGCCGGCGCCGTCCGCGCGGGCGCGCTCGGCAGCGTCACGGTGGAGCGTGCCAACGGCGAGCCCGCCCTCGGCTCGGAGCTCGGCCGCGCCCTGGAGGAGGCCGGCTTCCACGCCACCCCGCGCGGTCTGCGCCTGCGCCCGTAGGCCGAGCCCGTGGGCCGACCGCGCACCCGCACCCGCCGCCGCCCGGACACGCCGGAGGCCGCGGGGTCGTGCACCCCGCGGCCTCCGGCCACGTCTCGTTCACCCGATCGGCGGCGGCTGCGCCTCCAGCGGTCGTACCGCCTCGGCGCCCCGGTCACGGGCGGGTCCGGTCGCGTTCCGGTCGGCGTGGACCGGGATCAGACCGAGCCCCCAGCCGCCGGCCGCGAGCAACCCGAGCGCCGCGCCGTCGGCCGGCTGTCCCCGGACCACCAGGAGCCACCAGGCGAGCCCGGCCGCCACCGCCGCCAGGGCCCACCGCAGCGGACGCCGCGGCCGGAGCAACAGCCGCGCCCGGGCCCGTATTCGGGCCACCGGGCGCACCATCGCGTCTCTCCGCACGACCGCCCTCCCTTCGCTCGCCCCGGGCAGGGGCGCCCGGGAGTCGAGGCCGGGATCAGGCGGCGACCACGTCCATCGCGGCGGCCTTGGGCGACATGTTCGCCCGGTCGGTGCCGGGGGCGGGCAGCGGAACCGGTTCGAGTACCGGCCTCAGCAGATCACCTTCGGAGAGGGTGGCCATCGCCGCAAGTTCGGCGAGCGACAGTTCGTCGCTGACCTCGCGCATGACCTCGGACATCCGGACGTCGAGCGCGTCGCAGATGGCGGAGAGCAGCTCCGACGAGGCCTCCTTCTGTCCCCGCTCGACCTCGGAGAGGTACCCGAGCGAAACCCTGGCGGCCGCCGACACCTCGCGGAGTGTGCGGCCCTGGCGCTGGCGCTGCCGACGCAGTACATCGCCCAGTAGGCGACGGAGCAGGATCATCGGTGCCTCCCTCCTCGGACTGCGGATCGAGATGTCACGCCCCCACCGTACCGCCTTGCCCGCTTCGCGTGCGGGGACCCTGGTCGTGTTCACTCTGGGCTGCAAGGCTGTCCCCCTCCTCGTTCCGGTGTCCTGCCCGGGTTCTCGGGCCCCTCGTGGTACCCGACGCGGGCCACCCGGCCACCGTCACGCAACTCGTTCGCCACCTGGTTTCTGCCCAACCAGGCTGTCGGATGTAACACGATCCTCCAGCTGTACCGTCCCCGTGTGCCGGATCGGCAGATCTCGGTTCGGTGGAGATCCGTCGGAGCGGGCCCGTCATCGTCCGGGCCGTCGTGCCAGCCAGCCGACGAGCAGCTCCAGTGCGGCGGTCACCGCTCCGTGACGGATTGTGGCACGCCCTCCCGACAGCAGGGGCGAACTGACCAGAGTTCCCCCCGGGCCGGCGACCGCCAGGTGTACCGTGCCCACCGGCTGCCCGTCCTGCGGGTCCGGACCGGCCACCCCGGTCGTCGCGAGCCCGTACGTGGCCCCGAGCAGCCCGCGCACGCCCTCGGCCATCTGCCGGGCCACCACCGGGTGGACCGGCCCGTGCACGTCCAGCAGTCCCTCGTCCACCCCGAGGACGGAGGCCTTCAGCTCGGTCGCGTACGCGGTGACCGAGCCCCGGAAGGTCGCGGACGCCCCGGGGACGTCCACCAGCGCGGCGGCCAGCAGCCCGCCGGTCAGCGACTCGGCGACGGCCAGCGTGCCGCCCTCGGCTCGCAGCGCGGCGTGCGCCCGCTCGGCCAGCCGGTAATCCTGCTCCGCCACCCGTCTCCCCCGTCGCTCAGCGGCCCGCGCGTTCCGCGGCCCGTCCCTCGCGGCGCAGTCGCAGCGCCTGTCCGACGTAGTCCAGCGCGGTGCCGACGGTCAGCAGCACCGCCAGCCCCATCAGCACGGCCCGCCCGGTGGCCAGCCAGCCGGTCAGGGCCAGGACGTACATGCCGACCGCGGTGCCCTGGGTCAGCGTCTTGAGCTTGCCGCCGCGGCTGGCCGGGATGACCCCGTAGCGGATCACCCAGAACCGCATCAGCGTGATGCCCAGTTCGCGGGCCAGGATCACCACGGTGACCCACCAGGGCAGGTCGCCGAGCAGCGAGAGGCCGATCAGCGCCGCGCCCATGATCGCCTTGTCGGCGATCGGGTCGGCGATCTTCCCGAAGTCGGTGACCAGGCCCTTGCGGCGGGCCAGTTCACCGTCGAACAGGTCGGTGATCATCGCGATGGCGAACGCGGCCCAGGCGACCGAGCGCCACTTGGGGTCGTGCCCGCCGCCGGCGAACAGCAGCAGCACGAAGACCGGCACCAGCAGCACCCGGACCATCGTGAGCACGTTGGCGATGTTCCAGATCCCCGGGGTCGACGGCGCCGCGGCCGCCGGTCTCCCCGGGTGGGCCGCGGCCGGGGCGCCGGGCCCGTTGGTCATTCCCCGGCTCCCGGGGCCTCGGCCCCCGAAGTCCTGGGCAGTCGCACCTGCTCCAGCGCCTCGGCGATCAGGTCGACGCCCTCGCTGGCGACCACCTTGGCCCGCCAGAACTGCCCGACCTCGGGGGCCTCGACGCCCTCCAGGGTGGTCAGGCCGTCGGTCTCCGGTGCCTGGTGGGCGGCCCGGCCCTCGACCACCCCGTCCTCGACCGACTCGATCAGCACCTCGACCTCGGTGCCGATCCGCTGCTCGGCCCGCTGGGCGGTCATCTCCTCGGCCAGCCGGCTCAGCCGGTCCAGCCGCTCGGCGATGACGTCCTCGGGGAGCTTGCCGTCGTAGGTCGCGGCCTCGGTGCCGTCCTCGTCCGAGTAGCCGAAGACGCCGATCGCGTCCAGCCCGGCGTTCGTGACGAAGCGCTCCAGCTCGGCGAAGTCCTCCTCGGTCTCGCCGGGGAAGCCGACGATGAAGTTGGACCGGGCGCCGGCCTGCGGAGCCTTGTCCCGGATGGTGCCCAGCAGCTCCAGGAACTGGTCGGTGGAGCCGAAGCGGCGCATCCGGCGCAGCACGGCGGGCGCCGAGTGCTGGAAGGACAGGTCGAAGTAGGGAACCACGTCGGTGGTCCCGGTCATCGCGTCGATCAGGCCCGGGCGCATCTCGGCCGGCTGCAGGTAGGAGACCCGCACCCGCTCGACGCCCTCGATCGAGGAGATCTCGCCGAGCAGCGTCTCCAGCAGCCGGATGTCGCCGAGGTCCTTGCCGTAGGAGGTGTTGTTCTCGCTGACCAGGACGACCTCGCGGACGCCCTGCTCGGCCAGCCAGCGGGCCTCGTGCAGCACGTCGGAGGGGCGGCGGGAGATGAAGGAGCCGCGGAAGGCCGGGATGGCGCAGAAGGAGCAGCGCCGGTCGCAGCCGGAGGCGAGCTTGACCGAGGCGACCGGGTTGTCGTCCAGCCGCTTGCGCAGGGTGCGCGGGCCGGAGGCCGGGGCGAGGCCCTCGGGCAGGTCGGCGATCGGCTCGGCGGCGGCCTCGGCGCCGTGGCCGGGCAGCGCGACGGCCTCGGCGGCGGTCTGCCGCTCGGCGGGGCTGATCGGCAGCAGCTTGCGGCGGTCGCGCGGGAGGTGCGGGGCGTGGTGGCCGCCGGAGAGGATGGTCTGCAGCCGGTCGGAGATGTCGGAGTAGTCGTCGAAGCCGAGCACACCGTCCGCCTCGGGCAGCGCGTCGGCGAGCTCCTTGCCGTACCGCTCGGCCATGCAGCCGACCGCGACGACGGCCTGGGTGCGGCCGTGCCCCTTGAGGTCGTTGGCCTCCAGCAGGGCGTCCACGGAGTCCTTCTTGGCGGCCTCGACGAAGCCGCAGGTGTTGACGACGGCGACGTCCGCTTCGGCGGCGTCGTCGACCAGCAACCAGCCGTCGGCCTCCAGTCGCCCGGCGAGTTCCTCGGAGTCCACCTCGTTGCGGGCGCATCCGAGCGTGACAAGGGCGACAGTACGGCGTTCAGGCATAGGGCCAAGATTAACGCGCGGCCTCCGGTGCCGTTCGCCCCGGAGGCCGTGAGCCTCGCATCAGCCGGTGGTCGCCGGACCTCGGCGACCCCTGTGGTCAGCCCGCCTGCGGGTCTCCGGGGGTGTACGTGACGTGCACCACCTGCCCGTCCTTGCCGAGGAGGCCGAGGTCCTTGCCGTTGACGTACGCGTGCACGGCCCCGCCGTTGCCCAGCACCAGCTTGATCTGCTTGGGGTCGGTGAAGGTCTGGTCCTGGCCGTCGCTGATGTTGTTCTGGAACAGCGACTTGCCGCTGCTGTTCGTCGCCGAGACCCAGCTGGTGCCCTCGGCGACCAGCTTCACGGTGACCTTGTCGGCCGGGACGGCGGCGATGGCGGCGGCGCTCGGCGCGGGCGCCGGCGGCTGGACGTCGGGCGTCGCGGCGGGGGCGACCGAGCCGGTGCCGGAGCCGCTGGGCAGCGGCGCGCTGGCGGATCCGGTGGTGCCGTGCCCGCCCTTGCCGCTGACCAGGTTGAAGCCGATCAGGACGACCACCACGACGATCGCGGCGACCATGGCGGCCGCCCAGTTCGGCCGGCCGCGGCTGGGCACCTTGATCGGGCCGCTGTCGACCAGCCCGCCCGCCGGGCGCTTGGCGGCGGGCGGGCCGCCGTGCGCGGCGTCGTAGCGGGCGACCAGTTCGTCGCCGTCCACGCCGACGGCGCGGGCGATCAAGCGGATGTGCCCGCGGGCGTAGAAGTCGCCGCCGCAGCGGCCGAAGTCGTCCTGCTCGACGGCATGGACGATCGGCACCCGCACACGGGTGGCGGTACTCACCTGGTCCACCGTGAGCCCCGCGTCGATCCGGGCGGCGGACAGCACCCGGCCGATGCTCGGGGCATCGGCCGCCTGCACCGCGTCGTCGGTCGGCTCGACGGACGACGGGGCGTTCTCGCGGTCGGGGGACTTGCCGATGGTCACGGGGCACGCCTTTCGAGCGGATGGCCACCTGCTGGGGAACAGTCTAGGGGCGTGGACGGATCGTTTCTCAAGCGGAGCGGGCCGAATGCGCGCACCTGCTCCGACCGGGGCCCGCCACCCGGCTGACCGGTCGTCAGCCGAGCGGCACGCGGGGGACCCGGTGGTCGCTTTCCGGCCTGTGACGCGGTGTACGGACGTTCGGTTCCCGGGGGCCCGCCCACCCTCCTCCGAACGAGTGACACCACGTCCGGGGCACGGGACCGTCCGGCGCACGGGGCGGCGGCGGACGGCACGGCGCGTCAGCCCCGCAGGGTCACCAGCACACCGTCCAGCTCGTCCGGCTTCACCAGGACGTCGCGGGCCTTGGAGCCCTCGCTGGGGCCGACGATCCCGCGCGACTCCATCAGGTCCATCAGCCGGCCCGCCTTGGCGAAGCCGACCCGGAGCTTGCGCTGGAGCATCGAGGTCGAGCCGAACTGGGTGGAGACGACCAGCTCGGCCGCCTGGATCAGCAGGTCCAGGTCGTCGCCGATCTCCTCGTCGATCTCCTTCTTCGGCCCGCCGCCGACCGTCACGTCGTCCCGGTAGACCGCGGCCAGCTGGTCCTTGCAGTGCTGCACCACCTTGGCGATCTCCGCCTCGGTGACGAACGCGCCCTGCATCCGGACCGGCTTGCTCGCGCCCATCGGCAGGAAGAGCGCGTCGCCCTTGCCGATCAGCTTCTCCGCGCCGGGCTGGTCCAGGATGACCCGGGAGTCGGCCATCGCGGAGGTCGCGAAGGCCAGCCGGGACGGCACGTTGGCCTTGATCAGACCGGTGACCACGTCCACCGAGGGCCGCTGGGTGGCGAGCACCAGGTGGATGCCGGCCGCGCGGGCCAGCTGGGTGATCCGGACCACCGAGTCCTCGACGTCGCGCGGCGCGACCATCATCAGGTCGGCCAGCTCGTCGACGATCACCAGCAGGTACGGGTACGGCCGCAGCTCCCGCTCGCTGCCCGGCGGCGGGGTGACCCTGCCGGCCCGCACCGCCGCGTTGAAGTCGTCCACGTGCCGGAAGCCGTACGCCGCGAGGTCGTCGTAGCGCATGTCCATCTCGCGCACCACCCACTGGAGGGCCTCGGCGGCCTTCTTGGGGTTGGTGATGATCGGCGTGATCAGGTGCGGGATGCCCTCGTACGCGGTCAGCTCGACCCGCTTGGGGTCGACCAGCACCATCCGCACCTCGTCCGGGGTGGCCCGGGCGAGGATCGAGGTGATCAGGCAGTTGATGCAGGACGACTTGCCCGCGCCGGTGGCGCCGGCCACCAGGATGTGCGGCATCTTGGCGAGGTTGGCCATCACGGTGTGGCCCTCGACGTCCTTGCCCATGCCGACGACCATCGGGTGGGTGTCCTCGGCGGCCGTGCGCGAGCGCAGCAGGTCCCCGAGGTTGACCATCTCGCGGTCCCGGTTGGGGATCTCGATGCCGACCGCGGACTTGCCCGGGATCGGGCTGATGATCCGCACGTCCGGGCTGGCCACCGCGTACGCGATGTTCTTGGCGAGGGCGGTGATCCGCTCCACCTTGACGGCCGGGCCGAGCTCGACCTCGTAACGGGTGACCGTCGGGCCGCGGGTGAAGCCGGTGACCCTGGCGTCCACCTTGAACTCGGCGAAGGTGCCGCTGAGCTGGGCGACCACCTCGTCGTTGAGGGCGCTGCGGGCCTTGGCCGGGCCGCCGCGCTCCAGCAGGTCCAGGGAGGGCAGCGCGTAGCCGGTGCCCTCGCCGAGCCGGAGCTGCTCCATCCGCGCCGGCGCCGGACCGTGCTCCTCGGGGGCGCCCGGACCGCCGTTGCGGGCGGCCGGGACGGCGGGCTCCTCCGGCGGTGCGGTGTGGTCCTGCACCTGGTGCATCATGTCCGCCACCGCGGAGGAGGCGGGCACGCCGTAGACCAGCGCACCGTCCAGGTCGGCGGCCGCTCCGGCGGCGAGGTCGCGGGTGGCGTACGGGTCCAGCGGCTCCTTGTCCAGGGAGACCCGGACGGCCTCCGCCGGGTCCTCCGGGTCGGCCTGCCTGCGCCGGCGGCGGCGTCGGCGGGCGGCCACCTCGTCCGTCGGGTCGTCACCACCGGTGTCCACGGTGAACGGCAGCGCGTCCGGATCAGCGTCCTCCGGCGGATCGGTGGACAGCTCGCGCTCCGGCGTGCGCCCCCGGCGCAGCTCGTCGTCCGGGCCCGGCTCGACCACGCCGAGCCGTATCCCGGCCCACCGGACCCGCTCGCCGATCCGGTTGACGGGCGTGGCGGTGACCACCAGCAGGCCGAAGAAGGCCAGCAGCAGGAGCAGCGGCACGGCGAGGGCCGGCCCCGCGGCGGCCATCATCGGAGTGGACGCGGCCCAGCCGAGGATGCCGCCGGCCGCCCGTATCCGGGAGGCGCCGCTGCCCATCATCGGCGCGCCGCACCCGATGTGGACCAGGCCGAGGACGCCGACCAGCAGCGCGCTCAACCCGATCACGATCCGGCCGTTGGCCTCCGGCAGCTCCGGGTGGCGCCAGAGCCGGATCGCGATCGCCGCCAGCAGGAACGGCACCAGCACGTCGAGCCGGCCGAACAGCCCGGACACCACGGCGGTGGCGGCCCCGCCCAACCAGCCCTGCGGGCTGAACCAGGTGCCGGCGGCGGTCACCAGCGCGAGCCCGAACAACAGCAGGCCCGCCCCGTCCTTGCGGTGGGCCGGGTCGAGGTTCTTGGCCCCGTCGCCGAAGCCCCGGAAGATCGCGGCGATCGGGCTCGCGAGCGCGTTGAGGGCGCCCATCAGCACCGATCTCGACGGCGGCGCCGGCGGGGCCGCCTTGGCGGCCGCCCGTTTCGCGGGAGCCGCCTTCTTCGCCGCCGCCTTCTTCACGGGCGGCTTGCCCGGGGCTTTCGCCGCGGCCTTCTTGGACGGTCCCGGACTCGTCTTACGTGCTGCGTTCCCGGGCGTACGAGTGGCCATGGGTCAGCAGCCTACCGGTGTGGACCACCGGTGCACATGTGCCCGAGCCGGGCCGCCCGGACGTGTCGCAGACACACCGTCACCCTGACCGGGATTCACCCGGCCGCCGCACGGAACCACCCGGACGGGTGAACGTGCGGCAGCGGATCAGGAGCTTCCGGGGCGCAACGCGTCCAATGCCCGGCGCAGCGCCACGAGCTTGCGCTCCAGGTGCGCGGCGGTCGCCGCCACCCCGGCGTCCTCGACCCCGTCCAGCTGCTTGCCGAGCGCCTCCGATTGCTCCTCGACCGCCGCCAGCCGCGCCGACAGCTCGCCCAGCAGCGCCCCGCCGAGGGCCGGCTCGCCGCCGCCCGCCTCCAACTGCAGCCGCAGCAGCGCGGCCTGCTCCTTCAGCTGGCAGTTCTTCACGTACAGGTCGACGAAGACGGAGACCTTGGCGCGCAGCACCCACGGGTCGAAGGGCTTGGAGATGTAGTCCACGGCCCCGGCCGCGTAGCCGCGGAAGGTGTGGTGCGGGCCGTGGTTGAGCGCGGTCAGGAAGATGATCGGGATGTCCCGGGTGCGCTCGCGGCGCTTGATGTGGGCGGCGGTCTCGAAGCCGTCCATCCCGGGCATCTGCACGTCCAGCAGGATCACCGCGAAGTCGTCGGTGAGCAGCGCCTTGAGCGCTTCCTCGCCGGAGGCCGCGCGCACCAGCGTCTGGTCCAGAGCCGAGAGGATCGCCTCCAGCGCCAGCAGGTTCTCCGGTCGGTCGTCGACCAGGAGGATCTTCGCCTTCTGCATCAGGGCCCGCCCTCCTGTCGCCTGCCTGCCGCCCGGTGCCGGCACCCGCGTACTGCCCACCGCTACCCCGGTCATGCTAGCCGCACCCCCTCGCCCGGCACACCGCCCCGTCGTGACCCGATCCGGAACGGCGCGCAGCCAGTGCCCCGGCGCACGCTCAGCAGGGCGTCGCCGTCCGGTCACTGTTCGCAACGATCGGTGACCCTACCGGGTTCCCGGGCCCGTCCGCCAGCAAACCGACCGGCCGGGAGGCGTGAACCCCCGGGCCCACGACGGGGTTCACGCCTCCGGGCCCGTCATGCGCCCGGCTCGCCCCGCCCGCCCCCGCCCGCTCACGCGCGGTCCCCGCTCAGCCACTCGTGCATCACCGACAGCAGGTGGTCGGTCTCCACCGGCTTGGTGATGTGGTCGGTGGCGCCCGCCTCCAGCGACTTCTCCCGATCGCCCTTCATCGCCTTGGCGGTCAGCGCGATGATCGGCAGACCGGCGAACTGGGGCATCCGGCGGATCGCCTCGGTGGTCGCGTAGCCGTCCATCTCCGGCATCATGATGTCCATCAGGACCAGCGCCACGTTCTCGTGCTGCTCCAGCATCTCGATGCCCTCCCGCCCGTTCTCGGCGTACAGGACGGTCAGCCCGTGCTGCTCCAGCACGCTGGTGAGGGCGAACACGTTGCGGACGTCGTCGTCCACGATCAGCACCTGCTGGCCGTCGAAGCGCCGGTCGCCGTTGACCGGCCGGGGCTGCACGGGCTCCACCACCCGCGGCCCGGCGGCGCTCTCCAGCGCGGTGCGGCGGCGCTCCACCGCCCCGCGACGGCGCTCCTCGGCCAGCTCGCGGACCTCCTGCGCCCAGTGGTCGGCCGGGTTCTCGCCGACCGGCACCGGCAGGCCCACCGGGGTCACGCCGACCGAGGCGCGCGGCGCCGGGGCGTTCGGCGCGGACTGCCGCTCGCCCGGGCGCGGCTCCCCTGCGGGGTCCGGGGCCCCGGTGTGCAGCGGCAGGTAGAGCGTGAACGTCGAGCCCTTGCCCAACTCGCTCTCGGCGTGGATCTCGCCGCCGAGCAGCCGGGCGATCTCTCGGCTGATCGACAGCCCGAGGCCGGTCCCGCCGTACTTGCGGCTGGTGGTGCCGTCGGCCTGCTTGAACGCCTCGAAGATCTCCCGCAGCTTGTTGTCCGGGATGCCGATGCCGGTGTCGGAGACCGAGAAGGCGATCAGCTCGTCGTCCGGGTCCTGGATCGAGCCGGACTCCAGCAGCCGTTCGCGCACGTGCTGCGGGACCTCCGGGCCGGCCGGGCGGATCGAGAAGTCCACCGCCCCGGTGTCGGTGAACTTCACCGCGTTGGAGATCAGGTTGCGCAGCACCTGCTGGAGCCGCTGCTCGTCGGTGTGCAGGGTGACCGGCAGGGCGGAGGAGACCCGGACGGCGAAGTCCAGGTTCTTGTCCAGCGCGACCGGCTGGAAGGTGGCCTCCACGTAGTCGACCAGCTGGACCAGGGCGATCCGGGCCGGGCGGACGTCCATCTTCCCGGCCTCGACCTTGGACAGGTCGAGGATGTCGTTGATCAGCTGGAGCAGGTCGGAGCCGGCACCGTGGATGGTGTCGGCGAACTCGACCTGCTTGGGCGAGAGGTTGCCCTCGTTGTTGTCGGAGAGCAGCTTGGCCAGGATCAGCAGCGAGTTGAGCGGGGTGCGCAGCTCGTGCGACATGTTGGCCAGGAACTCGCTCTTGTAGCGGGAGGCCAGGGCGAGTTGCTCGGCGCGCTCCTCCAGGACCTGCCGGGCCTCCTCGATCTCGCTGTTCTTGATCTCGATGTCGCGGTTCTGCTGGGCGAGTTGCTCGGCCTTCTCCTGCAACTCCTCGTTGGTGCGCTCCAGTTCCTCCTGGCGCGCCTCCAACTCGGCCGATCGCATCGAGAGTTCGGCAGTGAGCCGCTGGGACTCCAGCAGCAGTCCCTCGGTCTTGGTGTTGACGCTGATGGTGTTGACCGTGACGCCGATCAGGTCGGCGATCTGGTTCAGGAAGTCCAGCGCGACGGTGGTGAAGGAGCTGAAGGTGGCCAGCTCGATCACGCCCAGCAGCCGGCCCTCGAACAGCACCGGCAGCACCACGATGTGCGCCGGGGAGGCCTCGCCGAGACCGGAGGCGATCTTGAGGTACCCGGGCGGCGCCTCCTTGAGGATGATCGCCCGCTTCTCCACCGCGGCCTGGCCGATCAGCGACTCGCCGGGGCGGAAGGTGGTCGGCATCGCCCGTCGCTGGTAACCGTAGCTGCCGATCAGGCGCAGCACGGTGTCGTTCTCGTCGTCGTCCTCGGTGATCAGCTCGGCGGTGCGGCCGGCCGGCTGGGCGAGGAAGAAGGCGCCGTGCTGGGCGGAGACCACCGGGGTCAGCTCGGTCATGATCAGCGAGGCGACCGCCTCCAGGTCCCGGCGGCCCTGCAGCAGGCCGGAGATCCGGGCCAGGTTGGTCTTGAGCCAGTCCTGCTCCTGGTTGGTGCGGGTGGTCTCGCGCAGGTTGGCGATCATCTGGTTGATGTTGTCCTTGAGCTCGTCGAGCTCGCCCGCGGCGTCCACGTCGATCCGCAGGCTCAGGTCGCCCCTGGTCACCGCGGTGGCGACCTGCGCGATCGCGCGCACCTGCCGGGTCAGGTTGTTGGCCAGTTCGTTCACCGACTCGGTCAGGTCCTGCCAGGTGCCGTCCACGCCGGGCACCCGGGCCTGGCCGCCGAGCCGTCCGTCGGTGCCCACCTCACGGGCCACCCGGGTCACCTCGTCGGCGAACGCGGAGAGCTGGTCGACCATGGTGTTGATGCTGGTCTTGAGCTGGAGGATCTCGCCGCGGGCGTCGACGTCGATCTTCTGCGAGAGGTCGCCGCGGGCGACCGCGGTGATCACCAGCGCGATGTTGCGAACCTGGCCGGTGAGGTTGTTCGCCATCAGGTTGACGTTGTCGGTCAGGTCCTTCCAGATGCCGGCCACCCCCGGCACGCTCGCCTGGCCGCCCAGGGTGCCGTCGGTGCCGACCTCGCGGGCGACCCGGGTCACCTCCACCGCGAAGGAGGAGAGCTGGTCGACCATCGTGTTGAGGGTCGCGGCGAGCGCCGCCACCTCGCCCTGCGCGTCGATGGAGATCTTCTTGGAGAGGTCGCCGCGGGCCACCGCACCGGCGACCTCGGCGATGTTGCGCACCTGACCGGTCAGGTTGGACGCCATGAAGTTGACGTTGTCGGTCAGGTCCTTCCAGATGCCCGACACTCCGCGCACCCGCGCCTGGCCGCCCAGGATCCCCTCGGTGCCCACCTCACGGGCGACCCGGGTCACCTCGTCGGCGAACGCCGACAGCTGGTCGACCATGGTGTTGACGGTCGTCACCAGCTCCAGGATCTCGCCCCGGGCGTCGACGGTGATCTTCTTCGACACGTCGCCGCGGGCGACCGCCGTGGTCACCTCGGCGATGTTGCGGACCTGGCTGGTCAGGTTGTTGGCCATCAGGTTGACGGAGTTGGTCAGGTCCTTCCAGATGCCGGCCACGCCGGGCACGCTGGCCTGGCCGCCGAGGATGCCCTCGGTGCCGACGTCCCGGGCGACCCGGGTGACCTCGTCCGCGAAGGCGCCCAGCTGGTCCACCATCGTGTTGATGGTGTTCTTCAGCTCCAGGATCTCCCCGCGCGCGTCCACCTGGATCTTCTGCGACAGGTCGCCCTTGGCGACCGCGGTGGTCACCTGCGCGATGTTGCGCACCTGATCGGTGAGGTTGTTCGCCATGAAGTTGACGTTGTCGGTGAGGTCGCGCCACACCCCGGCCGCCCCGGGCACCTGCGCCTGGCCGCCGAGCCGCCCCTCGGTGCCCACCTGGCGGGCCACCCGGGTCACCTGTTCGGCGAAGCCGGAGAGCTGGTCGACCATCGTGTTGATGGTGTTCTTCAGCTCCAGCATCTCGCCGCGCGCGTCCACCTCGATCTTCTGCGAGAGGTCGCCGCGCGCCACCGCGGTGGTCACCTGGGCGATGTTGCGGACCTGGCCGGTCAGGTTGTCGGCCATGAAGTTCACCGAGTCGGTGAGGTCCCGCCAGACCCCGGCCACGCCCGGCACCTGGGCCTGGCCGCCCAGCCGACCCTCGGTGCCGACGTCCCGGGCCACCCCGGTGACCTGGGCGGCGAACCCGTTCAGCTGGTCCACCATCGTGTTGACGGTGTTCTTCAGCTCCAGCATCTCGCCGGCCACCTCGACGGTGACCTTGCGGGACAGGTCGCCCTTGGCCACCGCGGTGGTCACCTGGGCGATGTTGCGCACCTGCGCGGTCAGCCGGCCCGCCATGGTGTTGACCGAGTCCGCCAGGTCCTTCCAACTGCCCGACACGCTGCGGACCTTGGCCTGACCGCCCAGCTTGCCCTCGGTGCCCACCTCACGGGCCACCCGGGTCACCTCGTCGGTGAACTCCGAGAGCTGGTCCACCAGTCCGTTGACGGTCCGCCCGATCTTCAGGTACTCGCCGCGCAGCGGGTGGCTCACCCCGTTGCTGTGCAGCGAGCGCAGCTCCATCTTCTGGTCCAGGTCGCCCTCGGCGATCGAGGCCAGCACCCGGCCCACCTCGGACATCGGCCGGGCCAGGTCGTCGATCAGCGCGTTGCAGTTGTCGACCGCCGCCATCCAGGCGCCCTCGCCCGCACCGGTCTCCAGCCGCTCGTTCAGCCGGCCCTCCCGGCCCACCGCACGCCGCACCCGGGCCAGTTCACCGGTCAGGTGCTGGTTGCGCTCGGCGACCTCGTTGAACACCGCGGCGATCTCCGCCAGCGGCCCGTCACCCGGCACCGTCAGCCGACGGCGGAAGTTGCCGTCCCGCATCGCGGTCAGCGCCGACAGCAGCTTGCGCAGCTCGGCGGGCTCCGCGCCGCGGTTGTGGCTCACTCGCCGGCCGGCCGCGTTCCGCGGCGCGGTCCCGGAGCGGCCGCCGCGCTGGGCGGGCGGCGTCGTACCGGTTGCGTCCTTGGTGGCCGAACTCAACGGGCCCCTCCCACACATCGTGAACTGTCCGGTGACCGCGCGTGCCGGTGCGGCACGCGCCCGGGCACCGGCCCGGCTGGGCTGCGTACCGGCGACCCTCGGCGCACCGGCACCCACACGACCGTACTGCTCGTACCGGTCCTCGCGGACCCCCCAGTCTGGCAGCACTGGCGCCCGGTGCACGCCCGGTTGCGCACGGTTGGCACCGCACCGTCCGAAACAGGTGGGCAGAATCACCCTCTGGTGCCTGTTTCGGCTCCCCGCCCCCACGGGGAACCAAGCGGAAAGTAGGGTGGAGCGCTGCACCGGGCCACGACCCGACCGAGCGCCGCCGCTCACCCCGACGGCGCGCACGGGGAATTCGGCGCCGCACCCCGGACAGCCCAGGCAAGAGCAGCAGAGGAGAAGTGGCAACGTGGTCACCGCGCGCGCAGCCGCCACCTTCGACCCCGACGGCCGGTCCGCGGCCGCCGCCCGGGGCTTCGTCCGGGACGCGCTGCTCGGCTGGGGCCTGCCCGAGGTCGTCGACGACGCGATCGTGCTGGTCAGCGAACTGGTCACCAACGCCGTCGTGCACGCCGGCACCGCCGCCGAGGTCTGCTGCCTGCGCGAGGAGGAGACCGTCCGGATCGAGGTCACCGACCACCACCCGGAGCGCGGCCTGCCCACCCTCGGCGACGGCCCGGTCACCGCCTCCGACCGCTACGCCGACCCCGACGGCGAGGGCGGCCGCGGTCTGCTGATGTGCTCCGCCCTCGCCGAGAGATGGGGCGTCGAGTACGCGGCCGGCCGGAAGACCGTCTGGTTCCGCCTCCAGCTGCCCGCGCACGTGGTCGGCACCCGCTACGCCGTCCCGGCCACCCCCGGCAGCGACCTGCCGAGCAGCGCCGGCCCGGTGCACGTCGCCGTCGTCCAACTCGACGAGGACGGCCGGGTCCTGGCCTGGAACCCGGACGCCGAAGCCCTCTTCCGGTACCCCGCCGCCGAGGTCCTCGGCCGCCCCTGGGCCGACCTCGCCGTCTGGCCGCACTCCCCCGACCGCGGCCTCGGCCTGACCGACACCCTGCGGCTGGCCCGCTGGGAGGGCAGCTACGGGATCCGCGACCGGGACGGCCGCGAGGTGGAGGTGTACGGCGTCCAGGTCCGCGTGCGCGACACCGAGGGCATCCCCTCGGCGCTCTGTCTGCTCGTCCTCGAACCCGACCGCGCCGTCCTGCGCTCCCCCGCACGCGCCCTGCCCGGCGAGCGCCCCGACCCGGCCGGCCCCCGGCTCGACCTGCTGGCCGGCCCGGTCGCCACCGACGACCTCGACACCCTGCTGCAGCGCACCGTGGAACGCGCCCGCGACCTGCTCGACGGCGACGCCGCGTACCTGCTGCTCACCACCGACGACGAGACCGAGTTCGAGGTCCGCGCCGCCACCGGCCTCACCTCCGGACACCGCCGGCACACCCGCTTCCCGGTCGGGACCGGCAACCGCTACGACTCCGCCCGGCTGCCCTCCGTGCACGAGGACCTGACCGCCCGCCCCACCGGCCTGCCCCTGCTCTCCGACAGCGGCATGCGCTCCCTGCTCACCGTCCCGCTCAAGGTCGAGGGCCGCCTGATCGGCTCGCTCGGCATCGCCGCCACCGCGCCCGGCCGCTACGACAACGAGGACGCGCTGCGCCTGCAGTTCGCCGCCGACCGGGTCGCCCTCGCCGTCGAGAGCACCCGGCTGACCGAGCTCGAACGACTGCGCCGCGGCTCGCTCTCCTTCCTGGTCGAGGCCTCCGACCTGCTGGCCGGCACTCTCGAACACGAGCAGACCCTCGCCCTGATGGCCCAGATGGCCGTCCCCACCCTCGCCTCCTGGTGCGCCGTCTACACCACCGCCGACCACACCTCACCGACCCGGCTCGCCTTCGTCCTGCACGAGGACGAGGACCGCATCGACCCGCTGCGCGACCTGCTCGACAAGACCCCCGTCCCCGAGGCCGGCCCCAGCCACGGCGTCCGCTTCTGGACGGCGCCCGCCGAGACCGCCGGGCCCGGCGGCCCCACCGACAACCCCGAACTCGCCGGCCTGCTCGGCGAGACCGTCGTCCTCGCGCTGACCGCCCGCAACCGTGTCATCGGCCTGCTGGCGCTCGGCGTCCCGGCCGGTGTCCGGTTCCGCCAGGAGATCCTCGAACTCGCCGAGGACCTCTCCCGCCGGGCCGCCCTGGCCCTCGACAACTCCCGCCTCTACTCCGAGCGCACCGCCACCAGCCAGGCCCTGCAGCGCAGCCTGCTCCCGCCGGACCTGCCGGAGATCCCGGGCGTCGAGGTCGACGTCTACTACCAGGCCGCGGGCGAGGGCAACGAGGTCGGCGGGGACTTCTACGACCTGTTCACCATCCGCGAGGGCACCTACGGCTTCGCCATCGGCGACGTCTGCGGCACCGGCCCCGAGGCCGCCTCGGTCACCGGCCTCGCCCGGCACTCGCTGCGGCTGCTCGCCCGCGAGGGCCTGGACGCCCCGCAGGTGCTCCGCCGCCTCAACGCGGCCATCCTGGACGAGGGTTCGCGCAGCCGCTTCCTCACCCTGCTCTACGGCGAGCTGACGCCGCGCCCGGACGGCAGCACCGAACTCTCCCTGGTCTGCGCCGGCCACCCGCTGCCGCTGCGGCTGCGCACCGACGGCCGGGTCGACCGCGCCGCCACCCCGCAGCCGCTGCTCGGCGTCATGGACGACCTCGACCTGACCGCCGAGCACCTGGTGCTCGCCCCCGGCGAGGTCCTGCTGTGCGTCACCGACGGTGTCACCGAACGCCGCGAGGGCCGGCGGATGCTGGGTGACGACGGCCTCGCCGAGGTGCTGACCGGCTGCACCGGTCTCACCGCCGGCGCCGTCGCAGCCCGCGTGCAGCGCGCGGTCGAACGCTTCGCCCCCGAGCCGCCGTCCGACGACATGGCGATCCTGACCCTGCGGGTGCCCGACCAGCGCCAGCCGTGAGCGTTCCCGGCTGACGCAGTCACAAATTGTTATCTTCACAAGGGTACAAGCGCCCGACGCCGGGTAAACCGATCCCACCGGGGAATCCACCCGGCGGGGACGTGACCAGCGGGCTCTCCGTTGGCCCATCACTTCCGACCGCGGCCCACGCACGCTCACAGCCGTGCGCCATCGGCGCGGTCGCGCGCATCCACTCACCGACACCACGCCACAGGCGTCACTGCGCCCTGCGCGCGCCCAGAGTGAAAGGAGCCTCCGGTGAGCAACGACGCTACCGGGGCAACGAACGCCCGCTCCACCGGAGCCGACGCGGGTAACCTCGGCTACCTCGCCCTCGGCCTGACACTACTCGCCTACGGTCTGCTCTCCACCGGCCTCCTGCACGGCGCCGGAGCCGGGGACGCGGCCCACCTCGCCCATCTGCTCGGCGGCGTCACCCTCTTCATCGCGGGCCTCTGGCAGCTCCGCGGCGGCGAGGGCTTCACCGGAACCGCCTTCACCAGCCTCGGCGCCTTCTGGGCGACCTGGTCGGCGGCGGGCGGAGCAGGCAAGAACGCCGCCGGTCTGTTCCTGCTGCTGTGGGCCCTGCTCGCCCTCACCCTCACTGCGGCGAGCTGGGGCGCCGGTCTGCTCGGCCGCGCCGTCTACGGCCTGCTGACCCTGTCCCTGCTGCTCTCCGCCATCGCCACCTTCGGCGGCTACGGCGGTCTGGCCAAGCTCGCCGGCTGGGTCGCGGCCGTCTCCGGGCTCTCCGCCTGGTACTGGGCCACCTCCGCGCTGAGCAACGGCGCCTGGGGAAAGCTCGCCCTGCCGGTCAAGTGAGCCGCTGACGGCTCAACCGACCTGCTCCAACCGCTCCTCGGCGGCGCCGCGGGGTCGGGTCTCCGTCGAGACGGAGACCCGACCCCGTCGGCGTGCCGCCAACGCCAGGACGGCGTAGGCGAAGAGGAGGATGGCGACGGCGACGATGCCGTCCGTCCAGAAGTGGTTGGCCGTCACGACGACCACCGCGACCGTCAGCACCGGGTGCAGCACCATGACCCACCGCAGCGAACTGCGCGACACCCGGATCACCGCGACCGCGGCCAGCACGCACCAGGCGACGTGCACCGAAGGCATCGCCGACAACTGGTCCGCCACCACCATGCCGCCGACCGCGCCCCCGTACACCGACTGCCCGTACTCCGCGGCCACGTCGACGAAGCCGCTCTCCGGCAGCATCCGGGGTGGTGCCACCGGGATGAACTGCACCAGCAGGCAGACCGCGGTCGTGATCACCACCGTGTTCCGCACCCACGCGTACCGCTCGCGGTGCCGCACGAACACCCAGAGCAGGACGGCCAGCATCACCGCGAAGTGCATGATCGCGTAGTAGTAGTTCGCCAGCCGCACCAGGACCGGGTACGGCATCACCGCCGCCTGCCAGGAGGCCTCGTCGGGCAAGCCGATCACCTGCTCGGTGTGGTGGATCCAGCTCGCCCGGTCCAGCGCGTGGTCCGTGCTCATCACCGACAGGTGCCCGACCAGCTGCCAGAGCGCGAACAGCGCCAGCAGCGTGCCGGCCTCCCGGAACAACGCCGAGAGCGACGGCTTCCGAACCCTCGACGCGACGTACGCGCCCGCGTAGAGGCCGGCGGCGGCGCCCCCGGCGGACTGCCAGGTCAGGGTCAGGTTCTGCATTGGCAGAGGTTAACGCAAAAAGCCCCCCTCCCGAATGGGAAGGGGGCTTTTTGGAATGATTGTTCGGCGGCGTCCTACTCTCCCACAGGGTCCCCCTGCAGTACCATCGGCGCTGTAAGGCTTAGCTTCCGGGTTCGGAATGTAACCGGGCGTTTCCCTCACGCTATGACCACCGAAACACTATGA
>NZ_JBFBOC010000014.1:83859-158025 GCF_040685975.1 Kitasatospora sp. NPDC086791 | reverse complement strand
GGAAACGCCCGGTTACATTCCGAACCCGGAAGCTAAGCCTTACAGCGCCGATGGTACTGCAGGGGGGACCCTGTGGGAGAGTAGGACGCCGCCGAGCAATTCTTCGAGAGAAGCCCCCGCCGGGTGAACCGGACGGGGGCTTCTCTGTTGTATGGTCAACGTGCATTGTCGTCACACGTACAGGAGGCCCCCGGGTGGAGGTCCAGGAGACGCGGGTCCAGACCGATCGCGTCCTCACCATCCCCAACCTGCTGAGCATGGGCCGGCTGGTCGGCGTTCCGCTCTTTCTCTGGCTCATTCTGTGGCCGGTCTTCGGCGGGCCCAACAATGACGGCTGGGCGCTGCTGATCCTGGCGCTGAGCGGAGTCAGCGACTACCTGGACGGAAAGCTCGCCAGGCGGTGGGGGCAGATCAGCCGGGTGGGGCAGCTGCTGGATCCGCTGGCCGACCGGCTCTATGTGCTGTCCACGCTGGTCGGATTGACCTGGCGTGAGATTCTGCCGTGGTGGCTGACGGCGATTCTGGTGGCCCGGGAGCTGTTTATCGCCGCGCTGCTGCCCATTCTGAACAGGCACGGGTACGGGCCGTTGCAGGTGAGTTTCCTGGGGAAGGCCGCGACCTTCAACCTGATGTACGCGTTTCCGCTGCTGCTGCTCGGCAGCGTGGACAGTTGGATCGCGCGGCCGGCCGAGGTGGTGAGCTGGGCCTTCATCTGGTGGGGGACCACGCTGTACTGGTGGGCGGCCATTCTTTACGCGGTCCAGGCGAGGCAGATCATCAAGGGGCGCGCGGCGGGCTCGGCGTCCGCGGCCTGAGACGTGATCTGAGAGAAGCCACACGCTCCATCGGTGCGTCGGACGATACCTTCCGGGTAGAGAACCCTCTGGAACGGTTTGATGGACCTGCTGGTCCACCACCGCGAAGGAGGACGCACCCGTAATGAAAGCCGTTGTAATGGCAGGGGGCGAGGGCACTCGACTCCGCCCGATGACCTCCAGCATGCCGAAGCCACTGCTTCCGGTCGCCAATAGGCCGATCATGGAACACGTGCTTCGGCTGCTGAAGCGGCACGGCCTCTCCGACACCGTTGTCACCGTGCAGTTCCTGGCGTCACTCGTCAAGAACTACTTCGGTGACGGTGAAGAGCTGGGCATGCATCTGACCTATGCCCACGAGGAGACACCTCTGGGCACGGCGGGGAGTGTCAAGAACGCCGAGGACGCGCTCAAGGACGACTCCTTTCTGGTGATCTCCGGTGACGCGCTGACCGACTTCAATCTCTCTGAATTGATCGACTTTCACCGCAGCAAGAACGCGCTGGTCACCGTCTGTCTCACCAGGGTGCCGAATCCACTGGAGTTCGGTATCACCATCACGGACGACGACGGAAGGGTCGAGCGGTTCCTGGAGAAGCCGACCTGGGGGCAGGTCTTCTCCGACACGGTGAACACCGGTATCTACGTGATGGAGCCCGAGGTCTTCGACTACGTCGCGGCGGGCGAGTCCGTCGACTGGTCGAGCGACGTCTTCCCACAGCTGTTGAAGGAGGGCAAGAGGGTCTACGGATACGTCGCCGAGGGCTACTGGGAGGACGTGGGCACCCACGAGAGCTACGGCAAGGCCCAGGCGGACGTTCTGGAGGGCAAGGTCGAGGTCGAGCTGGACGGGTTCGAGATCTCGCCCGGCGTCTGGGTCGCCGAGGGGGCCGAGGTGGACCCCGAGGCGGTGCTCCGCGGGCCGCTGTACATCGGCGACTACGCCAAGGTCGAGGCCGGCGTCGAGATCCGTGAGCACACCGTGCTGGGCAGCAACGTGGTCGTCAAGCGCGGCGCGTTCCTGCACCGGGCGGTGGTGCACGACAACGTGTACATCGGGCCGCAGAGCAATCTGCGGGGCTGCGTGGTCGGCAAGAACACCGATGTGATGCGGGCCGCGCGGATCGAGGACGGCGCGGTGATCGGGGACGAGTGCCTGGTCGGCGAGGAGTCGATCATCGGGGCGAACGTCCGGGTCTACCCGTTCAAGACCATCGAGGCCGGCGCCGTCGTCAACACCTCGGTGATCTGGGAGTCGCGGGGCCAGGAGCACCTCTTCGGCGTTCGCGGTGTCTCGGGGATCCTGAACGTCGAGATCACCCCGGAGCTCGCCGTCCGGCTGGCCGGGGCCTACGCGACGACGCTGAAGAAGGGAGCCACCGTCACCATCGCGCGTGACCACTCGCGGGGTGCGCGTGCACTCAAACGGGCGATGATCTCGGCACTGCAGACCTCGGCGATCGACGTCCGGGACCTGGAGAACGTGCCGATGCCGGTGGCCCGGCAGCACACGGCCCGGGGGAGTGCGGGCGGGATCTTCCTGCGGACCACCCCGGGGGTGCCGGACTCGCTGGACATCCTCTTCTTCGACGAGCGCGGCGCGGACCTCTCGCAGGCCGGGCAGCGCAAGCTCGACCGCGTCTACGCGCGCCAGGAGTACCGGCGGGCCTTCCCCGGCGAGATCGGGGACCTGACCTTCCCGTCCAGCGTCTTCGACTCCTACGCGGGCAACCTGTTGCGGACGGTGGACACCACCGGGGTCCGGGAGGCCGGGCTGAAGGTGGTGGTGGACACCGCGCACGGCAGCGCGGCCCTGGTCCTGCCGAGCATCCTGGGCCGGCTCGGGGTGGAGGCACTCACCGTCTCCAGTGGGCTCGACGAGGCGCGGCCGACCGAGGACGCGGAGACCCGGCGGGCCGGGCTGGCCAGGCTCGGCGAGCTGGTGGCCTCCTCGCGGGCGGCCTTCGGCGTCCGCTTCGACCCGGTCGGTGAGCGCGTCGCGTTCGTGGACGAGCTGGGCCGGGTGATCGACGACGACCGGGCGCTGCTGGTGCTGCTGGACCTGGTGGCGGCCGAGCGGCGCAGCGGGCAGGTGGCGCTGCCGGTGACCACGACCAGGATCGCCGAGCAGGTCGCCGCTTACCACGGCACCCAGGTGATCTGGACCACGACGACGCCGGACGACCTCGCGAAGGCGGCCTCCGCCGAGGGCACGGTGTTCGGCGGGGACGGGCGCGGCGGCTTCGTGGTGCCCGAGTTCAGTGGGGTGCTGGACGGGGCCGCGGCCTTCGTCCGGCTGGTCGGCCTGGTGGCGCGGACCCAGCTCACGCTGAGCCAGATCGACGCGCGGATCCCGCAGGCGCACATCCGGCGCCGGGACATCGCGACGCCGTGGGCGGCCAAGGGCATGGTCATGCGCTCGGTGGTGGAGGCGGCCGGCAGCCGGCGGCTGGACACCACCGACGGTGTCCGGGTGGTCGAGGCGGACGGGCGCTGGACGCTGGTGCTGCCCGATCCGGCCGAGGCGACCACCCACCTGTGGGCGGAGGGCCCGGACGACGAGGCCACCGAGGCGCTGCTGGACGAATGGGCGGCGGTGGTGGAGGGCGCCGGGCGGTGACGACTCGGAGCTGAGGACACGACGGCCCTGAGCGGCGGGGCGCACGGCATGGTTCGTGCGCCCCGCTGTCCGGTTTCGCCTCATTCGGGGAGGTCCGTCACTTCCGTCATTGTGTGCGACGTGTGCGCAGCTCAGGGGCCGTGTACGACGCCCCTCGTCGCCATGGGACGATGGTCCCCATGCCAGCGACGCCGACACCGAGTGCTCCGAACGGGCGGTACAACCGTCCGGACGCCTCGATGTCCCTGCTGACCAATGTGATGGACCACAGCCTCGACGAGGGTTACGCCGAGGCGGCCGCGGCGCGCGGTGGTGCCCGCGACAGCCGGATACCCGGAACGCTCCGGGGGCTGCTCACGCTGGGCGCCGGGCTGGCGCTGGTCGGAGCGGTGGTGACGGTGGGCGCGGTGAACGCGCACAAGGCCGAGCCGTCACTGGCCAAGGAGCGGGACGCGTTGATCCACCGGATCAACGACAGCAACACCGCGGCCGACCAGCTGCAGAAGCAGGTGCAGGAGCTGCGGCGCAAGGTCGACACCACGCAGCAGCAGGCGCTCGCCTCGGGCGAGGGCGACACGGGTGGTCTGACCGGCGCGGTCGGGCTGGGTGAGGTCACCGGGCCGGGCGTGAAGCTGGTCCTGGAGGACGCCGCGGGGACGGGGCTGGGCGGCAACGTCGACCCGCGGGCGGGGCAGGGCTTCTCCAACAGCGGACGGCTGCGGGACCGTGACCTGCAACTGGTGGTGAACGGTCTGTGGGGGTCCGGCGCGGAGGCCGTCGCGATCAACGGGCAGCGGCTGACCGCGCTCTCCGCGATCCGGGCCGCGGGCGAGGCGGTGCTGGTGGACAACCGGCCGCTGGTGCCGCCGTACACCGTCCAGGCGATCGGGGACGGGCCGAAGCTCCTCACCGCCTTCGAGAACGACATGGCCGGGCAGTACCTGCGGCTGCTGCAGGAGAAGTACGGCATCAAGTCGACGCTCTCCACGCAGAAGAGCCTGACGCTGCCGGCGGCGGTGGGGGTGACGCTGCGGACCGCGCAGCCGGTCACGTCGGAGTCGTCGCCGGCGACCGCGTCGGCCACGCCCACGGCGGGCGGGACGCCCTCGGCGGGCCCCGGAACTCCGGAGAGCCCGAGCGCGTCCGTCTCACCATCAGCCGCACCGACCGCTTCACCATCCGCGACCAGCGGTGGTCCGACTCCCAAACGGCGTCCGTCGACCGGCGCCGCCAAGACCGCGACAGGGACAGGAGCAGCCAGACCGTGATTGCCGTACTGGGTCTTGTGATCGGGGTGGTCGTCGGCCTCTTCGTCCAACCCGAGGTGCCTGACGCCGTCGTGCCCTACCTGCCGATCGCGGTGGTCGCGGCGCTGGACGCGGTGTTCGGCGGGGTCCGGGCGATGCTCGACGGGATCTTCAACGACAAGGTGTTCATCGTCTCGTTCCTGTCGAACGTGGTGGTCGCGGCACTGATCGTCTTCCTCGGTGACCAGCTGGGCGTCGGCTCGCAGCTGTCCACGGGCGTGGTCGTCGTCCTCGGCATCCGCATCTTCTCCAACGCGGCTGCGATCCGGCGCCATGTCTTCCGTGCCTGAGTCGGGCCGCACGGCAGCGGCGGCGGAGGAGCGGGAGCGTCAGGTGCCGGCGGTGGTGGCCGCGCGGACCGCTGAGCGGACCGTCGAGAAGCTGCCGGGGAAGCCGGACGGGGAGACGGTCGAGGAGACGGCGGAGGGGACCGCTGACGCGGCGGTCGAGGAGGCCGTCGAGGCGCCCGGGCCGGAGACGGAGGGGGAGGCCGGGCCGGGCGGGGTGGCGGAGGCCGCCGAGGCCGCTGAGGCCGCTGAGGATGCCGCGGCGGACCCGGTGGAGGAGAAGTCTGACGCTGAGGCTGAGCTTGAGGGCGGCTCGACGCCCGAACCGACGCTGAGGCTCCTGAAGCCGGTCCGGCCGGAGCTCGCGCCCGTGTCCCGGCCCGGGTCGACTCCGCGGGCGGCGTCGGCCGTCGAGCCGGAGTCCGGGCCGGAGCCCGAACCCGCGGTGGCGGAGGCCGCGGAGCAGCCGCCCGTCGTGGACCGGAGCGCCGGTCGGCGGCGCCTGCAGGCGGCGCTGTGGCCGCCGCGGCTGTCGCGCGGGCAGTTGGTGGTGGCGCTGCTGCTGTTCTCGCTCGGTCTGGGGCTCGCGATCCAGGTGCGGTCGACCAACGATCACCACAGCCAGCTGCGCGGGGCCCGCCAGGAGGACCTGGTCCGGATCCTCGACGAACTGGACAGCCGTCAGCAGCGTCTCCAGCAGGAGAAGGCGGAGCTGGAGCAGTCCCTGGCGAAGTTGGAGAACAGCTCCAACCAGGCCAAGGAGGCCCAGGAGCAGACCAGGAAGAAGGTGACGGAACTCGGTGTTCTCGCCGGTACCGTCAAAGCCACTGGTCCGGGCATCGCACTCACGGTCGATGATCCCCAAGGGCAGGTGAAGGCAGATATGCTGCTGGACACCCTGCAGGAACTTCGAGCGGCGGGGGCGGAGGCGATTCAGATCAACGATGTGCGCGTGGTGGTCAACACCTACTTCACCGACCTGTCGGGCGGTGGGGTGCAGATCGACGGGAAGAAGGTCTCGCAGCCCTATCGGTTCACCGTCGTGGGGAACCCGCAGGACCTGACGCCCGCGCTGAACATCCCGGGAGGGGTCGTCCGCACGCTGGAGAGCCACCAGGCGCGGGCGACGATCACCCAGCAGCAGAAGGTGGTCGTCGACGCCCTCGTGGATCCGAAGACGCCGCAGTACGCCAAGCCGGCATCGAAGTGACGAGGCGTCAGACGAACGGCCCGTCAGGGGTCGGCGGTACCCGCTGCGGGGCGCCGCCGTCACATGGGCGAGACTGGTTTGCACCAGTACGCTCCGGAGCAACAACCGCAGCACCAACTGTCGGAGTGCCACTCCAGCGGGCCCGAGCCGCAACCGGTTTCGCAGCCTGTCCGAGGTTCTCACCCTGCCCCGCGGGCGGGTCTGTCACACGCAAGGGGATTCGCCCGTGAGTTTCTTCTCGAAGTTGTTCGGTCGCAACAAGGGCCGTGACGCGGCCGCCGTGGAGGCGCCCACCGCGCGGCACCGCCGTCCGGAGGACGAGCCCGCCGTGCCGGGCATGCGACCCGCCCCCGAGGCCGCGCCGTTCGCCGGACAGCAGCTGTACCGGGACGGCGGCGCCGCCCAGTACGCGGGGAATCCGGCGGGCTACGGCGCGTCGGTTGACCCCTCCGGCGACCCGCGCATAGGTTTCCAGTCAGGACCCTCAACCTCTGGTGGAGGGTTTGCCCCGGACCCGTACGCCGGGCACAACCCGTCGGGTGTGCCGCGCCAGGAGGCTGTGAACATGGCTGGCTCCTCTCCGTGCCCCAGGTGCGGCAACCAGAACCCGGCCTCGGCCCGGTTCTGTTCCAACTGCGGTACGGCGCTGCGCGGCGGTCTGCTGCCCGAGGGGGCGGCGGAGACCACGTCGACCATCTCCATCTCCGGTCTGGAGTCGTACGACCCCAGCACCACGACCGGCACCGGTGCCACGCCGGCCCTGTCGGCCGAGGTCCTGTCGGCGATCGACGCGCTGCCGCCGGGCTCGGCCCTGCTGATCGTGCAGCGCGGCCCGAACTCGGGCAGCCGCTTCCTGCTCGACTCGGACGTCACCACGGCGGGGCGTCACCCGCAGGGTGACATCTTCCTGGACGACGTCACGGTCTCGCGCCGTCACGTGGAGTTCCGCCGCACCCCGGCCGGCTTCAGCGTCGCGGACGTGGGCAGCCTCAACGGCACCTACGTGAACCGGGAGCGGATCGACGAGGTGTCGCTGAACAACGGCGACGAGGTCCAGATCGGGAAGTACCGGCTGGTGTTCTTCGCCGGCCACAACCGGGGGTACTGAAACCAACGTCGGCAGGAGCCCGAGTGAATACGAATACCCCTTCCTCTTCTCTCGGGGCGGCCACCCCAGTCCCGTCCGGTCCGCAGGCGGACCGCGGCGGGCGCGGGGTGGTCGCGGGCCCCAGGCAGCCGATCCGCGCGGAGCGGCCCGTCGGGCGGCGGCGTGGCGGTGAAGAACTGCTGAGCATCGGCGCGGTGCTCGCCTTCCTGCGTGACGACTTCCCCGAGGTCACCATCTCCAAGATCCGCTTCCTGGAGGCGGAGGGGCTGGTCGAGCCGCAGCGCACGCCCTCGGGGTACCGCAAGTTCAGCCCGGCCGACGTCGAACGGCTGGCCTACGTCCTGCGGATGCAGCGGGACCACTACCTGCCGCTGCGGGTGATCCGCGAGCACCTGGACGCCATCGAGCGCGGGGAGAGCCCGCCGGCGCTGCCCTCCGCGGCCGACACCCGGCCGGGGCCGCTGGAGGAGGCGGACCGCGAACTGGTGGCCTCCGCCGAGGTCCCGTCCGGGGTCCGGCTGGGGCGCGCCGAACTGCTGGCCGCGGCCGAGGCGGGGGAGCCGGAGCTGGTCGAGTGGGAGGCCTACGGGCTGGTCGCGCCCGGCCCGGACGGCGGGTACGACGGCGAGGCGCTGCAGGTGGCCCGGCTGGTCGCGGAGCTCGGCCGGTACGGGCTGGAGCCGCGGCACCTGAGGGCCATGAAGGCGGCGGCGGACCGCGAGATCGCGCTGGTGGAGCAGGTCGTGGCGCCGCTGCGCCGGCACCGGAACCCGCAGACCAGGGCCCATGCGGAGGCCACCGCGCGGGAGCTCGCGACGCTGTCGGTACGGCTGCACGCGGCAATGGTCCAGGCCGGTCTGCGGACCCGCGGGTAGCCTCCCGGACGGCCTCCGGGCCCCGGGGGCACCGCGCTGACCAGCGGCGTCGGCTCTGCGCTTTCATATCCGGGACCGGAGCCATAGGGTTGCCTGTGTGAATGAGCTCGACGTCGTGGGTGTCCGAGTGGAGATGCCTTCCAACCAGCCGATCGTGCTGTTGCGGGAGGTCGGGGGAGATCGCTACCTGCCGATCTGGATCGGCCCCGGCGAGGCGACCGCGATCGCCTTCGCCCAGCAGGGCATGACTCCGGTGCGCCCGCTGACGCACGACCTGTTCAAGGACGTCCTGGAGGCGCTCGGCCAGCAGCTCACCGAGGTGCGGATCACCGATCTGCGGGAGGGCGTGTTCTACGCCGAGCTGGTGTTCGCCGGCGGGGTCGAGGTGAGTGCCCGGCCGTCGGACGCGATAGCGCTGGCGCTGCGGACCGGTACGCCGATCTACGGGAGCGAGGAGGTGCTCGCCGAGGCGGGCATCGCGATCCCGGACGAGCAGGAGGACGAGGTCGAGAAGTTCCGGGAGTTCCTCGACCAGGTCTCGCCCGAGGACTTCGGGGGCGGCGGCCCGCAGTAGCGGGGCCGCCTTTACGGCTGTACGGCTCATTCGTTTTGCCAAAAACCGTCGACCTACCCACACTAGGGGCACGAAAAACCACTCTCCTGAGTGACGTGGTTTGTCTGGCCCGGCGTGGCGATCGTTGACGGGTCATAGGGGACTGCCTACCGTCAGGAGTGGCTGTCCGGGTGGCCGATGCCCGCGGTCGGGTTGCCCGCAGCACAAGTGGACGGAGGCAAGCATGAGCAGCACCGGCGATGACGCGGCCGTGGGAGGCCTGTGCGCCGTGCACGTGCCGCGCACCGCTCGCACCGTCACGGACCTGCCCCGGGTGGGCAGGTTCCCGGCCGTGCAACCGGGGCAGCCGGCCATCGAGCGGCTGGCCCCGACATCCGAACTGATCGGCTTCCGCGGCCCGACGGCCTGCGCGGCGGCCGGCATCACCTACCGCCAGTTGGACTACTGGGCCCGGACCGGGCTGCTGGAGCCCAGCGTCCGGACGGCGTACCCGGCGACCAGCCAGCGGCTCTACAGCTTCCGCGACGTGCTGCTGCTCAAGATCGTGAAGCGGCTGCTCGACGCGGGCGTCTCGCTGCAGAACATCCGGGTCGCCGTCGCCCACCTGCAGGCCGCTGAACAGGCCGACCTGGCCGGGATGACGCTGATGTGCGACGGCGCGACGGTGTACGAATGCACGACGCCGCAGCAGGTGGTGGATCTGCTGAAGGGTGGTCAGGGGGTCTTCGGCATCGCGGTGGGAGCGGTCTGGCGGGAGCTGGAGCTCACCCTCGGGCGGATGCACGCGGAACGCACGGACACCGGCGAGACCCTGGTCGCGCAGGATCCGGCCGACGAGCTGGCCCAGCGGCGCAACCGGGCGGTCTGAGTACTGGTGTCGACGGGGCCGCGGGCCCGGACGGGGAACCGTTCGGGCCCGCGGCCCCGTCGTGTTGCCTGGTGGAACGATCGAGGGAGGGGCACGTGGGGGTCGGCACCGGGATGGCGGGGCTGCTGCGGCGCAGGGCCGGACAGCTGGGGGCGCGGCTGCGGACGCGGCGCACGCAGCGCAGGGTGTTCCAGGTCGGGACGGCGCTCTGCGCGCTCGCGCTGGCGCCGAGCGCCTGGGTGTGGATCGCGGCGGGCGACCGGGTGGGCACGGTGGAGAGCGCGCCGTCCGCGCCGGTCGCGGTGGTCTTCGGCGCCGGGCTGGACCAGGGCAAGCCCTCGCCGTACCTGGAACACCGGCTGGTCGCGGCGGTGGACCTGTACCGCGAGGGCAAGGTGCAGGCGATCCTGGTGACCGGGGACAACGGGCGGGTCGAGTACGACGAGCCGGACGCGATGTTCACCTACCTCACCGGGCACGGGGTGCCGGCCGAGCGGGTGGTCCGGGACTACGCGGGCTTCGACACCTGGAACTCCTGCACCCGCGCGCACCGGATCTTCGGGGTGGACCGGGCGGTGCTGGTCAGCCAGGATTTCCACGTCCGGCGGGCGCTGGCGCTGTGCGAGGCGGCGGGCATCCGGTCGTACGCCGTCGGGGTGCCGGAGCCGCACGACGAGACCTGGCTGTACGGCGGGGTGCGGGAGGTGGCCGGGGCGGGCAAGGCGGCCGTCAACGCCTGGCTGCGGCCGGACCCGGTGTTCCTCGGGCCCAAGGAGGAGGGGATCCCGAAGGCGCTGGCGGCCGCGGACGAGCGGCCGTAGCCGGGCGGGCAGGGCGTCGGGCGGGTGGGGTGTCCGGCCGGGTTCGTACGCACTGTCGGACCCGTACGCGATGATCGGCGGGTGCGATCACTGCCGAGCATCATCCACCTCGACATGGACGCCTTCTTCGCGGCGGTGGAGCAGGCGGCCAAGCCGAGCCTGCGCGGCAAGCCGGTGATCGTCGGCGGGCTCGGCGGGCGCGGGGTGGTCTCCACGGCCTCCTACGAGGCGCGGAAGTTCGGGGTGCACTCGGCCATGCCGATGGCGCAGGCGCGTCGGCTCTGCCCCAACGCGGCCTTCCTGTCGGGGCGTTTCGAGGCCTACCGGCAGGTCAGCGAGATCGTGATGGGCCTGCTGCGGGAGCTGTCGCCGCTGGTGCAGCCGCTCAGCCTGGACGAGGCCTTCGTGGACCTGGAGGCCGGTCCGTACGGCCCGGTGCTGGCGGAGGCGGACCACGACACCGGCGAGCGGCTGGTGCTCGCACTGGCGGAGGACCTGCGGGCGGACATCCAGCGGCTGACCGGGCTGACCGGCTCGGTGGGGGCCGCCGGGTCCAAACTGATGGCCAAGATCGCCTCCGAGCAGGCCAAGCCGGACGGCCTGGTGCTGATCGAGCCCGGGCAGGAGCGGGCCGTGCTCGGGCCGATGCCCGTACGGGCCCTGCCCGGGATCGGGCCGGCCACCGAACAGGTGCTGCGGCGGGCCGGGCTGAGCACCGTGGCCGACCTCGCCGAGGCGGGCGAGACGGAGCTGGTCCAGCTGCTCGGACGGGCGCACGGCGCCGGGATCCACCACATGTCGATAGGACTGGACGAGCGGCCGGTGGTGGCCGACCAGGACGCCAAGTCCGTTTCGGTGGAGGACACTTACGAAGTGGACCTGGCCGACCGGGAGCGGGTCCTGCGCGAGGTCGAAGCGCTGGCCGCCCGGTGCGTGCGGCGGCTGCGGGCGGCCGGGCGCTCGGGGCGGACCGTGGTGCTCAAGGTCCGGCGGTTCGACTTCTCGACGCTGACCCGCTCGGAGACGCTCGGCGGGCCCACGGACGACGAGGCGGTGATCACCGCGACCGCGCGTCGGCTGGCGGAGCAGGTCGACATCACCGGCGGGGTGCGGCTGCTCGGCGTGGGCGTCGCCCAACTCGCCGACTACACCCAGGAGGACCTGTTCGCGCAGGCCCAGCGGGAGGAGGCGGCGGAGCACGCGGAGGCAGCGGCCGAGGACGAGCCGGCCGGGGAGGAGCCGGAGGCCGTGGCGGTGCGGCGGTGGATGCCCGGACAGGACGTCCGGCACGCGGAGTTCGGGCCGGGCTGGGTGCAGGGCAGCGGCGTCGGGAGGGTCACCGTGCGGTTCGAGACGCCGTGGAGCGGGCCCGGGCGGGTGCGGACCTTCGCGGTGGACGACCCGGCGCTCGAACCGGCCCGGCCGTTGCCGCTGCGTCTGGGGGAGGGCGAGGAGGGCGCGGGTGGCGGTCAGTGAAGGGTGAGGGGGCGGAGACACGAAGCGGCCCCACCCGGTGGGGGAGTACCGGGTGGGGCCGCATCACCGTGCCGGACCCCGTACGGTCGTGATGCCCTCGCGACGTACGGAGGCCGGGGCCCCGCGCCCTGTCCCTGAGCGCGGGGCCGGACGCCTCGTCAGGCGTCGGTCTTCACCAGCTCGTCGCTGGAGTCCTGCTGGGCCGGGCCGCCGATGACGGTCAGCGGAGCGGCCGGCTTGGCGGCGCGGATCAGGAACGGGACGGCGCCGGCGACGATGCAGACCACGGCCGCGACCCAGAACGCGTGCTTGTAGGCGTCCAGGGTGGGCAGCGTCAGCGGGATCTGCGGGGGCAGCTTCATGGTGTCGCCGGTCAGGATGGCGGCCATGACGGCGGTGCCGATCGCGCCACCGACGGTGCGCAGCACGGAGTTCATGCCGTTGGCGATGCCGCTCTGCTCGACCGGGACGGCGCCGTTGATGTAGGCGGGCATCGCGGCGAACGCGAGGCCGACGCCGAGGCCGAAGACCGCCGAGGCGGTGTAGATGTCGCCCTCGTGGCTGTGCCGCAGGGCCAGGTAGGCCATCGCGACGGCGCCGAGGACACCACCGAGGACCAGCGGCAGTCGCGGGCCGCGGCGGGCGATCAGCAGGGCGCCGAGCGGGGCGGCGACCATCGAGCCGATGGCGGAGGGCAGCAGCATGACACCGGCGTGCAGGACGGTGGCGGTGAAGCCGTAGTGGGTCAGCTTCTCCGGGGTCTGGGCGAAGTTGCTGATGACCATGAAGGAGCCGTACATGCCGAAGCCGATGAGCAGGCCCGCGAGGTTGGTGAAGGCCACGGCCGGGCGGGACATCATCTTCATGTCCACCAGCGGGTGCGCGACCTTGGTCTCGATGACGCCCCAGACCAGGGCGACGACGGCGGCGACGGCGAACAGGCCGAGGGTCTTGGTGGAGGTCCAGCCCCAGTGGTTGCCCTGGCTGACCGCGACCAGCAGCGCGGAGAGCCAGGCGGCCAGGGTGATGGCGCCGAGCGGGTCGGCTCCGCCGTCCTTGTCGGTGACCGGGTCGGACGGGACGCGGAAGGCGACCAGGGCGATCGCGATCAGGCCGAAGACCAGGCCCATCCAGAAGATCGACTTGTAGTTCCAGTGCTCCAGCAGGACACCGGTGGCCACCAGGCCGAGGCCGGAGCCGACACCCATCGAGGCGCTGATGGCGGCGACGCCGCCGGTCACCTTCTGCTTGGGCAGCTCGTCGCGGACGATGCTGATCGCCAGCGGCATGACGCCACCGCCGGCGCCCTGCAGGACGCGGGCGACGACCAGCCAGGTGAAGGAGTGGGTGCTGACGGCCAGTGCCGAACCGGCGACCAGGCCGGCCAGCGAGATCAGCAGCATCGGCTTACGGCCCCGGAGGTCGCCGAAGCGGCCCAGCAGGGGAGTCAGCACGGCTGCGGAGAGCAGGTTGGCGGTCATCAGCCAGGTGATGCTGGAGCCGGAGACGCTCAGTTCCTTGGCCAGCGAGGGCAGGATCGGGACGACCGCGGTCTGCACCACGCTGAACGACAGCATCGCCAGGATGAGGGCCGGCAGGACCCGGGCGCTGCTCTGCTTCTCGGCCGCGGTGGTGGGCTGTGGTGCCTCACTCACGGTTGCTTCCTCCCGTACATAGTGAATGAACTGAAGTAACCATGCCGGGAGATACTTCAGAGTGTCAAATATCGAGTGGTTAAGCTTTGGCAAAGGGGAAGGGTCGGGGGTGGGGGTGGGGGTGGGGTGGTGGGGAGCGCCTGCGGCGGGCTGGGGTGGGGCGCGGTGGTGCTTTGGCAAAGGGGAAGGGTCGGGGTGGGGGCGGGCCGGGGTGGTACTTCGGCGCGCGGTGGGGGCCGGGCATGGGGAAGGGCCCCGGCCGGGTGGTCGGGGCCCTGGTGGGGGTGGGGTCAGACGAGGGGGCGTGCGGCTGCGGGGTGGGAGGTGTCCGGGGTCGGGGTGGTGGTCGACGACGGCGGCGTGGCGGTGGCGGCCGAAGGTTTGGTGTTGTCGTGGACCTCGACGTGTTCGCGGCGGAGTTCGTCCCGGACCACCTCCTCGGAGGTGTAGCGCTCGACGACGAGGCGCACGCGCTCGATCGGGGCAAGGTACTTGCGGACCACCGGGCGTTCCTCGCGGAGGGTGACCTCCTCGACGCCCTCGGCGATCTCCTTCTCGGTGAGGGAAGCGCGCTCGGCCTCGCTGACCGGCATCCGCTCGACCCGGACACGCTCGCGGACCACCGGGACGCGGCGCTCGATCTGCTCGCTCGTCACGTACTTGCGCAGCTTCGCGGTGCCGATGGTGTGCCAGGTGGTGGTGATGTCCAGCCGCTCCTCGCGGCAGGTGATTTCGATCGGACCGCCGGGGGAGGAAGCGCCGACGCTCGCGGCGGGTGCGGGGGCGGTGGACGCCGGGGCGGGCTGCGGCTTGGGCGTGACCGTCGGGGACGCCGAGGTCGTGGCCGTCGCGGCGGTCGTGGCTGCGGGCGCGTGGGTGCCGAGGGTGCGCACGTTGTCCTCCGTGACGGTGCTGGTTCCGTTGGTGGCCGGGGCCGGGGCCGGGGCGGGCTCGGGGGAGTGGAAGGCGCGCGGCTTGGTGGCCGTCACGGCGGCCGCAGAGGCAGCGGCGGGTGCGGCTGCCGCAGCGGCCGCCGTGGTGCCGAAGTCGAGGTCGGATCGCGCGGCCCGGCCGTTGTCCTCCCCGGCCGGGCGGCCGTCCATCGGGGTGTCGAGGCCGTAGTAGCGGTAGAGCTGGAGCTCCTGGGCGGGGGACAGGTGCTGGCCCACGCCGAAGTCCGGGGACTCCTTGACCAGTGACTTGTCGTACGGCACCCGGAGCTCGTCGCCGGAGAACTCGCTCGTGGTGAGCGGGACGAAGGCGTCCCGGCCGAAGATGCCGGTCCGGACGGCGGCCCATTCGGGCCGGCCGGTGGCGTCGTCCAGGTACACCTCGTCGACCGTGCCGATCTTGTCTCCGTTGCGGTCGACCGCCTTGTGGCCGATGAGGTCCCGGGGATCGATGTCGGTCTGCACTCATTCCTCCAGTGCGCTGAGCCTGCGGAACCCCCGCAGGAGGGCGGCCGGAGCACCCGTCCCGTCCGCCACTTCACACCAAATGCCATGAATCGGACGTGCGCGACCGGGGTGCGCCGGACGGGCTGTGGGCTGGGCCGTCCGGGGGACGCGCGTAGACCCGGGGTGACCAGAAGCACCCGTGATCGGAACGCCTCCCGCTGGTACCCTGGGCGGCGACCGCAGAGCCCGCTCGGGAGAGTCTCCGACCGCGAAAACCGCTGGTCGGGGCGCCGAAGGAGCAACTCCTCCCCGGAATCTCTCAGGCATCCGTACCGTGTGGGGTAGGTCACTCTGGAAAGCAGGGCAGGAGTGTCGGCACGGAAGCCGGCGATCACCACCCTCACCGACGGTGCAAGCCGACGGCGTGCGACCGCATGCCGTGCGGGCGAAGCTCTCAGGTCCCGATGACAGAGGGGGAGGCCTGTCGGGTCCGCCCGCCATGGCTTGTTCCGCTGTCCGCAGCGGGGAAGGCCGGACGGCGTGCGTACCCCCGCCGGTCCGTGACCAGGAGGCCTCGACCACCATGAACGCCCAGCCGAACGCGGGACGCCCCACCGGCGCCTCGACCCTCACCGAGCTTGAGCTGGCCAGCCCCTTCGAGAACCGCCACATCGGCCCCGACGCCGCCGCGCAGGAGAAGATGCTGGCGTCCGTCGGCTACGGCTCGCTGGACGAGCTCGCCGCCACGGCCGTGCCCGAGGCGATCCGCTCCATCACCGGCCTGGACCTGCCCGCCGGCCGGACCGAGGCCCAGGTCCTGGCCGAGCTGCGCGAGCTGGCCGGCCGCAACCAGGTGCTCCAGCCGATGATCGGCCTGGGCTACTACGGCACCTTCACGCCGCCGGTGATCCTGCGCAACGTCATGGAGAACCCGGCCTGGTACACCGCCTACACGCCGTACCAGCCGGAGATCTCGCAGGGCCGCCTGGAGGCCCTGCTCAACTTCCAGACCCTGGTCTCCGACCTGACCGGCCTGCCGACCTCCGGCTCGTCGCTGCTCGACGAGGGCACCGCCGCCGCCGAGGCGATGGCGCTGGCCCGCCGCGTCACCAAGGTCAAGGGCGGTGTCTTCCTGGTCGACGCCGAGACCCTGCCGCAGACCATCGCGGTGATCGAGACCCGCGCGGAGCCGACCGGTGTCGAGGTCGTCGTCGCCGACCTGTCCGGGGGCATCCCGGCCGAGATCGCCGAGCGCGGCGTCTTCGGCGTGCTGCTGCAGTACCCGGGCGCCACCGGCGTGGTTCGCGACCTCGCCCCGGTGATCGAGCAGGCGCACGGCCTGGGCGCGATCGTCGCCGTCGCCGCCGACCTGCTGGCGCTGACCCTGCTCAAGTCCCCGGGCTCGCTGGGCGCCGACATCGCCTGCGGCACCTCGCAGCGCTTCGGCGTGCCGATGGGCTTCGGCGGCCCGCACGCCGGCTACCTGTCGGTGCGCGCCGAGTACGCCCGCTCGCTGCCCGGTCGCCTGGTCGGCGTCTCGGTCGACTCCGACGGCAACCGGGCCTACCGCCTGGCGCTGCAGACCCGTGAGCAGCACATCCGCCGCGAGAAGGCCACCAGCAACATCTGCACCGCCCAGGTGCTGCTCGCCGTGATGGCCTCGATGTACGCCGTGTACCACGGTCCGGACGGCCTGGCCGACATCGCCCGCCGCACCCACCGCTACGCCGCCGCCCTCGCCGAGGGCCTGCGGGCCGGCGGTGTCGAGCTGCTGCACGGCGAGTTCTTCGACACCGTCACCGCGGTCGTCCCGGGCCGCGCCGCCGAGATCGCCGCCGCCGCCCGCGCCAACGGCATCAACGTCCACCAGGACGGCGCGGACCGGATCTCCGTCTCCACCGACGAGACCACCACCCGCGAGCACCTGGCCGGCGTCTGGGCCGCGTTCGGCGTCGAGGCGGTCGAGGTCGCCGAGGCGGCCGAGGCGCTTCCGGGCGCGCTGCTGCGCGAGGACGAGTACCTCACCCACCCGGTCTTCCACAGCCACCGCTCGGAGACCGCCATGCTGCGCTACCTGCGCCGCCTGTCGGACCGGGACTACGCGCTGGACCGGGGCATGATCCCGCTGGGCTCCTGCACCATGAAGCTCAACGCGACCACCGAGATGGAGGCCGTGACCTGGCCGGAGTTCGGCCAGCTGCACCCCTTCGCGCCGATCGATCAGGCCCAGGGCTTCCTGACCCTGATCCGCCAGCTGGAGCAGCAGCTGGTCGAGGTCACCGGCTACGACGCCGTCTCGATCCAGCCGAACGCGGGCTCGCAGGGCGAGCTGGCCGGTCTGCTGGCCGTCCGCGCCTACCACCGCGCCAACGGCGACACCCAGCGTGACGTCTGCCTGATCCCGTCCTCCGCGCACGGCACCAACGCGGCCTCCGCGGTGATGGCGGGCATGCGCGTGGTCGTGGTGAAGACCCTGGTCGACGGCGACGTGGACGTCGAGGACCTGAAGGCCAAGATCGAGCAGCACCGCGACAACCTGTCGGTGCTGATGGTCACCTACCCGTCGACCCACGGCGTGTACGAGACCGAGATCACCCAGATCTGCGCCATGGTGCACGAGGCCGGCGGCCAGGTGTACGTGGACGGTGCCAACCTGAACGCCCTGGTCGGCCTCGCCAAGCCGGGCAAGTTCGGCGCGGACGTCTCGCACCTGAACCTGCACAAGACCTTCTGCATCCCGCACGGCGGCGGCGGCCCGGGCGTCGGCCCGGTCGCGGTGCGCGCCCACCTGGCGCCGTACCTGCCGAACCACCCGCTGCAGTCGGAGGCCGGCCCGGCCACCGGTGTCGGTCCGATCTCGGCCGCGCCGTGGGGCTCGGCGGCGATCCTGCCGATCTCCTGGGCGTACGTCCGGCTGATGGGCGGCGAGGGCCTCAAGCACGCGACCCAGGTCGCGGTGCTGAACGCCAACTACATCGCCAAGCGCCTGGCGCCGCACTTCCCGGTGCTCTACACCGGCCCCGGCGGGCTGGTCGCGCACGAGTGCATCATCGACCTGCGCCCGCTGACCAAGGAGACGGGCGTGACGGTGGACGACATCGCCAAGCGCCTGATCGACTACGGCTTCCACGCGCCGACGATGTCCTTCCCGGTGGCCGGCACGCTGATGATCGAGCCGACCGAGTCCGAGGACCTGCACGAGATCGACCGGTTCTGCGACGCGATGATCGAGATCCGGGCCGAGATCGACAAGGTCGGCTCGGGCGAGTGGGTGGCCGACGACAACCCGCTGCGCAACGCCCCGCACACCGCCGCCGAGCTGGCCGGCGACTGGACGCACGGCTACTCGCGGCAGGAGGCGGTCTTCCCGGCGGGCGTGAACCCGGCGGACAAGTACTGGCCGCCGGTGAGCCGGATCGACGGCGCGTACGGCGACCGCAACCTGGTCTGCTCCTGCCCGCCGCTGGACGAGTACGGCGTCTGACGGATCCCGGGCGCCGACGGCGCCCGGACGGACGGCAGCAGGGCCCTGGCGGAACCTCCGCCGGGGCCCTGCCCGTACCCGCCCGGAGCCGCCGGTCGCGCCGGTCGTACGGTCGGGTGGTCGGGCCGTGCGGTCAGGCCGCGTGGGCGACCGGGCGGCGCGGGGCGATCACCCGGCCGTCCGGCAGCAGCTCTCCGGTGTCCTCGAAGAGCACGACGCCGTTGCAGAGCAGGCTCCAGCCCTGCTCCGGGTGGCAAGCCACCGACTCGGCCGCTTCGCGGTCCTCGGACTCGGCCGACGGGCACTCAGGACGGTGCTGGCACATACGCGTACCCTCGCTTCGCTCTGCGATCCTCCCCGTGGTGCGGCCGCCGGAGGTCGTGCCGTCCGGGGCCGCCGCGGTGGTCGGATCCTGTCCGCACGCCGACCAGGTGTTGACCGGCGCTCAAGTGGGTAGGACAGGTGGTCCTTCCACGCTGGTTCCCAGTGTCGGCATCTCCGGACGTGCGCGCAGGTATTTCGTGACATGCGCCACAACTCCCGGGCAGAGATCACCCGTTCAGGTGGGGCCGGAGGGAAATCGCGCACCGGTGGGTCACTCGCAGGATGACCCGAACGGGCCATGGCGGGTGCCTCGTTCGGGTGGTCGCCGTTCGGGTGAAGCGCTCCGGGCCCGGGTGACGCTCCCCGGGCCCGGACGTGCGGACACGGCTGAGGGCCGCCGGGCGGGTGGTCCGGCGGCCCGTGCGGAGGTGGGTGCTTCAGGAGGAGCCGAGCAGCAGCGGCCTGACGAGCGGGGCGCGGGCGAGCAGCGGCAGCAGCTCGGCGGCCGGGTAGGCGCGGTGGGCCGTGACGCCGAGCGGGGCCGGGGCGAGCGGGATCAGCAGGTCGGCGGCCGGGCCGGTGTCGGGGCTGTGCAGCCAGAGCGCCGTCGCGTACTGGCCGGGGAAGGTCAGCAGTCGGGGCTGTCGGCGGATCCGGGAGCTCTGGGCGAGCTGCCAGGCCTCGCGCAGCGCCCGGACCGTCGAGTCGAGGTAGGGGCCGGCGGTGAAGTGGGAGAAGGTGTGGCCCTCGACGGCCTGGACCACCTCGGCGGCGGCGGCCACGTCGGCGCCGTCCTTGATCAGGAAGCGCCACCCGGTGCGGCGGGCGGCGGGGAGCTCGGGGCGCGGGCCGTCCAGGACGTGCACCGCGAGCGGATGTGCGGGGACCAGGGGGCCGGCCGGATGACGCAGCGCGGCGGCGGCGGGCTGGCGCAGCGCGGTCTCCGAGTCGAGTGCGCCCAGGACCGCGCGCAGGGCGCTCGGTGGGGGCTGTGGGGTCTGCAGAGTCATGGCGGGGTCCGCCTCTCCAAGCGAGATCGGCGTGCGAGTGCGGCATACCGGCATGGCGCGGCGCGTCATCGGTGACGGGGGCCGACCGGGTCCGGTTGTGCAGGATCGCGGCGCCGGCGCGGTCGCCGGCCTCGACGAGGCTTCGGGGCGGGAGCGAACCGGCCGGAGTGCTGTGCGAATTCCATCGAACAGAAGCGCAGGGTGATCTGTTTATCACAGGCCGTGGCGCCGGGCAAGTCTGCAGATGGCCTGAAAAGCCGTCAGTTTCCTTGCATTGTAAGCCAGTACAAGCATTCGGGTATCGATCTTCGAGGTGGGCATGATGCTTGCACGGTCGGTCGGCCGGGTGGCTCAACGGGGTGTCTCAGGAGGAGGAGGGGACCGTGGGCGAGAAGGTCGTGGCGACTCGGGCGGATCTGGCGGACCGGCAGCTGTACCGACGCAAGCTCCAGGCCTGTCAGGAGGCGCTGGGGCGGATGCTGCGGGAGGAGCGCTTCGACCGGCCGCGGGCGGTGATGGGCCTGGAGATCGAGCTCAACCTGGCCGACGAGCAGGGCCTGCCGGCCATGAACAACGCCCAGGTGCTGAGCGAGATCGGCTCCAGCGACTTCCAGACCGAGTTGGGCAGGTTCAACATCGAGGTCAACATCACGCCGCACCGGCTCTGCGGGCACGTCTTCGAGGAACTGCGCGAGGAGATCGACACCGGGCTGCGCTACGCCGACCGGCGGGCCGCCGAAGCGGGCGCCCGGATCGTCATGGTGGGCATCCTGCCGACCCTGGAACACGCCCACACCGGGCTCGACGCGATGAGCCACAACCAGCGGTACACCCTGCTCAGCGACCAGATCCTGGCCGCGCGGGGGGAGGAGATCGCGCTCGACATCGAGGGCGTCGAGCACCTCCAGCTGGAGTCCATCACCATGGTGGCCGAGGCCGCCGCGACCTCGCTGCAGCTCCACCTCCAGGTGACCCCGGAGCGCTTCTCCTCGGTGTGGAACGCCGCCCAGGCACTGTGCGGGCCGCAGCTCGCGATGGGGGCGAACTCCCCGTTCCTGTTCGGGCGGGAGCTGTGGCGGGAGACCCGACCGGTGCTCTTCCAGCAGGCCTGCGACACCCGTTCGGCGGAGCTCAAGGCGCAGGGCGTGCGCCCGATCACCTGGTTCGGCGAGCGCTGGGTGGACTCGGCGTACGAGTTGTTCGAGGAGAACCTGCGGTACTTCCCCGCGCTGCTGCCGATCTGCGACGACGAGGACCCGCTCAAGGTGCTGGCTTCCGGCGGCGCGCCCAAGCTCGCTGAGATGCGGCTGCACAACGGCACCATCTACCGCTGGAACCGGCCGATCTACGACGTCGCGGGCGGGGTGGCGCACCTGCGGGTGGAGAACCGGGCGCTGCCGGCCGGGCCGACGGTGGCCGACACGCTGGCCAACGCCGCCTTCTACTACGGGCTGGTGCGGGTGCTCGCCGAACAGCCCCGGCCGATCTGGACCCGGCTGCCGTTCGAGCGGGCGGACGAGAACTTCCGGCAGGGCGCCCGGTACGGCATCGACGCGGTGTTCCAGTGGCCGCGTCCCGGACGGGCCGGGCGCGGCGGCGGGCTGCAGACGGTGTCCGCCGTCGACCTGGTGCTGGGCGAGCTGCTGCCGATGGCCTACCAGGGCCTCGACGAGTGGGGCGTGGAGCCCGCCGACCGGGACCGCTACCTGGGCATCATCGAGCAGCGCTGCCTGCGCCGCACCAATGGCGCGGCCTGGCAGAGCACGACCTTCCACCGGCTGCGCGAGCGGTACGGGATGGACCGGCCGGCGGCGCTCGCGGCGATGACCCGGCGCTACGCGGAGCTCATGCGCGGTGGGGAGCCGGTGCACACCTGGCCGGTCGGTTGACCCGGCCGGTCGGCCGGTGCGCACCTGGCCGGTCGGCCGGCCGGGGCGCTGTGTCAGGATGATCGCTCCGGCGGTCGGCCGACGGCCGGAGCGACCGCCCGTCCGCTGGAGCCCCCGTGACCACCGTCCCGACCGCGCCGCAGGCCGCGCCGCCCACCCGACGTCAGCTCGGGGCGGAGCTGCTGATCGTCCTCGGTCTCTCGCTCGGGGCCAGCGGGATCAGCGCGCTGATCAGCTTCGCGGGCTCGCTCACCGAGCCGATCAAGCTCGGCCGGCAGGTCGCCGTGCTGAACGGCTCACGGGCGCCTGGCCGGCCGTGGCTGGACCTGGCCTGGCAGCTGTACTACATCGGGCGCGGCCTGATGCCGGTGGTGCTGGTCGGGTACCTGCTGGTGCGCGAGGGCGTCACGCTGAAGGTGCTGGGCTTCGACCTCGGGCAGAAGCTGCGCGACCTCGGCCGGGGCACCGCCGTCGCGGCGGCGATCGGCGGGTCCGGGCTGGTGCTGTACCTGGCCTCGCAGGCGGCCGGGTACAACCTGACGGTGGCGCCCTCCGGGCTGCCGGACGTCTGGTGGCGGGTGCCGGTGCTGGTGTTGTCGGCCTGGCAGAACGCCATCCTGGAGGAGGTCGTCGTCCTCGGCTACCTGCTGCGCCGGGTGGGGCAGTGGGGGTGGTCCTGGCCGGCGGCGGTGGTGACCAGTTCGGTGCTGCGCGGCTCGTACCACCTGTACCAGGGGGTCGGCGGGCTGGTCGGCAACATGGTGATGGGGGTGGTGTTCTGCCTGCTGTACCGGCGCTGGGGGCGGGTGATGCCGCTGGTCGTGGCGCACGCGCTGATCGACACGGTGGCCTTCGTCGGGTACGCGCTGCTCGCCGGTCACGTCAGCTGGCTGCCGACCTCCTGAGCGCCGGGTCCTCGGGTGCGGGGATCTCGGGTACGGGGTCGACGGGTGCCGGCCCGACGGTCGTCCGCCTCCTGGCCGACAAGGCCCGGACGCGTGGCGGGCGGGCGAGCAGGCGGTCGACGTGCCGGCGCTCCAGGCCCTGGCCGGGGTCGATCGGCAGCAGCAGGCGGTCGCGGCGCCAGAGCGACCTGCGGAACAGCCGGCCGGGGATGACGTCGTCCACCCAGGCGAACGGACGGCCCGCGGCGTAGCGCAGCAGCGGGGCCCACTTGGCGGCGGAGAACAGCTCCATCAGCGGGATGCGCGGATCGCCGGGCTGCGGGACGTAGCCGCTGAAGCGGACCACCGGGAGCGGGTCCAGGCCGATCGCCGGGGCGACGTGGGTGTTGGCGTGTTCCTCCCAGGTGGTGGCCCAGACCAGTTGGTAGGTCCCGGCCAGCTCGCGCAGCCACTCGCCGTGCCGGGTGGAGAGCAGGACGGTGTAGCCGAACAGCGCGTGGGTGTCGAACCCGGCGTCCGGATCGGGATGGACCGGGTTCAGCACCCCGTCGACGTCCAGGAACAGCAGCGGCTTCGGCACCGGAGGCCTTCCGAGCGGTGGTGTTTGCTACCTGCTCGGACGCCCCGTCCGTCCCGGTGGTTGCTCACCGGCGGGCGCACGCGGGGCACGCGGGGCGCACGGGGCGCTCACGGCGCGGGCCCGGTGGCGGGCCGGTCCGTCAGCCGAGGTGGCCCCAGAGGAAGGTGAGGGTGCGGCGCCAGGCGATCCGGGCCTGGAGGGGGTCGTAGGTGCCGAGCGGGTCCTCGTCGTTCATGAAGGCGTGCCCGGCCGGGTAGAAGTGGATCTCGGGGCGGATGTCGGTGGCCTCGCCGATCCGGATCGCGGCCTCGTCCACGGCGGCCATCGGGATCGAGCCGTCCAGTTCGCCGAAGTGGCCGAGGACGTGGGCGGTCAGGCCGCGGTAGTCGAAATCGGGGTCGGGCGGGAGGCCGTAGAAGGGCACCACGGCGGCCACCCGGTCGCCGGCCCGGGCGGCCAGCAGCAGGGCGAAGCCGCCGCCCATGCAGAAGCCGACCACCCCGACGGCGTCGCCGACCACGCCGTCCAGCGAGAGCAGGTGGTCGACGGCCCCGGAGAGGTCCTCGACGGCCCGCTCGACCGGGAGTTCGCGGATGAGCCGGACCGCCTCGGCGGGGTCGTGGGTGGTCGCGCCGCCGAACAGGTCGGGGGCGAGGACGGTGAAGCCCTCGGCGGCGAAGCGGTCGGCCACGGTGGCGACGTGCGAGGTGAGCCCCCACCACTCCTGCACCACCACCAGGCCGGGCCCGGTGCCCTGCGGCGGGTGGGCCAGGTACCCGTGCGCGGTGCGGCCGTTGCTCGGGAAGGTGACGTTCTGTCGGGAGCCGCCCTGATCAGGCATGGCTTCCTCTCCGTGGGTCGGGCCGCGTGCGGCGGGGTTCGGTGGGACGGGCGCGGTCAGCCCATCTCCTCCAGGGCGCGGCCCTTGGTCTCCTTGATGCAGAAGGCCACGAACGGGATGGAGAGCAGGGCGAAGACCGCGTAGATGACGTACGTCGCCGAGAGGTTCCAGTCGGCGAGGTCCGGGAAGCTGACGGTGATCGCCCAGTTGGCGATCCACTGGGCCGAGGCGGCGACGGACAGGGCGAGTGCGCGGATCCGGTTGGGGAACATCTCGCCGAGCAGGACCCATACCACGACGCCCCAGGAGAAGGCGAAGCAGAACACGAAGACGTGCGCGGCGACCAGGGCGACGGTGGCGTGGGTGTTGTCCAGGGTGGCGGTGTCGCCGCTGCCCTGCCGGAAGGAGAACGCCCAGGCGGCGGTGCCGAGCGAGGCGGCCATGCCGACCGAGCCGGCCAGGGCGAGCGGTTTGCGGCCGATCCGGTCCACCAGGACCATCGCGATCACCGTGCCGATCACGTTGATGATCGAGGTGGAGAGGCTGATCAGCAGCGAGTTGGACTCGTTGATGCCGACCGACTGCCAGAGGAAGGACGAGTAGTAGAAGATCACGTTGATGCCGACGAACTGCTGGAACACCGAGGCGCCGATGCCGACCCAGACGATCGGCAGCAGGCCGAAGCGGCCGCCGAGCAGGTCCTTGAGCCGGGGCTTGTGGGCGGACTCCAGCACCTCGCGGATCTCCGCCACCCGGGCGTCCAGGTCCACGGCCTCGCCCTCGACCTCGACCAGCACCTCGCGGGCCTGCGCCTCGCGGTGGTCGGCGATCAGGAAGCGCGGCGACTCCGGGATGGAGAGCGCCATCAGGCCGTACACCAGGGCGGGGATGGTCTCCACGCCGAGCATCCACTGCCAGGCCTGGATGCCGCCGAGGTGGCCGGTGGACTCGCCGCCCGCGGCCTGGTTGAGCGCCCAGTTGGCGAGCTGGGAGACGGTGATGCCGAGCACGATCGCCATCTGCTGGAAGGAGGCCAGCCGGCCGCGGTAGGCGGTCGGCGCGACCTCGGCGATGTAGGTGGGCGCGATCACCGAGGCGATGCCGATCGCGATGCCGCCGACCACGCGCCAGCAGGCGAGGGCCTCGATGTTCGGCGGGAACATCGAGCCGATGCCGCTGGCCGCGAACAGCACGGCGGCCAGCAGCATCGTGCGCACCCGGCCCAGGTGGTCGGCGAGCCGGCCGGCGATCACCGCGCCGACGGCCGAGCCGAGCAGGGCGATCGCCACCACGAAGGCGGTGGTGCCGTTGCCCACCTGGAAGTGCTTCTGGATGCCCGTCACCGCGCCGTTGATCACCGCGCTGTCGTAGCCGAACAGGAAGCCGCCCATCGCGGCGGCCGCCGAGATGAAGACCACGTGACCGAGGTGGGCTTCGCCGGACACCCGCTGGCCGTTGACTGAGGACACGCGCGCTCCCGGGGTGGACGGGCCCGCTCTGACGCCGAGTGGGCAGGGCTCGTCTCACATTCGAGCAGCGCCGGGCTCGACCTGCCCGCGTTCGCGGCCGATCGGGTGACGCGGGGTCAGCCGGCGGCGTGCGGTGCGGTGCTGGGTGGTGCGGTGGCGTGCGGGGTGCTGGTGCTCGCGGTGGGGGCGTGCGGGGTGCCGGTGCCCGCGGTGGGGGCGTGCGACGCGGGCGTGCGCCGTTGGTGACGGCGGAGCAGTTGGGTGCGGGCGGCGGCGTACTGGTCGCGGCCGCGCCCGCCGTCGTCCGCGCGCTCGCCGAGGCGGTCGGCCATCGCGTACTGCGCCTCGGCGGGCTTCTTGTCGTCGTACTTGAACTTGGCCCGCACCTCGTCCACGGTCAGCCGGAGCCCGCGCAGGCCGGGCAGCTGACGGGCCAACTCCCCTTCGCCGGGCACCACTCGGACCTCCGGCGTCTCGGGCTGGAAGTGCGCCAGCTGGCGGTTGAGGATCTCCGCCTTGCCGGCGGCGGACTCCACGACCTCGGCCGTGCAGTGGAAGTGGACCGAGGCGTAGTAACTCGTCGGCGTGCCGGGGGCGCCGCGCCAGTGGCCAGGGGCGAAGGCGTAGCCGTCGGTGACCGCGAGGGTGACCCGGGGGTCGGCCCGGACGGCGGCCAGCAGCGGGTTGGGCGCGGCGAGGTGGAGCAGGATCTCGCCGCGCCCGGCGTCCAGCAGGAAGTGCGTCGGGACGAGCACCGGGCCCTCGCCCGGGGCGCCGTTGGCGGCGAGCAGTCCGAAGTCGCGGCCCTCGGCCAGCCAGGCGCGCCACTCCTCCTCGTCGCCGCGGTCCCAGGACCTGATCAGCATCGGGGCGGTCCTCGTCAGCGGGGGTAGTCGCGCAGGTGCGCGGGGAGCATTGCGGTGCGGTCGTCGTGCGGAACGGGGGTGCCGTGCACGGTGATGACCGGGATCAGGCCGGACCAGTGCGGCAGGTCGGCGTCCTCCGGGTCGTCCTCGGCGCCGTCCGCCCGGGTCTTGGCCGAGACCTCGTCCAGCTCCAGCCGGAGGACGGCGGTCGCGGCGAGCTCCTTGGCGTTGGCCGGGCGGACCTCGGCGGAGCGGCCGGGTACCGCCTGGTCGACCAGGGCGGCCAGCGCGACGTCCAACTCCTCCGGGTCGGTGACCTGGTGCGCGGTGCCGTGGGCGACGACCGAACGGAAGTTCACCGAGTGGTTGAACGCGGACTTGGTCAGCACCAGCGCGTCGACCTGGGTGACGGTGACGCAGACCGGCATGCCCTGCTCGCCGGAGGCGCCGCGCATCGGGCGGCTGCCGGTGGAGCCGTGCACGTAGAGCCGGCTGCCGACCCTGGCGTAGATCGTCGGCAGGACCACGGGGGCGCCGTCGGCGACGAAGCCGAGGTGGCAGACGTAGGCGCTGTCGAGGATGGCGTGGATCGCCTCCTGCTCCCAGGTGGCCCGGTCCCGGTAGCGGGTGGGGGTGGTCCTGGGAGTGCGGGAGTAGGCCGGCGAGCCTTCGGGGGTGTCTGACGGGGTGCCTGACATGACATCCTCTATGTACTAGTGCATAATTTGCTTTGTGCTAGGAGACTATCCGCTGAAAGGGCGACGCGCCAGCGAAATCGCGGCGCACATCGAACAGGGCGTGAGCAGCGGACTGCTCGCCCCCGGAACCGCGCTGCCTCCGCTGCGCGACGTCGCCGCCGAACTCGGCGTCAACCCCAACACCGTCGCCGCCGCCTACCGCCTGCTGCGCGACCGCGGCGTGATCGAGACGGCCGGCCGCAAGGGCAGCCGGATCCTCCCCAGGCCCGCGCTCACCCCGCGCGACCAGATCCGCATCCCCGTCCCCCCGCACGCCCGGGACCTCTCCACCGGCAACCCCGACCCGGCGCTGCTGCCCGACCTCGGCCTCGCCCTCGCCGCCGCCGCCGGGGCCGCCCGCGCCGAGCCGGTGCTGTACGGACACCCCGCCGTCGACCCGGACCTGCTCGCGCTCGCCCGCGCCTCCTTCGAGGCCGACGGTCTGCCCGGCGGCCCGGTCGTCGTCGCCTCCGGCTCGCTCGACACCGTCGAACGCATCCTCGGCGCCCGGCTGCGGGCCGGCGACGCGGTGGCCGTCGAGGACCCGGGCTGGGGCAGCCTGCTCGACCTGTTGCCCGCGATGGGCCTCCGGCAGCTGCCCGTCCGGCTGGACGACGAGGGCCCGCTGCCGGCGGCGCTCGCGGCGGCACTGGCCGAGGGGGCCCGGGCGGTGGTGGTCACCAGCCGGGCGCAGAACCCGACCGGCGCGGCGCTCACCGCGCGCCGGGCCGAAGAGCTGAAGGCCGTCCTGGCCGAGTACCCCGGGGTGCTGCTGATCGAGGACGACCACGGGCACGGCATGGTCGACCAGCCGTACCACCCGCTGGTCGGCGCCGGGTCGCGGCACTGGGCGGTGGTGCGCTCGGCGGCCAAGGCGTACGGGCCCGACCTGCGGGTCTCGGTGGCGGTCGGTGACGCGGAGACGATCGGACGGGTGGCCGGGCGGCTGCGGCTGGGCGCCGGCTGGGTCAGCCACCTGCTGCAGCGCACCGTCGCCGAGTTGTGGCGCGGCGACGCGGCGCCGGTCGCGCTGGTGGCCGCGACCTACCGGGCCCGGCGGGACGCGCTGCTGGACGAGCTGGCGGCGCGCGGGATCGAGGCGCACGGGCGGAGCGGGCTGAACGTCTGGGTGCCGGTGCCGGACGAGACCTCGGCGCTGGCGGCGCTGGTGCAGCGCGGCTGGGTCGCGTCGCCCGGCGCACGGTACCGGATCCAGTCGCCGCCCGGGCTGCGGTTCACCACGGCGCGGCTGGAGGCGGCGCAGGCCCGGGCGCTCGCGGAGGACCTGGCGGCGGTGCTGGGGGCGGACGGGGGCGGATCGCGGCTGGTGTGACGCCCGGCGCCTCGCGCGATGGGGGTGGTGAGTGCGACGGGTGCGGCGGGTGTGGCAGGGGTGAACCCGCGGGCGGCGTCCGGTGATCCGGCGGTCGGTCTGGTCTGAACCCGCCGGTAACAAAAGCGAAACCTGCCGCAGATACCTAGCGGTAACAGGCGGGGGCATGTCATCTTCATCGCGCCACCGGCCGGCGGCCCACCCTCACACAGGCGTCCTCCCGTTCCCCATCCACGGGAAGACCGAGCCGCAGGAGTTCCGTCGTGCCCGAAAACTGTTCGAGCATCACCCGCAGCGCGCCTCGACTCGGACGACGGCTGCTCACCGCAGCCGTCGCCCTCCCGCTCGCCGTCGCGGGTCTGGCCGTCGCCGCACCGGCCTCCGCGGCACCGGCCTCCGCGCCCTCCGCGCCCACCGCCAGCGTCACGCTCGGCGACAGCTACATCTCCGGCGAGGCCGGCCGCTGGAAGGGCAACTCGGCCGGCACCAGCGGCAGCCGCAACGGCAGCGACCGGGCCTGGACCGGCAGTTCGTACGACCCCTCGCGGGTCTACGGCGCGACGGCGGCGAGCGGCTGCGACCGCTCCGACGTCGCCGAGGTGATCAGCGCCTCGACCGGCGCCCAGAACGAGATCAACCTGGCCTGCTCCGGCGCCGTCACGGCGAACGTCTTCCGCGCCTCCAACGGCGGCCAGTCGTACAAGGGCGAAGCCCCGCAGGCCGACCAACTCGCCGGCGTGGCACGGCAGAACAACGTCAAGCTGATCACCCTGTCGATCGGCGGCAACGACCTGGGCTTCGCCGACGTCATCTCCACCTGCGTGCAGGACTACCTGATCTGGTACTCGTACTGCCGCGACTCCGCGCAGTCCCAGATCGACGACCGGATGCCCACGGCGATGGCCGGGGTCGGCAAGGCGATCGACGAGATCCGTGCCGTGATGGCCGGTGCGGGCTACGCGGAGTCGGACTACCGGCTGGTGCTGCAGTCCTACCCGTCGCCGATCCCGCGCGGCGCCGAGATGCGGTACCCGGAGAGCGGCTGGACCCGTTCCAACACCGGTGGCTGCCCGTTCTGGGACGGGGACGCCGACTGGGCCCGCGACTCGCTGGTGCCGCAGATCTCCCAGGCGCTGGCCGGTGTCGCCGCCGCCAAGGGGGCGCAGTTCCTGGACCTGTCGGACATGCTGCAGGGCCGCGAGGTCTGCTCGACGGCCACCAAGCAGCCGACCGCGAGCTCCGGTCCGTCCGCGACCACCAGCGAGTGGGCGCGTTTCCTGGACGGCGGGCTCAACTCCACGCAGGGCGCGCTGCAGGAGTCGATGCACCCCAACTACTACGGCCAGCTGGCGGTCGGGCGCTGCCTGACGCTGCTGTGGGGGCGCCCGAGCGGTGACTACGCGTGCCGCAACACGGCCGGGCAGGACGCGAGCGGGATGTACCTGACCGCGCGGTGACCGCAGGCTCCGGCGCCCCCGCGGGATCGGTCGCGGGGACGCCGGAGTCGTCGTGCGCCTGTTGCCGAGGCGGTGCGGTCGCGATCAGCCCTTGGCGAGCAAGGACTGTGCGTGCGCGCGCACCTGATCCTTCGTCAGGTAGGCGTCGGTGTACTCGAAGTCACGCAGCCGGGCGGGCTGGCGGGCCAGGAAGCCGGTGCGGACGAAGTCGTCCCCGGCGCTCGCGTTGAGCAGCCAGTTGGCACCCACCCGGAACTTGGCCACGTTGGTGCGCATCGCCATCAGGTGGTAGCCGCGCGCGACCAGCTGGGCGGGCACCCCGCGCAGCTCCACGCCCATCGGCTTGGAGACCGCGTCCTTGCCGCCCAGGTCGACCACCAGGCCCAAGTCCTTGTGGTAGTAAGGCTCCAGGGGCTGGTTGCGGAGCGAGGCGATCACGTTGTCCGCCACCACGCGGCCCTGCCGGGCGGAGTGCTGGGCGGTCGGCGGGCAGACCGCGCCGTCGCCCTTGGCCAGATCGGGCACGGCGGCGGCGTCCCCGAGCGCGAACACGCCCTCGAACTGCGGCACCCGCATCTCCGCCGTCACGGCGAGCCGGCCGCGCACCGTCTCGGCGTCCAGCGTGCCGATCAGCGGGCTCGCGGCCACGCCGGCCGTCCAGATCAGCGTGCGGCAGGGGAGCACCCGGCCGTCGGTGAACTTGACCGATTCGGCGCCGACTTCGGCCACCGAGACGCCCAGCGACACCTCGATGCCGCGCCCCCGAAGCACCTCCAGGGCCGCGTCGCCGAGCGGGTCGCCGAGCTCCGGCATCAGCTTCGGGGCGATGTCGACCAGGTGCCACTTGATCTGCCGGGCGTCCAGCCGCGGGTAGCGGTGGGTGGCAGCGGTGGTCAGGCGCTGCAGGCAGGCGGCCGTCTCGGTGCCCGCGTAGCCGCCGCCGACCACCACGAACTGCAGCCGGGACTCGCGCTCCCGCTGGTCCAGGGTGGCCGAGGCGAGGTCGAGCTGGGCGATCACGTGGTCGCGGACGTAGGCCGCCTCGGCGAGCGTCTTCATGCCGCGGGCGTAGTCGGTGAGGCCCGGGATGTCGAAGGTGCGGGTGACGCTGCCGGGGGCGAGGACCAGGATGTCGTACTTCTGCGCGACCACCTCGTCGGTGATCTTGCGGATCACGCAGACCTTGGAGGCCGGATCGACGCCGATGGCACCGCCGGGGACGATGTGGGTGCGGCGGAGCGAGCGGCGCAGGGAGACGGCCACGGACTGCGGGGTGAGGACGCCGGCGGCGACGTGGGGGAGGAGGGGGAGGTAGAGCTGGTAGCCGAACGGCGTGACCAGCGAGATCTCGGCCTCCGAGGGTGACAGCTTGCGTTCGAGGCGGCGGGCGCACTCCAGGCCGGCGAAGCCACCGCCCACGATCAGGATCCGAGGTCGTTCCATCGCTCATCCCTTTGCCGTGAAGGTCCCCAGTTACTGTCCGCCACACTCGCACGGAGCAGCGGGGGCTGCCACCGGGGCGGGGCGGAGGAGGGAGGGGCTTGGGGTCGCGGGTTGGGGTTGGGGATTGGGGCGGAGCGGCGGGTGGTGTCGTGGTGGGAGAGGAAGGGGCGGCGGCACCGATAGGCTGTGGGCGTGCTACCCGAGGTGACGGCGATCCGGTACGTGACGCCACTGCGAGAAGGCGGCTCGATGCCGGGCCTGGTCGAGGCCGACGACCGGCGGCTCTACGCGCTGAAATGGGTCGGTGCGGCGCAGGGGCGCAAGGCCCTGGTCGCGGAGGTGCTGGCCGGGGAACTGGCGCGGCGGCTCGGGCTGCCGGTGCCGGAGCTGGTGACCGTCGACCTGGACCCGGTGCTCGCGCGCAGCGAGCCGGACCACCAGATCCAGGACCAGATGCGGGCCAGCGGCGGGACCAACCTCGGGATGGCCTTCGTCAGCGGTGCGCTCAACTTCGACCCGCTCTGCTTCGAGGTCGATCCCGAACTCGCGGGCCGGGTGCTCTGGTTCGACGCGCTGATCGGCAACGTCGACCGGTCCTGGCGCAATCCCAACCTGCTGGTGGCGACCGGCGGGCTGCGGCTGATCGACCACGGCGCGAGCCTGATCTTCCACCACAACTGGCCCGGTGCCGCCGGTTGGGTGCGCCGCCCGTACGACGCCTCCGACCACGCGCTGCTGGGCGCCCGGCCGGACCTGGGGGCCGCCGACAAGGAGCTCGCGCCGCTCGCGGAGGCGGCGGTCGAGGCGGCCGTGGCGCAGATCCCCGAGGTCTGGCTGATGGACGAGTTCGGCTTCGACTCGCCCGACGAGGTGCGCGCCGCGTACCGTTCCCAGCTGACCGATCGACTGGCCGGTCCGCGTGACTGGCTGCCGGAGGTGCCCGCATGACCGGGTCGTCGACGCACGTGCTGCCGGCCACCGTCGAGCTGCACGACTACGAGTACGCCGTGATCCGCGCGGTGCCGCGGGTCGAGCGCGGCGAGTGCGTCAACGTCGGGGTGCTGCTGTACTGCCGGCAGGGTGCGCACCTGGCGGCGCGCACCCACCTGGACCAGGCGCGGCTGCTGGCGCTGGACCCGGTGGTGGACGTGCAGGGGGTGCGGCGGGCGCTGCACGGGATCGAGGCGGTCTGCGCGGGCGGCCCGCCGGCCGGTCCGGCGGCCGGGGACAGCCCCGGGCAGCGGTTCCGCTGGCTGACCGCGCCGCGCAGCGCGATCGTCCAGCCGGGGCCGGTGCACACCGGGCTGACCGCCGACCCGGACGCGGAGCTGCGGCGGCTCTTCGACCAGTTGGTGCTCTGAGCGGACGCTCCGAGCGCCCCGGCGGGCGGGAGTGTGAGGTGGCTCGCCGACGGTTGCCCCGGTCAAAGCTTGAGTTGCTGAAGCACCTGGTCGTACCCTGACCCCATGGGTTCGACAGCGACGACGACCGTACCGACCAACGCCGAGCTGATGGAGGCGTTGGCCGCCGTCGGCGCCGCGTACTTCCAGGACTTCGCGGCGGCCGCGGCCCGGCACGGGCTCTCCTCCTCGCAGGCCAAGGCGCTGGGCGCGGTGCAGGAGCCGGTGCCGATGCGCGCGCTGGCCGGGCGGCTGGGCTGCGACGCGTCGAACGTCACCGGGATCGTGGACCGGCTGGAGTCGCTGGGCCTGGCCAACCGGGCGGCGGCGGCCGGTGACCGCCGGGTGAAGATCGTGGTCATCACGGACGAGGGCCGGGAGATCCTCAACCGCATCCGCAGCGAGATGGGCCGCACCCACCAGGCCTTCGAGGCGATGACCGACGAGCAGCGGATCGCCCTGCACTCGATCTGCGGGCAGGTCCTGCCGGTGCTGGCCGGCCGGACGGGCGGCGCGCAGTAGGTTCCGCGCCGCCCGCGCCGCCGGTGCTGGTGGTGTCGCCGGTGATCGCCCGTGGTCGCCGCGGTCAGAGCAGTCCGGCGAGTTCCGGCGGCAGCGGCCGGTGGTGGAGCAGGGTGAGCGAGCGGGTCGCCCGGGTGAGGGCGACGTAGCGGTCGCGCGGGGCGAGGGCGGCCGGCTCGACCACCACGACCGCGTCGAACTCCAGGCCCTTGGCGGCCGCGACGGTCAGCGCGCCCAGCTCCGCGGCCAGGTCGTCCGGTGCGATGACACCCGAGGTGCCCGAGGTCGCGGGCAGGCGGGCGAGCGCGGCGGCGAAGTCGCCGTCCGGGACGGACAGCGCGCGCGGGTGCTCGGTGCCCGGCCGGACGGACTCGGGTGGCTGCTGGTCCGGCGCGGCGGTGCGCAGGACGGCGGTGGCGAGCGCCATGATCGGCTCCGGCGTGCGGTAGTTGACGGTCAGCCGCTCCTCGCGCCAGCGGCCGGGCAGGTGCGGGTCGAGCATCGCGGCCCAACTGCGGGCGCCGGCCGGGGATCCGGTCTGGGCGAGGTCGCCGACGATGGTCAGGGAACCGGACGGCACCCGGCGCAGGACGGCACGCCAGGCCATCGCGGACAGTTCCTGTGCCTCGTCCACGACGACGTGGCCGTACGCCCAGGTGCGGTCGGCGGCGGCGCGTTCGGCGGTGGAGCGGTACGGGCCGTCGTCCCGGAAGCGTTCGGCCAGAGCGGCGGAGTCCAGCAGGACGTCGTCGGTCTGCCCGGTGATGGTCAGCACGCCCCGGGCGAAGCAGAGTTCGGCGTCGTCGTCGGCGGCGTCCCCGGAACGAGCGGTGAACGGCCTTTCCTCGCCGAGGAGTTCGGCGGCCTCGTCCAGCAGCGGGACGTCCTCGGCCGTCCACGGGGAGCCGGGCGGACGGAGCAGGGCGGCGGCGTGCTCGGGGGCCGCCTCGGCGAGCAACTCGCCGTCGCCGAGCAGTCGTTCGAGCAGCTGCTGCGGGGTGAGGCGGGGCCAGAGCGGGTCGAGGGCGGCGCGGACGTCCGCCCGGGCCCACAGCTCGCGCGGGGCGTAGTGCGCCTCCTCCTCGTCGTACGGGCGGCCGAGGGAGAGCGCCTGGGCGATGGCGAGGGCGTCGAGCAGGGTGCGCAGGTAGAAGGCGCGGGCCCGGTTGTGCGGGACCCGCAGGCCGCGGGCGGCGTCCAGGGCCTGGACGCAGGCCCGGGCGGGGACGGTCAGCCCCTCGCCGAGGTCGAGGCCTCCGGCGGGGGCCGACTGGTGGGCGGCGAGGGCGCGGCGGAGGACTCCGGCCATCCAGGGACCGCCCTTGGCGACGGCCGTGGCGGGGGAGTCGGTGCCGGTGGCGGCGACGCCGGGGAGGAGTTCGCCGACGGTGCGCAGCACCACCTCGGTCTCGCCGAGGGCGGGCAGCACCTCGTCGATGTACCGCAGGAAGCCGGGGTTGGGGCCGATCAGCAGGACGCCGCGGCGCTCCAGTGCGGCGCGGTGGGTGAACAGCAGGTAGGCGGCGCGGTGCAGGGCGGTGAGGGTCTTGCCGGTGCCCGGACCGCCCTGGACGACCAGGGCGCCGCGCAGCGGGGAACGGATCACCCGGTCCTGCTCGGCCTGGATGGTGGCGACCGCGCTGCTCATCCGGCCGGTGCGGTCGCGGCCGAGGGCGGCGAACAGGGCGGCCTCGCCGACCAGGCCGCGCCGGCCGGACTCGTCCAGCCCGGCGAGGTCGAGCGCCTCGTCGTCCAGGCCGGTGAGGGTGCGGCCGCGGGTGTGCAGGTGGCGGCGGCGGACGACGGGGCCGGGTCGGGCGGGGGTCGCGGTGTAGAAGGGGCGGGCGGCGGGGGTGCGCCAGTCGAGCAGCAGGGGTTCGTACGCCTCGTCGGTCAGGCCGGTGCGGCCGATGTAGCGGACGGTGCCGTCGCGTTCGTCGAGGCGGCCGAAGCATAGGCCGCGTTCGACGGCGTCGAGCCGGGCGGCGTGGCGGGCGGCCTCGTGGGCGCGCACCTCGCGCTCCAGCCTGGCCTGGTGGGTGCCGCCGGGCGTGGCTCCGTCGTGGGCTCCGTCGGCGGTGCGCTGGGCCCGTTCGCGGACGGTGTCCAGCCGGGCGTAGAGCTCGGTGAGTCGGGCCTGCTCGGTGCGCAGGGCCTCGGCGGGGTCGTCGTCGGAGTGCGTCGTGGTCGCTGGAATTCCATCCATAGCTGTGATATCCTTGCGGTGAGAAGTTTCTGGTGCGCCATCTGAAAGGCGCTCAATTGACCCAGCCTACCCCATCCGCCGCCGCCCGGCGTGACCTCGGCTGTTACTCTTGCGAAGCGTGAGCGCGAAGCCCCAGATCCCCAATGTCCTGGCCTCCCGGTACGCCTCGGCGACCCTGGCCCAGCTGTGGTCCCCCGAGCACAAGGTGGTCCTTGAGCGCCACCTGTGGCTCGCCGTCCTGAAGGCCCAGCAGGACCTCGGCGTCGAGGTGCCCGCCACCGCCGTCGCCGACTACGAGCGAGTGATCGACCAGGTCGACCTCGGCTCGATCGCCGCCCGTGAGCGGGTCACCCGCCACGACGTGAAGGCCCGCATCGAGGAGTTCAGCGAGCTCGCCGGCCACGAGCAGATCCACAAGGGAATGACCTCCCGGGACCTGACCGAGAACGTCGAGCAGCTGCAGATCCGCCAGTCGCTGGAGCACGTGCGCGACCGTACGGTGGCCGTCCTCGTCCGCCTGGCCAAGCTGTCCGCCCAGCACTCCGAGCTGGTCATGGCCGGCCGCTCGCACAACGTGGCCGCGCAGGCCACCACCCTGGGCAAGCGCTTCGCGTCGATCACCGACGAGCTGCTGGTCGCCTTCCGCCGCCTGGAGGAGCTGATCGCCCGCTACCCGCTGCGCGGGATCAAGGGCCCGGTCGGCACCGCCCAGGACATGCTGGACCTGCTCGGTGGCGACACCGACAAGCTGGCCGAGCTGGAGCGCCGGGTCGCCGGGCACCTCGGCTTCGACAACGTGCTGACCAGCGTCGGCCAGGTCTACCCCCGCTCGCTGGACTTCGAGGTGCTCACCGCCCTCGTCCAGCTGGCCGCCGCGCCGTCCAGCCTGGCCAAGACCATCCGTCTGATGGCCGGCCACGAGCTGGTCACGGAGGGCTTCAAGGAGGGCCAGGTCGGCTCCTCCGCGATGCCGCACAAGATGAACACCCGCTCCTGCGAGCGCGTCAACGGCCTGGCCGTCATCCTGCGGGGCTACGCCTCGATGACCGGCGAGCTGGCCGGCGACCAGTGGAACGAGGGCGACGTCTCCTGCTCGGTGGTGCGCCGGGTCGCGCTGCCGGACGCGTTCTTCGCCTTCGACGGCCTGCTGGAGACCTTCCTGACCGTCCTCGACGAGTTCGGCGCCTTCCCCGCCGTGATCGAGGCCGAGCTGGACCGCTACCTGCCGTTCCTGGCCACCACCAAGGTCCTGATGGGCGCGGTGCGCGCGGGTGTCGGCCGGGAGACCGGGCACGAGGTCATCAAGGAGCACGCCGTCGCCTCCGCGCTGGCGATGCGCGCGGGCGCCCGGGAGAACGAGCTGCTGGACCGCCTGGCCGCCGACGAGCGGATCCCGCTTGACCGGGCCGCGCTGGACGCGCTGCTGGCCGACAAGCTCTCCTTCACCGGTGCGGCCGGCGCCCAGGTCGCCGAGGTGGTCCGTCAGGTGGAGACCGTCGCGGCCGCCTACCCGGAGGCCGCCAAGTACGCGCCCGCCGACATCCTCTGATCTCGGCGAGCCGCGCGCTCGGGTGCGGATCGCCTGCTGCGCTTCGCCTGCTGCGCTTCGCCTGACGCGCTTCGCCTGACGCGCGTCCCGTGGTGAGCATTGTGCGATGTGCATTCCCTGAAGCGCAGTCGAGTTGACGTGGTGTCAGCTTTCGGGCGAGGGCCCCGCCGCCGGACCGGTGGCGGGGCCCTCGTGCGTGTGGACGTGGCCCGGGTCGAGCGGCGGGGTGGTGCCGCAGATCCACTCGCAGTTCGGCTCGGCCACCGGGTGGTCCTCGGGGGCGAGCACATTGCCCCGGACGGTGGCGAAGGCGATCAGCCCGCCGCCGGCCAGCAGGCCCGCGCAGATCAGCATGGCGGTGTGGAAGGCGGAGTCGACCGCGGCCGGCACCCGGTAGGCGTCGCCGCTCAGCCCGGCCAGCGCCGGGAGGGCGGCCACCGCGAGCAGACCGGCCGCGCGGGCGGCGGCGTTGTTGACCCCGCTCGCGATGCCCGCGTGGCGGACCTCGACGGCGGCCAGCACGGTGGCCGTCAGCGGGGCGACCAGCAGGGTCATCCCGCAGCCCATCACCGTGACGGCGGGCAGCACGTCCGTCCAGTACGAGGAGTCCGGGCCGATGCGCAGCATCAGCAGCACCCCGGCGGCGCACACCAGCGGGCCGACGGTGAGCGGGATCCGCGGGCCGATCCGCTTCCCGAGACGCCCCGCGCGCGCCGACAGCGCCAGCATCAGCACCGTGATCGGCACCAGTGCGAAGCCGGAGAGCAGCGGCGAGAACCCGGCGACGATCTGCAGCTGCACCACCAGGAGGAAGAAGACGCCGCTGAACGCCGCGTACACGCAGAGGGTGACCAGGTTCACGGAGGTGAACAGCCGGGAGGAGAACAGGCCGAGCGGCAGCATCGGTTCGGGCGTGCGGCGTTCGACGGCCACGAAGGCGGCGCCGAGCAGCACGCCGATCACCCCGGTCGCCCAGACCGTGGCGGACACGCCCTCGCCGGCGGCGGTCAGGGCGTAGGTGATCGCGCCGAGGGCGAGCGCGGCGAGCACCGCGCCGAGCACGTCGAAGCGGCCGGAGGCGCTCTCGTCCCGGCTCTCCGGTACGGACCGGGTGGCGACCGCGATCACGGCCGCGGCGAGCGGCAGGTTCAGCAGGAAGATCCAGCGCCAGCCGGGGCCGTCGACCAGCCAGCCGCCGAGGAAGGGGCCGACCGCGGCCGACACCCCGCCGAGGCCGGACCACAGGCCGACCGCCGCCGAACGGTCGTCAGGGTGGAAGACCGCCTGGAGCATGGCGAGTGAGCCGGGAGTGAGCAGCGCCCCGCCGATGCCCTGGACGGCGCGGGCGGCGATCAGCACCTGGATGGTCGGCGCGACGGCGCAGGCCGCGGAGGCGACGGCGAACCAGACCACGCCGATCAGGAAGACCCGGCGCCTGCCGTACCGGTCGCCGAGCGCGCCGCCGAGCAGGATCAGGCCCGCCAGGGTGAGTAGATAGGAGTTCAGCGTCCATTGCAGGGACGCCAGGGAGGCGCCGAGGTCGGCGCCGATCCGGGGCAGGGCGACGTTCACCACGGTGCCGTCGAGCATCGCCATGCTGGAGCCGAGCACCGTCGCCAGTAGTACCCAGCGACCCTGCGCGGTGCTCAGGCGCAGGGTGCCGGCCTCGGAGGTGGCCACGGCCCGATCCTGCGCCCCGCGGGGCGCACGTGACAAGGGTCACCGGCGGGTGTGTCGGTGGCGGGCGCTGCGTGAGCGGGCGACCGCGTGGCGTGGCCGACTTCGGCGCAGGGTCGTGGATCAGTGGCGCGGGGTGAATGGATTGTGTACACACCGTGCCGTGGTCCATTCGGAGGGTCACCGGACTTCCGGGGGTCGTTGCGGGTTCAAGAGATCGACATTGCTTCACCTGAACGGATGGGTTTTAGTTCAGCGACCGCCCGGCCAGTCCGGACGGATCCACCGGGTGGAACGCCAAGTCCTGCCGCTGCCCGGTGGTTCGAACTGAACTCTGTACGGCAGGAGCGGGGGACCCACAGGTAAGTCGCCGGACCGGAGTTCGCGCCTCAGGGCGCGGGCGTCCAGGACCGGCTTGGGGTGAAGCCGCGCATGCGGCCGGGCAACTCCAGCCCGAACCCGACAGCTCACCTCGCAGGCGTCGGAGAGGAAACTTCCATGCCTGCTCAGGCTCGTCGTATCGCCCTGCCCCGCGCCGCCCGCATCGGCATCGCCACCGCCGTCACCGGTGTCTCCTTCGCCCTTCCGCTCGTGACCGCGATGAGCGCCCAGGCGCACACCGCTCCGGCCGCCCCGGCCGCGCCCGCCGCGGCTGCTGCCGCCGTCACCGCCGGTACCGCTGGTGCCGCTGACGCCAAGCCGGCCGCGCAGGCCGCTCCGGCCGCCGCGGCCGCCACGTCCGAGAGCTACCGCGTCGTCAGCGGTGACACCCTGTCCAAGATCGCCGTCGCCAAGCACGTCGAGGGCGGCTGGCACGCGTTGTACGAGCAGAACCGCTCGGTCGTCGGCGCCAACCCGAACCTGATCTTCCCGGGCCAGCACCTCACCTTCGCCGGCCACGCCGCGGCGCCGGCCGCGGACACTGCCCCGGCTGCCCCGGCTGCCCCGGCTGCCCCGGCCAAGCCGGCCGCTCCGGCTGTCGCCGCCAAGCCGCAGGCCCAGGTCAAGACCGTGGCCGCCAAGCCGGCCGCCCCGGTGCAGACCCAGGTTCAGACCGCCGCTCCGGCTTCGGCCGTGACCGCCGCTCCGGTCGCCGCCACCTCCGGCTTCGTCGCGCCGCTGGCCAACCCGAAGCTCGGCACCGCCTACGGCGTGGCCGGCTCGATGTGGGCCTCCGGCCACCACACCGGCCAGGACTTCGTGGCCTCCACCGGCACCCCGCTGCGCGCCGTCGCCAACGGTGTCGTGGTCAAGGCCGGCAACGGCGGTGCCTACGGCAACGAGGTCGAGATCAAGCTCGCCGACGGTCACTACGCCGAGTACGCGCACCTCTCCGTGATCGGTGTGAAGATCGGTCAGACCGTCACCGTCGGCCAGCAGATCGGCCTCTCCGGCGCCACCGGCAACGTGACCGGCCCGCACCTGCACTTCGAGATCCGCACCGGCTCGGAGTACGGCTCGGACATCGACCCGGTCGCCTACCTGCGCGCGCACGGCGTCGCGCTCTGACCCTCCGGGGATCAGGTCCAGGGTTTCAGGAACCACCGCTGCCGCGGAGCGAATCGATCCTCCGGGATGGTCATGTCGGGTGACCGCTCGACCGGGTGATCGCCGTGCAGTGGACATGGGCGCGGGACACGCCCAGGCCGGCCCGGCTCGCGGGAATCACCTCCCTCGCGAGCCGGGCCGGCCGCTGCCGTTTCCGGGGAGCGGGGCGGTGGGGTGGCGGGGGTGGTGGAGGTGGTGGGGTGTGTCGGGTCAGCCGCGGTGGGCCGGCAGGCCGTAGTGGGCGGCGGTCAACAGGTCGTGCATCCGGTGCCCGAAGTCCTCGGTGTCGCCGGCCGGTTCGGGGAAGACCAGGCGGACGTCGCGGTGGCCGTCGGGGTGGTCCAGGCGCAGCACCAGGCCGTGGCGGTCCAGGGCGAGCGGACGGACGTCCGGGTTCCGGGCGAGCAGCGGCGGGTCGAGGAGGCGGGTGAGGGCCTCGACCGCGTCGGCGTGGTCGTCGGCGAAGTGGGTGAGCATCGCGGCCTCGTGGCGGGCCATCGGGTCGGGGGTGGCGCGGGCGAGGTCCTCGGCGGTGACCGCGCCGGTGCCGTACGGGGTGGCGAGGACGGCGTGGGCGACGTCGACGCGCAGGTGGACGCTGAGGCCGTCGTCGGCGAGGTGGGCCAGGTGCAGTCGGCCGGCCAGGGTGAGCCGGGCGCGGACGCGGTCCCGAACGGCGACCGGGGAGACGTCGGTGACGTCGAGGACGACGGCGAGGCCCTCGGTGGCGTGGGCGGCGGCCACGGTGAGCGGGGCGTCCAGCGGGGCGCGCATCCGCAGGCGGGAGCCGTGGACGGAGACCGGGGTGTCCAGGTCGTGGTGTTCGCCCAGGGCGCGGACGGCGAGCGAGGAGGTCGTGCTGAGCAGGCTCCGGATCCGTTCGGCGGTGCTGGGCTCGGGGACCTCGGTGTCGCCGGTGGGCAGGCTCATGGGCGGACCTCCAGTTGGTTAGGTGAGCCTAACCTAATGTTCGTGCGAGGGTTCGGCAAGCGGGCGTCGGGACGTGCCGGAGGGCCCGGACGCGGGTCCGGGCCCTCCGGGGTGGCGGATGTGGGTGGCGTCAGGCGACGACGGCCTGGGCGTCGATCTCGACCAGCATCGGCTCCTGCGGGAGCTCGGCGAAGATGGTGGTGCGGCAGGGCTTCACGCCGCCGGGCTCGATGTTCTCCTCGATGAACTCGGCGTAGACCTCGTTCATCAGCGGGAAATCGGCCCGCTTGGTGAGGTAGACGCGGAACATCACCACGTCCTCGACGGTGGCGCCGCCGGCCTCGATGATGGCCTTGACGTTCTCCAGGGTGCGCCGGGTCTGCGCCTTCACGTCGCCGTGGTGGAGGTACTCGCCGGTCGCCGGGTCCTGCGGGCCCTGGCCGGAGACCTGCAGGATCGGGCCCTTGCGGACGCCCTGGGAGAACATCCAGGCCGGGGCCGGGGCGCCGTCGGTGCGGATCTCGACCTTCGCGCCGATCGGGGGGTGCTCGGAGGACATGGGGCTCCTTGGGGCTCGTGACAGTTCGTAATGGTTCGTAGGGGTTCGCGACGAATCGTGACGGTTCGTCAGCGGTGGTCGGGGCGGCCGCAGTCGGCCGAGACGGCGCGGGCGGTGGCGAGCAGCTGCGGGAGGAGGTCCAGCACCTGCTCGTACGGGAGGACGACGTCCGGAACGGAGATGGAGGCGGCGGCGACGACCCGGCCGCTGGCGTCCCGGACGGGCGCGGCCACGCAGTTGATGAAGGACTCGTGCTCCGCGTGGTCCTGCGCCCAGCCCTGGGCGCCGACCTTCTCCAGCTCGGCGAGCAGCGCCTCGGGCGTGGTGAGGGTGCGTTCGGTGTGCGGGGTGAAGTCGATCCCGGCCACCACCCGGCGCCGCTCGGGCAGCGGCAGGTCGGCCAGCAGCACCTTGGAGACGGCGGCGCTGTGCAGGGCGGCGCGCAGGCCGATCCGGGAGTACATCCTGACCGGGTGGCGGGAGTCGAACTTGTCGATGTAGACCACCTCGCCGCCCTCGTACGCGGCCAGGTGCACGGTCTGGCCGGTGGCGGCGTTCAGCTCGGCCAGGTGCGGGGCGGCGATCCGGCGGATGCCGCGCTGCTCCAGGGCCAGGCCGGAGAGGGCGAAGAGGCCGGCGCCCAGGTGGTAGCGGTAGGCCGCGTCGCGGTAGACGAATCGTTCCTCTTCGAGGCTCTGGAGCAGTCGGAGCACGGTCGTCTTGTGGACGCCGAGCACCTCGGCGAGCTGGTCGAGGGAGCGTTCGCCCTCGCCGAGCTGGGCGAGGATGCGCAGGGCGCGGGTGACGGTCTGGCTCATCGTGCTCCGCTTCGAGGGCTGGGGTTCCCGCTCATTGTGCCCGGGCCCGGTCGGCGGGCGGCGTCCGGTCGGCGGGGTGCGCGGGGGCGGGGGCGTGGGCACGGTCGGTGGGGTGCGCGGGGGTGTGAGCATGGTCGGCGGGCAGGGCCGGGCCGGCGATGCCGTCCGCGGTGACCCGGGTGGCGGCCCAGTCCGCGGGGGAGGCGTCGAGCAGTGCCGTCACCACGGCGGCGGGTGGCAGCTCGGCCTGGTCGCCGTGGGCGGTGAGCGCGCAGGCGGCGCTCAGGTGGCCGAGCCGCAGCCGGCGGCGCTGGTCCAGGCCCCGGACGGTGGCGGCCAGGTAGCCGGCCGCGAAGGCGTCGCCCGCGCCGGTGGCCTCCACCACCTCGACGGTGAGGGCCGGCTCGGTGACCGCCGTACCGTCCCGCTCCAGCGCGGTGACGTGCCGGTCGGCGTCCTTGACCACGAGGGTGGCGGGCGAGGGGAAGCGGCGGCGCAGGGCGGCGGGGTCGCCGGTGCCGAAGGCGGCCTGCGCCTCGTCGGCGCCGAGCAGCAGCAGGTCGGCGGCGTCCAGCAGCGGCGGCAGCACGGCCGGGTCGCGGTCGCGCCAGAGCGCGGGGCGCCAGTTGAGGTCGAAGCTGACCAACCGGCCCGCGCGGTGGTCGGCCAGCAGAGCGCGCAGCAGGGCGAGACAGTCGTCGGAGAGCGCGGCGGTGATGCCGGACAGGTGCAGGAGGCGGGCGGTGGCCAGCAGCGGGGCGGCGGCCGGGTCGGTGAGCAGCGCGGGGGAGAGCGCGGCGGCCGCGGAGCCGCGCCGGTGGTAGTGCAGCCGGCTGCGGCCGGGGCCGAGGTCGTGATCCCGGCCGGTGCTGCCGCCGACCTCCTTGAGGTAGAGGCCGGTCGGGCGGTCCGGGTCGACCGTGACCGCCGAGACGTCCACGCCGCGGGCGGCGACCTCGGTGAGCAGCCGCCGGCCGAAGCCGTCGGCGCCGACCCGGCTGATCCAGGCGGTCGGCACGCCGAGCGCGGCCAGCGCGCCGGCCACGTTGGACTCGGCGCCGCCGACGGAGAGCCGGAAGTTCTCCACCGACTCCAGCGGGCCCGGGCGGTCCGGGAGCAGGACGGCCATCGACTCGCCCACGCACACGGCCGTCGGGGGAGGGCCCGGCCGGGTCGGGCCCGGGGTGTCCTGTCGCGGCATCTGCTGGGCTCCTCGTCTGCGGCCGTTCCGTGGGGAGCGGGCCGACTCCGTTGACCGTGATCCGGCGCCGATGCTAGAACCGTGCTGCCAGCATGTGCAACCCGCGTTGCACATGCTGCAACATGGCACGATGGAGGAGAACCGTGGAGCAGACCTTCGCAAGCAGCGGCACCGGGCCGGGCATCGCCGGCGGCGCGGTGGCGGCCCTGGCCGACGAGCCGTTGGACTGGCGGTTCAAGGCCGCTCCCCCGGAGTCGTGGGGCCGCACCGTACGGGAGTGGCTGGCCGACGGCCCGACCCTCTCCTCGCTCGGCACACCGCTGCTCACCCTCGACGGTGCCGCGCTGGAGCACAACGTCCGCACCATGGCCGACTGGTGCGCCAAGGCGGGCGTCGCCCTCGCCCCGCACGGCAAGACGACCATGGCGCCCGCCCTCTGGCAGGCGCAGCTCGCCGCCGGAAGCCACGGCATCACCCTCGCCAACCTGCCCCAGGTGCGGGTCGCCCGGGCCTTCGGCGTCCAGCGGATCCTGCTCGCCAACACCCTGCTCGACCCGGCCGGGCTGGCCTGGCTCGCCGACGAACTGGCCGCCGACCCGGGCTTCGCCTTCCTCTCCTGGGTCGACTCCGCCGAGAGCGTGCGGCTGATGGACGAGGCGCTGCGTGCCGCCGGCGCCGAGCGGCCGGTCGAGGTGGTGGTCGAACTCGGCGGCCCCGGCGGACGGACCGGTGCCCGCGGCGTGGACGCCGCCGTCGAGGTCGCCGCCGCCGTGCTGCGTGCCCCCACCCTGCGCCTCGCCGGGGTCGGCGGCTACGAGGGCGCGCTCGCGCACGACGCCACGGCCGACGGGCTGGCCGTCGTCCGCGGCTACCTCCGGACCCTGGCCGAGCTGCACGGCCGGCTCGCCGGCGCCTGCCCGGACGACGCGCCACCGGTGGTCACGGCCGGTGGCAGCGCCTACTTCGACCTGGTGGTCGAGGAATTGGCCGGCCTGCCGGACGCCCTGGTGGTGCTGCGCTCGGGTGCCTACATCGCCCACGACGACGGCTTCTACCGGGGCATCTCGCCGCTCGCCCGGGCCGCCGGCGAGGTGCCGTTCCGCGGCGCGCTGCACGGCTGGGCCCGGGTGGTCTCCCGGCCCGAGCCGCAACTCGCGCTGCTGGACGCGGGCAAGCGCGACCTGCCCTTCGACGAGGGCCTGCCCGAGCCACAACGAGTGCGCGGCGGAGCCGAGTTGACCGGCACGACGGCACGGATCACCGCGCTCAACGACCAGCACGCCTTCCTGCGCGACGCGGGTGACCTCGCGCCGATCGGCGCGGTGCTGCGCCTCGGGGTGTCGCACCCGTGCACGGCCTTCGACAAGTGGACGGCGATCCCGGTGCTGGATTCCGCGGACGCGGCCGAGCCGAAGGTCACCGGGCTGGTCAGGACGTTCTTCTGATGGCCGGGGAGAGAGCGGGCGGCGCCGATGCGGGTGGGACGAGTGCGGGTGGGTCGCGGGTGGCCGGGGCAGGAGGCGGCGGGGCGGGCCCGACCGTCTTCCGGGGCGCCACCGTGGTGGACGGCACCGGCGCGGACCGCTACCGGGCGGACGTACGGATCGCCGACGGCCTGATCACCGGGATCGGCGACCGCCTCGACGCGTCCCACGTGGTGGACGCCGACGGACTGGTCCTGACCCCGGGCTTCATCGACATGCACGCCCACTCCGACCTCGCCCTGCTGCTCGAACCCGAGCACCCGGCCAAGGTCACCCAGGGCGTCACCTGCGAGGTCCTCGGCCAGGACGGCCTGTCCTACGCCCCGGTGGACGACGCCACCCTGCCCGTGCTGCGCCGCCAACTCGCGGGCTGGAACGGCGATCCGGCCGAGCTGGACTGGGACTGGCGCGACGTCGCCGGCTACCTGGACCGGATCGACCGCACCGGTGTCGCCGTCAACGCCTGCTACCTCGTCCCGCACGGCACGCTGCGCACCCTCGTCATGGGCTGGGCCGACCGCCCGCCCACCCCGGCCGAACTCGACCGGATGCGACAGGTGTTGGCGAAGAGCCTGCTGGACGGCGCGGTCGGCATGTCCAGCGGCCTCAGCTACACCCCCGGGTCGTACGCGGACACCGCCGAACTGGTCGCGCTGTGCACCATCGTCGCGGCCTACGGCGGCTTCCACGCGCCGCACCAACGCTCGTACGGTGAAGGGGCGTTGGAAGGCTACGCGGAGATGGTGGAGATCTCCCGGCGGAGCGGCTGCGGGTTGCACCTGACCCACGCCACGATGAACTTCGGCGTGAACCGGGGCCGGGCCGGCGAGCTGCTGGAGCTGGTCGACCGGGCGCTCGCCGACGGCGTCGATCTCACCCTGGACAGCTACCCCTACCTGCCCGGATCCACCACCCTGGCCGCCCTGCTGCCGAGTTGGGCCACCGAGGGCGGGCCGGCGGCGACCCTGGCCAGGCTCGGCGAGCCGGCGGTGTGCGCCCGGATCCGGTACGAGGTGGAGGAGAAGGGCAGCGACGGCTGCCACGGCGTGGTCACCGACTGGGCGACGATCCAGATCTCCGGCGTGCGGTCGGCGGAGCTGGCGCCGACCGTCGGCCGGACGGTCGCCGAACTCGCCGCCGAGGAACGGCGGACCGGCACCGAGGTCTTCCTGGACTTGCTGCGCCGGGACGAGCTGGCCACCACGATCCTCCAGCACGTCGGTCACGAGGAGAACGTCCGGGCGATCATGCGCCACCCCGCGCACACCGTCGGCAGTGACGGACTGCTGGTCGGCGCCCGGCCGCACCCGCGGGCCTGGGGCACCTTCCCACGGTATCTCGGCCACTACAGCCGGGAGTTGGGCGTGCTGACGCTGGAGGAGACGGTCGCCCGGATGACCGGCCGCCCCGCCGCCCGGCTGGGCCTGCACCGGCGCGGGCTGATCGCGCCCGGTCACCACGCCGACCTGGTCCTCCTCGACCCCGAACGGGTCCGGGACGCCGCCACCTTCGAGCACCCCCGGCGGCCCGCCGAGGGCATCGAGTCCGTGTACGTCAACGGCACCGCCGTCATCCGGCAGGGCCGCACCACCGGCGCCCGCCCCGGGCGCGTCCTGCGCCGCACCGACCGAGGAACCCGAGCCGCATGAACTCCTTCTCCCACCCGGGCGATCGCTCCGACCTGCGTGACGCGTCCGACCCGCACGATGTCGCGGACCTGCGCGACGTCGCGGACCTGCGTGACACCTCCGGCCCCCGGGACTTCGCCGACCTGCGCGACGACCGGGTGATCGCGGTGGTCCGCGCGCCGCGCATCCCGGACGCCTCCGCGCTGTGCGCCGCGCTCGCCGAGGGCGGCATTCGGTGGACCGAGTTCACCTACACCACGCCGGATGTGACGAAGCATCTGGAACGCGCCGCACGGGCCGGCCACCGGGTCGGCGTCGGCACCGTGCTGACCGCGGAGCAGGCCGGGCGAGGGGTCGCGGCCGGGGCGTCCTTCCTGGTCACCCCGGGCTGCCGGCCCGAGGTCGCGGAGGCGGCGGAGGCCGCCGGGGTGCCGGTGGTGCTCGGAGCGCTCACCCCGACCGAGGTGGCCCGGGCGGTGGACCTGGGGGCGGCCGCGGTCAAGGTCTTCCCGGCCCGGGCGTTCGGCCCCGGCTACTTCAAGGACCTGCGCGGCCCGTACCCGGACGTCCCGCTGGTGGCCTCCGGCGGGGTGAACGCGGGCAACGCCGCCGAGTTCCTGGGGCAGGGCGCGCTCGCGGTCTGCGCGGGGACGGACGTGGTGCCGCCGGACGCGGTCGCGGCGGGGGACTGGGCGGAGATCACCCGGCGGGCCCGGGCGTTCACGGAGGCGTGCGGGGCCCCGTAGCGACGGTCGTGCGGGCCTCGTAGCCACCGGCGCACGGTCGGGCCGGGGCGCACCGGTGGACCGGGTGGAGAGGGCTGTCGGGACGGCCGGGTTTGGGCGAGAATCGGTGGCACCCGGTTCGGCCCCGGCCGATTCCGGCCCGGCTCAGCCCCGCCCGGTGCACCCGGGCCCCGGACCCGGCAGGAGGACCCACCCATGACCTCGACCCGCCCCGGCCCCGACTGGCTCGCCGACGCCGTCCTCTACCAGATCTACCCGCAGAGCTTCGCCGACTCCGACGGCGACGGCATCGGCGACTTCGCCGGCATCACGGAACGCCTCGACCACCTGGCCTGGCTCGGCGTCGACACCGTCTGGCTCAACCCCTGCTTCGCCTCGCCGTTCCGCGACGCCGGGTACGACATCACCGACTACTTCGCGCCCGCCCCGCGCTACGGCGGCACCGAGGACCTGGCGGCGCTGGTCGAGGCCGCCCGCCGCCGGGGCATCCGGATCCTGCTGGACCTGGTCGCCGGACACACCTCCGACCGGCACCCCTGGTTCCTGGCCGCCGCCGAGGACCCGTCCGACCACCGCTACATCTGGTCCGACCGCCGGGTGGACGGCTTCGTGGCCTCGCCCGGCAGCCGCCCCGGCTGGTACCGGCCGAACTTCTTCGACTGCCAGCCCGCCCTCAACTTCGGCTACGCGCGCAGCAGTCCGGACGAGCCCTGGCGCCAGCCGGTGGACGCCGAGGGCCCGCGGGCCAACCGGGCGGCGCTGCGCGACATCATGGCGCACTGGCTCGGCCTCGGCGTGTCCGGCTTCCGGGTCGACATGGCGTACTCGCTGGTCAAGGACGACCCGGGCAGGGCCGAGACCGCCAAGCTCTGGACCGAACTGCGCGACTGGCTGGACCGCGACCACCCCCAGGCCGCGCTGTTCGCCGAGTGGGGCGACCCGTCCGCCGCCGTCGCGGCCGGCTTCCACGCGGACTTCTTCCTGCACTTCGGCGGCGAGGACCACGGCCTCCCGCTGCGCTGCCTGTGGAACAACAACGGCGGCACGGTCGAGGAGTTCTGGCAGCAGGAGTCCTGTTACTTCGAGGCCGAGGGCCGGGGCACCCCGCAGCCCTTCCTGGACGCCTGGCGCTCCGCCGCCGAACTCACCGAAGGCAACGGGCACATCGTGCTGCCGACCGCCAACCACGACTTCTCCCGGCTGGCCGCGGGCTCGCGCACCGCCGAGCAACTCGCCCCCGCCTTCGCCTTCCTGCTCACCTGGCCGACCCTCCCGGCGGTCTACTACGGCGACGAGATCGGCATGCGCTACCTGCCCGGGCTGCCCGACACCGAGGGCAGCGTGCTCGGACCGCGCTTCAACCGGGCCGGCTCGCGCACCCCGATGCAGTGGACGCCCGGCCCGACGGCCGGCTTCTCCAGCGCGCCCCCCGAGCGGCTGTACCTGCCGGTGGACCCGGACCCGCGCCGCCCGGACGTGCTCTCCCAGCGGGCCGACCCGACCTCGCTGCTGCACACCGTCCGGCGGCTGATCGCGCTGCGCCGGGCGCACCCGGGGCTGGGCTCCGCCGGCGGGGTGGAGGTCCGGCGGGCCGGGTACCCGCTGGTGTACACCCGGGCCGGGCGGTACCTGGTGGCGGTCAACCCGCGGCGGGAGCCGGGGGCGGTGCGACTGTCGGACCTGCTGCCGGGGTCGTCGCAGGGGTCGTCGCAGGGGTCGTCGCGGGGCGTCCGGCCGCTGGACGTGCGGGGCGTGCGGGTCGCGGACGGGGAGCTGCGGGCGGACGGGTTCTCGTACGGCGTGTTCGAGCTGGACTGAGGGCGCTCGGGCGGCAGCCGGTCTTTGGGCCGGGTTCCGCCCGCGGGGATCAGTGGTCCCGCCTCCGCGGGGCGGGCGGCGCGCTGAAGCAGCAGTCCCCGCAGAGCCCGGCGCCGGGCCCGACCCGGTAGTAGAGGCAGCAACTGTTCCGCCGGAACGCCGTGCCGCGCGGGCCGGTGTGCAGCGTGCCGGACCCGGCCAGCGGCGGACGGTCCAGCAAATCCGCGACCAACGCCCGGGCCGCGCCCGGCGCGTGGGCGTCCAGCACCCGCAGCGTCCCGGCCAGCGCGGAAGCGGTGTTGCCGAGCAGCAGGCGCGGGGAGAGCGGGGCGGCGGCCCGGACGGCAGCCGCCAGCGGCTCCAACCGGCCCACCAGGACGGCGGTGTGGAGCTGGTCGGCGAGCCGGCCCGCGTCCGGCCGGACGGGCTCCGGCGGCGTCCAGAGGTCGAGCGGGCCCTGGTCGGGGATCCGCACCCAGGCGCGCTCCAGTGTCGGGACGGTCCCCAGCAGGACGGCGGACCCGAGGCCTACCGACCAGAAGCGGGCGGCCAGTCCCAGGTGCAGGATCGAGGCGGCGACCCGGGGTTCGACGGTGCCGAGCCGCTGCGCCACCACCCGGAGGCGCGCGGCCAGCGGCGCGTCCGGCCCGGTGCCGTACAGCTCGGGCAGTGGGCGGAAGCCCTCGGGTGGGGCGTCGCCGGGCGAGGTGTCCAGGGCGAAGTACGGGCCGACGGCGGCGAGCCGGCGGTAGTCGGGCGGCGGCGGCCCGGGCGTGGCGCGCGAGGGGTCGGGCCCGTGCTGCGAGGGGTCGGGCGCGGGGTTCAACGGCCCTCCCCTGTGGGGCCGTTGAACCCCGCGCCTGCTTCGGAGGGCCCGGGGGCGGTCGGGCGGTCGGGTGACATCGGGGCCTCCAGGGTCCGGGTGCTCGGGCGGCAGCGGCGTGCCGGGCGATGGCGCGGCGGGGCGGTGGTGTGCGGGCCCGTGCGGACCCCGGTGGTCCCTGGTCGGGCGGTGTCAGTCGTGCACGGTGACGTCGCCACCGGTCGTGCGGATGAACGGTACCGTGCCCCGGCGGTCCGCCACCGGGACCGGTGCCTTCCGGCCGACGGCCACCTCCGGGCCCGGGAACCGCGGCGCCCAGCCTTCGGCGGTCACGCCGGTGGCGAGTCGGCGGGTCATGGGGTTCGTCCTCCTTCGGGGGCGGCTGCTTCGACGACCACGAGTCTGCCGCCCCGCGGCCGGGCAGTCCTCACGCTGTGGAGGGGAGTCGACGGCGATCGGCTCCCTCCCGGGAAGGAGCCCCGGCTCCCCCGGGAGAGCTGCCCCGTGGGCTCGGCCGGGTCCGACGCGCTCGGGGCCCGGCGGGTTCGCGGTCCGACGCGCTCGGGGTCCGATGCGTTCGGGGCCCGGCGCCGGTCGAGGGGGCTCGACCGGCGCCGTGGCGGTGCGTGCGGTGCGTGCGGTGCGTGCCGTGCGTGCCGTGCAGGCCGGGGAAGGGGGTGGGTCAGTGGCCCCGGCCGCCGCCGCGGGCGCCGCGCGGGCGGGTGAGGGTGAAGCGGTCGACGGGGACGAGATCGCCGTACGGGCCGCTGACGGAGTAGTAGGTCACGTCGATGGTGGTCGGTCCGCCGCGCTGGCCCGGGTTGACGTCGAAGGACGCGAAGCCGTAAGGGTTGTCGGCGTCGCGGAAGGCGGACCAGGGGGCGTCCTCGATCACGTACACCGGCGGGCGCTTGCCGGTGGCCGGGTCGACGGCGCCGACGCCGGTGATCACCCGGGCCTTGGCGGGGCTGAAGAAGAGCTGGTTGGACGGGGCCGAGGTGCCGCCGCCGCCGATCACCATGTGGACGGTGCCCTTGGTGGTGTCGATGGTCCGGGTGTCGGTGGCGACCGGGATCGGGGTGCGGGTGTCGGTCGGCTGCTGGCCGCGGATCGGGTGCGAGCGCTCGTAGTGGTGCTCGTGGCCGCAGACCACCAGGTCCACCCCGTACTTGTCGAACAGCGGCACCCAGGCCTCGCGCAGGCCGAGGTCGGCGCCGTTGAACTTGTCGGCGGTGGAGATCACCACCTGGTGCATGCAGACCACGATCCAGTCGATCCCCGGGTCCGCGTTCGCCGCCGCCAACTCCCGCTCCAGCCAGCGCTGCTGGGCGCCGCCGGAGTAGCCGTGGACGTAGGAGTTGCCGCCGTCCTGGTAGGCCACGTCGTCGTTGTTGAGGCTGATGACGCGCACCGAGCCGGCGGTGAACGAGTACCAGAGGCCGCGCAGTTCCCCGTCCGAGCCGGAGTCCGGCAGGTCGAAGTAGGCCTGGTAGGCGCCGTAGCCGATCGGGCCGTTGCCCTTCTCGTTCTCGTGGTTGCCGGCTGCGGGCATCCACGGGCGGTGGCGGGCGGAGCGGGTGTTGTTCTCGAACCAGTCCGACCAGGTGCGGACCCGGTCGGTGGAGATGTTCGCGTAGCAGAGGTCGCCGTTCAGCAGGTGGAACAGCGGGGCGATCCGCTCGACCCCGGCGGTGGTGTCGCCGGCGGCGGGGCTGCCGAGGTTGTCGTTGACGTAGCCGTTGGCGGTCTTCCTGCCGAGGGTGGGGGTGCCCTGGTCGCCGAAGCTGGTGAAGGTGAACGCGGACCGGCCGCGCGGGGCGGTGCGGACGGTGCCCAGCTCGGGGGTGGTGCCGTCGTGGACGGCGGCGTAGACGTAGTCCGTGTCGGGGTGCAGGCCGGTCAGCCGGGCGTGGTGCGCCTGGACCTCGGTGCCGGAGGCGGCGTCCCGGTAGGTGCGGGTCACGGCCTGGGTGGTCCGGCCGAAGCCGCCGTTCGAAGTCCCGTACATCACCCGGGGGTTGGCGACGGACCGGGTGGTGTGCCAGGACACCACCACCTCGCGCGAGGCGTCCGAACCGAACTGGAGGTGCAGACCGCCGACCCGGGGGGCGCCGGACCGCCCGGGCCGCTGCCAGAGCAGCGGCGAGGCGGCGGGATCGGTGGGGGTGGCGGGGGCGGCCGCGGCGGGGGCGGCCGCGAGGCCGGAGAGCGACACGGCGCCGCCGAGGCCGAGGCCGGAGGCGCCGGCCAGGAGCCCGCGCCGGCTGACGGGGAGACGTCCACTGGAAGCGTTCATGGCGGTCAGCTCACCGTACGGAGGTGAACCGTGCCGGGGTCGCCGCGTGAACTTTCCCGCCGGGGCCGGGCCGGGTCGGTGGCCCGTTCGGCCGGTGCCGGCCGCGGACCTGGACAGCGCGTCCACGGAACCGAGGGGATGTTCCGTGGACGCGCGGAACCTGCGAGGTGGGGGAGGCCTCCGGACTCGCGTCCTCCGGCCTGTAGTTCGATCGTCGACCGAGGTAGAAATCCAGCGGCAGACCCTGATCCGTCTCGATCTGTCGCCACTGCCTCCTGCGGTCGAACTTCCTTCAGCTACCTCGCAGGTCCACCTCCCATCATGCGCCTCCCACGCCGGGTGCACCAGGGGTGAACGGCATGAATTCGGGTAATTTTCGCAAATCGACCACCGGGTGCCCGGCGTTGATCGCCGGGCGCCCGGCGCCCCGGTTCAGGGCGCCGGCCACCCGTCCACGAAGCTCAGCGTCCGGTGGTACGGCCCCTCGGGCCCGGTGCTGCGGTAGTCCTCCGTGCTGCTGCCGGTGCGGACGGTGCGGTCGCCGTCGTGGCGCCGGGCGGTGGGGCGCAGGGTGTGGTCGACGGTGGCGCGCTCGGTGACGTGGCCGCCGGTCGCCGTGGTGGCCTCGCGGTGGTAGCCGAGGTCCATGGCGGTGGTCTGGTCGGTGTTGCCGGCCGCGTCGTGGTTCACCCGGTAGCTGACGTCCAGCGGTTCGCCCTCGTGGACGGTGGTGGTGCGGTGCGGCCCGCCGCCCCAGGTCGAGGTGGTGCGGGTGAGGTCGGTGCCGTTGTGCAGCGTCACGTCGTTGCCGCTGTCGCGCAGTTGCTGGCCGGAGCGGAAGGAGAGGTCGTCGCGGACCTCGGTGGTGATCCGGCCGTGCGAGGTCTGCACCCAGCCCCGGGCGAGGTCGTGCCGGGCGGCGGTGACGGTCCAGTCGCCGCTGCCGCCGCCGTGGTCGGCCAGCACGGTGCCCACGGCGGCCTCGGGGGCGACCCGGTGGTCGGTGAGCCGCCCGGTGGTGCGGGCGCTGCCGTGGTCGACCTCGGCGAACAGGTTGACCTGTCCGGTCCACACGTCGTTGCTCTGCGCCTCGGCCGCGTTCACCGTGACGCCGAGGGTGTGCGGGCGGCCGTCGAGCAGCAGGCCGACGTACGGGGTGAGGTCGAGGCGGTAGGCGGGCAGGTCGAAGGCGAAGACGCCGGGGACGGGCCGCCAGAGCAGCGGGTCCCAGCCGCCGGTGTAGATCACCGGGTACGGCCAGACCGCGCCGGCCACCCGACCGTCGACGGTGAGCCGCAGCTCGCGGAACGGGCCGTTGCCGCACAGGCCGAGGCCCGGGTTCGCGGCGACGAAGGCGTCCGGCGCGGAGGCGTAGGCGAACTCCTCGCAGGCGCCGCCGCCCCGGGTGTAGACCTCGGCGGTGAGGCGTTCGAGGTTCTGCGGGAAGGTGAGTGCGCTCCCGGCGGTGGGGGTGGCCCGGGTGAGCGCGAACGGCCCGGTGGTGAGCAGCCGGTCGGCGCCGCGGGCGGCCGGGTGCCGGTGGTCCGCGGTGTAGAAGGTCAGGCTCGCGCTGATCGTGAAGACACCGGTGTAGGTGGCGTCGGTGACGTTGGCCAGGTCGAAGGAGAAGTCCTGCGGGCCGGCGGCGAACAGCGGGGCGTAGCGGGTGACGTCGCGCTCGACGTTCCACTCGATGCCGTCCTTGGAGGGCTCCGGGGTGGAGGAGAGGAGCACCTGGACGCCGCCGACGCGGACGCTGAAGATCCGGTCGAACTGCCGCCCGGCGACCTCCCCGTGGAGGTCCAGCACCACCGCGGACCACGGCCCGGCGCAGCCGGCGGGCGGGGTGAGGGCGGCGGTGTACGGGGTGTCGGGCGGGTTGCCGTACCCGTTGCGGAACTCGCGCCGGTGCATCGCCTCGACGGTGCAGGAGCGGGTGTCGGGCCGGGCGAGGGGCTTGGTGGCGGTGACCGGGTCGTGGTAGTCGGTGCCGAAGTCGGCGTGGGCGGGGCCGGCGGCGGTGAGGGTGCCGGCGAGGGTGAGGACGGCGGCCGCGAGTAAACCGGCGGCGCGGCGGAGCAGCGGGCGCAGGGCCAAGGCGGATCCCCGGGGTCGGGCGGCCCGGGGCGCTGCCGCGGGCCGGAGGGATGATCCGGCATCCTTCCGGCGGTGGCATGCCAGCGTCAAGGGTGACGGGTCGAGGTGGTACCGGGGTGGGGCGGTGCGGCGTCCGGGGCGCCGCTACTGCTCCTCCAGCGCCGCCGCCTCCTGCCGGATGAGGTCGCGCAGGGTGGCCAGCCGGGCCCGGCGGTCGTCCAGCCGCCACTGCATCTCCAGCGGCAGGGTGGCCCGCCCCTCCAGCCGTACGGTGGCCACGTCCTCGGTGAGGTGGCCGGTCATCGAGCCGGGCACCAGCGAGAACGCCCGGTTGCGGGCGAGCAGGTAGAGCCGGGAGCCGACGATCCGCGGCGGGCTGACCAGCACCGGCGGGTCCACGCCCTGCTCCCCGCAGAGGCCGAGCACGTGGTCGTAGTAGCGGGGGTGCTGTTCGCGCGGCCACAACAGCAGGGGCAGGTCGCGCAGTTCGGCCAGGCGCAGGCCGGTCCGGCCGGCCAGCGGGTGGTCCCGGCCGAGCGCGACCAGCACCGGCTCGTCGGCGATCCGCTCCAGCCGGTAGCCGTCCACCTCGTCCAGGAAGCGGCCGAGCCCGATGTCGGCCAGTTCGGCGGCCAGGGTCGCGGACACCTGGCCGGTGTCCACGGCGAGTTCGGCCGTGTCGAGCGCGGGCAGTTCCTGTTCGGCCCGGCTGACCACGGCGGGCAGCAGCCGGTTCGCCACGCTCGGCGAGGCGACGATCCGGGCCGTGCGCAGCCGGGACTCCTCGTGCAGCCGGACCCGGGTCAGCAGCGCCTCGGCCTGGCCGAGCAGCCGTGCGCTCTCGGCGGCCATCACCTCGCCCGCCTCGGTGAGCGCGACGGAACGACGGCTGCGGTCGAACAGCTCGACGCCGACGGTCCGCTCCAGCCGGGCGATCTCCTGGCTGACCGTCGGCTGCGAGATGTGCAGCCGTTCGGCAGCCCGTCCGAAGTGCAGCGTCCCGGCGACGGTCAGGAAGACCTCCAGCTGACGCAAGGTGAGACCCATGCCCGTCAGGGTAGACGAGGGGTGGACGAACTGATAGGCGTGGGCCTATCGGAAGCCCCAGGACTCATTCTGGTTTCCGATGTGAACCGTCCATACGCTGAGCACCACGTTGCCCCACCGCAGTGGCATCTCACAGAGAGTTCGCATCATGACCGGACTTCCGCCCAGCACGCCCTCCGTTCCCGCCTCCGCCGCTCCCGCCCCCGTTGGTTCCGCCCCCGTCGGTTCCGCCGCTCCCGCCGTTCACGTCGCCGAGGAGGTCGCCCGGGCCCTCGCCGACGGCCGGCCCGTGGTCGCGCTGGAATCGACCATCTTCACCCACGGCCTGCCGCGCCCCCGCAACCTGGCCGTCGCGCTGGAGGCGGAGGAGCGGCTGCGGGACGCGGGGGTCGTCCCGGCGACCATCGGCGTGCACGCGGGGGTGCCCACGGTCGGTCTGAGCACCGAGCAGATCACCGAACTCTCCGCCACCGACGGCCTGGACAAGGTCAGCCTGCGCGACCTCCCGGTGGTCGCCGCGCTCGGCCGGCACGGCGGCACCACCGTCGCCGCCACCGCCTTCCTGGCCCACCGCGCGGGCATCCGGGTCTTCTCCACCGGCGGCCTCGGCGGCGTCCACTTCGGCGCCTCGGAGAGCTTCGACGAGTCCGCCGACCTGACCACCCTGGCCGCCACCCCGGTCACCGTGATCAGCGCGGGCGTGAAGTCGATCCTGGACATCCGGGCCACCCTGGAGCGCTTCGAGACCCTCAACATCCCGGTCATCGGCTACCGCACCCGCAAGTACCCCGGCTTCTACGTCACCGACTCCGGCCACGAGATCAACTTCCGGGTCGAGTCGCCCGAGGAGGCCGCCAGGGTCATCGACGCCCGCGACCGGCTCGACCTGCCGCAGGCCGTCCTGATCGCCAACCCGGTCGACCCCGCCAAGCAGCTGCCGCCGGAGGAACTGGAGGGCATCCTGGCCCGTGCCTGGGCCGAGGCCGAGCGGCAGGGCATCACCGGCAACGCCGCCACCCCGTTCCTGCTCGACCACATCCAGCGTGACACCGGGGGCCGCAGCCTGGAGGTCAACGTCGAGGTCTACCGGGGCAACGTCCGCCTCGGCGGCGAGATCGCCACCGCCCTCGCCGCTTCCGCTGCCGCTTGGGGTTCTGCTGCCGCGGGCGCTGCCGGAACCGGGGCCGCTGCCGGAACCGGGGCCTGAGCCGTGCTGGGGGTGCTCGGCGACCTCGTCGAGGACGTCGTGGTCTGGGTCGACGGCCCGCTGCGGCACGGCACCGACTCCGCCGCCCGGGTCTTCCGGCAGCGCGGTGGCAGCGCGGCCAACGTCGCCCGGTTCGCCGCCGGGCAGCACCCGGTGCGCTTCCTCGGCTGCGTCGGCGAGGACGCGGTCGGGGACGGCCTGGTCGCCGAACTCGGCGGCCACGGCGTCGACATACGGGTTTCCCGGCGCGGGCGGACCGGCAGCGTGGTGGTGCTGATCGACCGGGACGGCGAGCGGACCATGCTGCCCGACCGGGGCGCCGCCACGCTGCTGGAGCGCGTCCCGGACGAGTGGCTGGCCGGCCTGACCCACCTGCACGTGCCGGCCTACTCCTTCGACGGCGAGCCGGTCGGCGCCACGGCGGTGGACGCGCTCGCCCGGGTCCGGCAGGCGGGCGGCACCACCTCGGTGGACGCCTCCTCGACCGGCATGCTGGAGCAGTTCGGACGGGAGCGCTTCCTCGCCCTGCTGGCCGAGTTGGCGCCCACCTTCGTGTTCGCCAACCGCTCCGAGTCCGGCTACCTCGGGCTGCTGGTCGACGGCCTGCCCGGGCCGGAGCGCGCCCGGCTGGCGGCCACCACGGTGGTCACCAAGGCGGGCGCCGAGCCGACCACCGTCGACGTGCCCGGCGAGGGGCCGTTCACGGTGCCGGTGCCGCCGGTGGCGGAGGTGCGCGACCTCACCGGGGCCGGGGACGCCTTCGCGGCGGGGTTCCTGGCCGGGTTCCTGGAGAGCGGGGACCTCGGGTCGGCGGCCGGGCTCGGGCACCGCAACGCGGCCCGGGTGCTGGCCTCGCCGGGGGCGTCCTGCGGCGAGGGGTAGCGGTCCGGGGAGGGGAACGGTCCGGGGAGGGACGGCGGTTCGGTACGGGGGAGCGGTACGGGGAGCGGGTATGCGTCGGGTGCGGGCGCGGGACGCCCTCGCCCGGCGTGCTCAGCGCAGGGCGTCCTTGCGCAGGAAGTGCTTCAGCTTCTGCCAGGTCCAGGTGTTGACCACGTCCCCGGCGGTGAGCCAGCCGCGCTGCGCCGTGCCGATGCCGAAGCGCGGGTAGGCGAGGTGCGGGGTGGCGTGGGCGTCGCTGTCGACGCTGAACCGGACACCGTGGCGCTTCGCCCGCAGGACGTCCTCGTCGCGCAGGTCGAGCCGCTGCGGGGAGCTGTTGATCTCGATCGCGGTGCCGGTGCGCGCGGCGGCCCCGAACACCGCGTCCAGGTCGACGTCGATCGGGCCGCGGCTGCCGATCCGCCGGGTGGTGAGGTGGCCGATGACGTGCACGTACGGGTTCTCGCAGGCGCGGATCAGCCGGCGGGTCTGGGTGGCGCGGTCGAGGGCGAAGTGCGAGTGCACCGAGGCGACGCAGACGTCGAAGCCGGCCAGGAATTCGGGTGGCCAGTCCACGTCGCCGGCCGGGTCGATGTTCAGCTCGGTGCCGTGGAGCAGCCGCAACGTCCGGTGCCGGTCGGCCAGTCGGCGGAGCCGCTCGCGCTGGGCGAGGATCTTCTCGTCGGTCATCCGCTGCATGACCAGGTTCGGCGCGTGGTCGGTGACGGCGAAGTAGGAGTAGCCGCGGGCGGCGGCGGTGTCGACCATCTCCTCCAGCGTGGCCAGCCCGTCGGTCAGGTCGGTGTGCGTGTGCAGGTCGCCGCGCAGGTCGGACTCCTGTACCAGGTCAGGGAGTTCACCGTTCAGGGCGGCCTCGATCTCGCCCCGGTCCTCGCGCAGCGGCGGCGCGATCCACGGCAGACCGAGCGCCGCGTACACCTCGTCCTCCGTCCCCGAGACCACCTTGGCGCCGCCCTCCACCTCGAACAGCCCGTACTCGGAGAGCTTCAGTCCGGCCCGCACGGCCATCGTGCGCAGCTTGATGTTGTGCGCCTTGGAACCGGTGAAGTAGACCAGCGCCGCGCCCCAGTCCTCCTCCGGGACGACCCGCAGGTCCACCTGGACACCCCGGGTGGTGCGCACCGAGGTCTTGGTCGTCCCGCTCCCGATCACCTCGGCCACGTAGGGGAGTCCGGTGAGCGCGGCCATCAGCGGGGCGGAGTCCTCGGCGGTCGCCAGCACGTCGATGTCGCCCACCGTCTCGCGCATCCGGCGCAGCGAGCCCGCGTACGCGCAGCGGGTGCAGCCGGGTACGGCGGAGAGCGCGGCGACCAGCTGCTCGGCCAGCTCGGTGGCGGTGTCCAGCAGGATCCGGCCGCCGGACTGCCGCATCAGCTCGATGCCGTGCAGGATCTTCTCGCCGCTGCGCTCGCCGAAGCCGGCCACGCCGGACAGCCTGTCGGCGCGGACCGCCTCGGCGAGCTCGTCCACCGAGGCGATGCCGAGGTCGCGGAAGAGGGCCAGGGCGCGCTTCGGGCCGACGCTGGGGACGGCCATCATCTCCCGTACGCCGGCCGGGATCTCGGCGCGCAGGGACTCCAGGGCGGCGATCCGTCCGGAGGAGAGGTATTCGGCGATCTTCTCGGCGGTGGACCGGCCGACGCCGGGGATCTGCTGCAGGCCCTTGACGTCCAGGCCGGCGACGTCCTCGGGGTGGCCGCCGACCGCGCGGGCGGCCTTCTCGTAGGCACGGGCCCGGAAGGCGTCCCCGCCGGTGATGTTGATCAGGTCGGCGTACTCCTGGAGGAGGTCCCTGACCTGGTCGTTGAGCCGGGGCATGGGCCAAGTCTAGGTGCGGCGGGGCGGGTTCGCCGGGTGTGCGGGGGCGGTGCCGGCGTTGGTGCCGGCGTCGGTGCCGGGGGCGCTTCGGGGGGTGTCGCGGGCGTTCGAGGTGCCCGGGGCGTGGTCCGACGGCGGCCGGGGCGTGCCGTCAGTCGTGGGCGACGGTCAGCAGCAGGACCACGGTCAGCCCGCCGCCGGGGGTGGACTCGACCGCGAGCCGGCCGCCCGCCGCCAGCACCAGGCTGTGCAGGGCCGGTCCCACCGGGCCGTCCGGGCGCACGCCCGCGAGCAGCCACTCGCGGGCCTCGGGCAGCTCGTGGGCGCCCCGGTCCGAGATCCGGATCTCCACCCGGCGGTGTCCCCGCGAGCCGTCCCGATCGCGTCCCCCGGTGCGATCCCGGCCGTGCCCCCGCGCGCCCTCCCGGCCCCGGGCCGGCACCGCCGGGCCCGGTCGGCCGCCGCGTGCCACCTCGGCGCGGACCAGCACCCGGCCGCCCACCGGGCTGCGCCGGATCGCGTGGTCGACCAGCCCGGCGAGTGCCGCCTCCAGCCGTCGGGCGTCCCCGGCCACCACCGGCAGCCCCGGCGCCACCCGGACCGTGACGGCCGCCGAGCGGCCGCCGCCGCGCACCACCCGGCGGACCACGTCGGCCACCTGGACGTGCCGGGCCATCGGTTCGCAGCCGGCCTGCCGGCCGGTCCACCGCAGCCGTTCCAGTTCCGCGCGGGTGAGTGCCCTGGGCGCGGCCATGGTGCCGGACTGGAAGGGCCCGGAGCCCTCCTCGGCCTCCACGGCGAGCGGGCCGCCCGCGCGTCCGGTGCCGCTCCCGCGTCCGGTTCCGCCGCTGCCGGTGCGGCCACCGCGGCCGGTGCGGCCCGGGCCGCCGAAGGCCGCGAGCGCCCGGGCCCCCGACGCGACGTAGCCCCAGAGCCTCCCGCGTGTCATCGCCCTGCCCCTCGTGCCTCACCGGCGGCCGTCATCGGTTCCGCGGCCGACCGGGGCGGGCCGCGTTCCGGGCCCTCCTGCCAGCCTGCGCCTCACCCGCCCGGGTGACAATCCCGCTCCGGGGCGCGAACCGGGCCCGGGCCCCCGCCGAGCGGCCGGTCGTGCACCCCCCGACCGGCGGGGCGGCTCCAGGGGCGGGCCGGCGGGGCGCTGGTCCACCCCGGGAGGGAGCCCTCCGGGAACCGCAAAGAACTCTTCGCAGAAAACCCTTTGCAAAGGACCCTTTGCGGTTCTAGGCTCCTGCCATGACCGAAGACCAGGGCTGGAAGCACAGCGACGACCCGCACACCGCCATCACCGCCAAGGGCATGCGGGCGATGGCGCACCCCGTGCGGATGCAGCTGGTCGGGCTGCTGCGCAAGCACGGCCCGTCGACGGCGACGAGGCTCGCCGCGCAGCTGGGGCTCAACTCCGGGGCGACCAGCTACCACCTGCGCCAGCTCGCCGCCGCGGGCTTCGTCGAGGAGGACCGGGAGCGCGGCAACGCCCGTGAGCGCTGGTGGCGTTCGGCCCACCGGCTGACCGTCTGGACGGGAGACGACCTGGCGGACGAGGAGCCCGACACGGCCGTCGGCTTCCTGCGGTCCGTCCTGGCCGCACACACCCTGACCGGCCAGCGCACGCTGGACGCCTTCGAGACCATGCCGCGCGAGTGGCGCCGGGTGACGGACCTCAGCGACTTGATCCTGCAGCTCACCCCCGCCGAGGCGGAACAGCTGACCGGTGAGCTGTCCGAGGTGATCGGGCGCTACCGCCGGGTCGACACCGAGGGGCCGGTCCCAGAGGGCTCCGAGCACGTCTCCGTGATCGTCCACGTCCTGCCGGACGCCCGCGCCACCACGACCGAGGGGGAAACCACATGACCACCGCCGCCGCCGATCCGCCCGCGCGCAGCTACCGGCCGCTGGCCGGGGTGCTGACCGCCACGGTCGTCTCCGTGACCGGGACACGCGTCTCGGCCATCGCCCTGCCCTGGTTCGTCCTGGCCACCACCGGCAGCGCCACCATGACGGGTCTGGTCGCCTTCGCCGAGATGGCGCCGTACGTGCTGGTCAAGGCGCTGACCGGGCCGGTGGTCGACCGGCTCGGGCCGCGGGTGGTGTCCTGGACGACGGACGCGGTGAGCGCGGCCGCGGCCGGACTGGTGCCGCTGCTGCACGCGCAGGGGCTGCTCCCGTTCTGGGCGCTGCTGGCGATGGTCGCGGTGATCGGCGCGATGCGCGGCCCGGGAGACCTCGCCAAGTCGGTCATGGTCCCGGAGGCGGCCGACCGCGCCCGGGTCCCGATGGAGCGGGCCACCGGGCTGTCGGGCGTCACCGAGCGGCTGGCCTCCACGATCGGTCCGGCGGTCGGCGGCGGGCTGGTCGCGCTGATCGGGCCGCTGGCCGGGCTGGCGGTCAACGCGGTCACCTTCGCGCTCGGGTCGCTGGTCATCGCCCTCGCGCTGCCGCGCGGCATGGGGCGTCCGGCGGCGCCAGGCGCGACCGCCGCGAATCCCGGGTCGGCGGCAGCGCACGAGCAGGACGGCGGCTACTGGCGGATGTTCCGGGAGGGCTTCGTCTTCCTCCGGTCCGACCCGCTGCTGCTCGCCGTGACGGTGATGGTCGGCATCACCAATCTGATCGACGCCGGGTTCATCACCGTCCTCGTCCCGGTCTGGGCACGGGAGTCCGGCAACGGTCCGGCCGCCATCGGCCTGGCCGCCGGTGTCATGGGTGCCACGGCCGTCGTCGGCAGCCTGATCGCGGCCGCCGTCGCCTCGCGCCTGCCCCGCCGGACGGTCTTCTTCGTCGGCTTCCTGCTGTGCGGCGCGCCCCGCTTCCTGGTCCTCGCGCTCGGAGCGCCGATGTGGGTGGTGCTCACGGTCTTCGCGATCGGCGGGTTCGGCTCCGGTTTCCTCAACCCGATCCTCGGCGCGGTGCTCCTCGAGCGGGTGCCCCGCCATCTGCTCGGCCGCGTGCACGCCCTCGGCGACTCCCTCGCCTGGGCCGGGATCCCGCTCGGCGGCCTGGTCGCGGGTGCGTCGGTCGCCCTGGTCGGCCTGATACCCAGCCTGCTCGCGGCCGGCGCCCTCTACTTCGCCACCACGACCCTGGCGGGCCTCCGGTCCGAGTGGCGCGAGATGGACCGCCACCGGGGCCACGCGGGCAGCCCCGCCGACACACCGGCCGTGCCGCAGGCAGCGGGAGCCGAGGAGGCACCGACACCGGCATCGGTACCGGCGCACTCCTGACTGATGGACGCCAGGGTTCGCGGCACGCAGGACAGGAAGCGAGAGGGGCCGGAGACCGGTTGTGGCGCCGGGTCCGGACTTCCACGCCACCGCACTCGATGGGAGGACCGATGATCTGCTGACGGCATCGCCCCGTCATGCGCTCCCTGACCGCCTACGACCACCAAGACCGCCCACGACCACCGACCCTCCGCATCAATCGTCCAGGGAGCGTTCATCGGTCCGGCGGGTGGTCGGTCCGGCGGGCTCGGCGACGGGTGGGCGGCCCGCCCACCGGCGCAGCAGGAGGGCGGACAGGGCGGCGAGCGCGCACCAGGTGGAGACGAAGGCGAGGCGCCGGAGCAGGGCGCAGGCGAAGGCGCCCGCGCCGGTGGCGAGGCCGAGGCGGCGGAGCGACGGGTCGCCGCTCGCGAGGAGTGAGCCGACGGTGGCGAGGAGGTAGCCGGTCAGGAGGAGGGCCGGGTGCGGGATGCCGATGGCGTAGCCGAGGGTGTGGCCGTGCGCGGTGGCCGTCACCGGACGGGAGGCGACGGCTGCGGCGAGCGGGGCCGCGACGGCCGCGCCGAGCAGGGCGAGCCCGCCGAGCACGCGCCGTCGGGGGCCGGTGGTCGCGCACCACACGGCCGCCGGGACCAGCACGGGCAGTAGCGGGAGGGCGATCACCGCCCAGGCGGTGCGGGCCGCCCCGGCGAGGGCGGCGGGCAGCTCACCGTCTGTACCGAGCCAGACCAGCGCCTCGATCAGCTGGTGCAGACCCAGCACCACGGGGAGCGCGGCGAGCGGTAACCGCTGGGGCCGGCCCGCCCGGTGGGCGCGGACCAGGCACGCCACCCCGGCGGCCGCGACCACCCCGCCGACCACGGCGTCCGCCTGCGCGCTCCAGCACATCGGGACCTCTAGCCGGACTTCCCGGGGACACCGTCCGATCCCTCTCCGGGACTGCCGCCGGGTCCGTCCCCGGGACTGCCCTCGGGTTCGCTCCCGGACCGCCTCTCGGCGCCGCCTTCGGATTCGTCCTCCGGCGCGACCCCGATGCTCTCCAGGGTTTCGCGCACGGTGCCGGGCATCGCCGGGTGGCGGCCGATCACGATCACCCCGACCACGATGGCCAGCATCCCGGCCGACTGCCAGGCCAGCGCACTCGGGGTGACCCGAAGGCGGTCGCCAAGGAAGCCGACCGCGCAGGCGATCCCGGCCAGCGGCTGGGCGGCGGTCAGCGCCGGCAGCGACATCCGCAGCGGCGCGGCCTCGAAGGCGCTCTGCACCAGCAGCAGCCCGACCACGCCCGCCACGATCACCGCGTACGGCTGCCAGCTGCGCAGCACCGCACCCAGCCCCTCGTGGTCGAGGCGCTGGGTGGTGGTCCGGGTGAGCGCGTCCTGGAGTCCGTAGAGCAGTCCGGCGGCGAGCGCCAGCAGGGTCGCCTCCTCGAACAACGGCAGCCGCCGGGCCATCGAGACCAGCAGCACGACCAGCCCCACCACCGTGCCGACCACCAGCCAATGTCGCAGCTCTCCGGCGGGCGCCCCACCGCCCGTCGGCTTCCCGGCCACGATGAAGGCCGTCACCCCCAGGCCGAGCAGCAGCACCCCCGCCCAGCCGGAGCGGCCCAGGGTCTGACGGGTCAGCACCCGGGCGAGGGCCATGGCGAACAGCAGATTGGTGGCCAGCAGCGGCTCGACCAGGGACACCTCGCCCTGGTTGAGCGCGAGCGCGGAGAGGATCAGGCCGCTGACCATGAACCCGGTGCCGAGCAGCCACTGGGGCATCCGCATCAGGTCCAGCAGCAGCCGCCAGCGCAGGAGATCGGAACGGGGAGCCTGCTGCGCCGCGTGCTGCTGGAGGACGAAACCGAGCCCCAGACAGCAGGCCGCGCCGAGGGCGAGGAGGAAGACCGCCACGGAGGGACCACCAGGTTGTCGCTGCCCGCGCCGCGCCGACGGGTCCGGGGAGGGTCGGCCGTCGCGGCCCGCTCCCGTCAGCGTACCGCCGGGGCGGCGGCCGGGCCGATCGGACGCGGTGCGCCGCACTGCGGTGCGGACCACCGGCCGGCGCTGCGGAGCTGGGGCGTGGCGGTGTGGCGGCACTGCGGCGTGGCGGTGCGGACCCGCGTCGCGCGCCCGGTGCCGTCGGCAGCGCTTGCCGCTATCGGCGGGGCAGGCGCACGCTGGTGTGAGCGGCCGCCACGGTTCACCGTCCGTGCCGGTCAGGACAGCCACGGACGGGGGCCGGCGCCAGGAGGTGTGGCAATGCACAACCAGTGGGACGTGGAGCTGACATTCGACGAGGACGGCGTGCACACGGCGTGTGACGCCAGGTTGACGGGCGCGAGGGCGCCGGGCCTGAGCGCGCGCGGCGAGGCCGTGAAGAGCGCCGACGACCGTCCGCTCGCCAGGATCGGCGAGGAGGTCGCGGCCTCCCGCGCCCTGGAGGAGCTGTCCCGCAAGCTGCGGGTCCAGGCCACCGGGGAGATCGAGGACGAAGGACACCGCCCGAGCTACCTGATCTACTGACGGCGGCGATGGCGTCGAGCGCGGCGACCGCCACGACGTCGGCCGTGGAGGCGGCGGCGGTCACGGTCCGGGGCGGAGGCGGCCGCAGGGTTTCGGCCGCCTCCGCCCGGCTTGGTCCGCCCACCCGGTTCACCGCCCGACGAGGCCTGCCCACCGGGCCGTGAACCGGATGCCTGGACCGGCCCGGTGCCGTACTGCCGGGCAGGGAGGGGCAGTTGTTCCGTACCCGGCGTGCTCCGGCATCGGACCGCGCGGCAGGAGACATCACGCAGCAGGAGACGGAGGGTGGATCCGGCGGGGCGATGCCCGGGCGGGTGCCCTGCCCTCTGGGGAGTCCGCGACGGCCCGGTGCGGGTCCGGATCCGGATCTGGCACGCCCGGCGCTGACCCCCCACCGGCTCCTTCGACTCGCCGTTGCCCAGGCGCCGGTGGCGACGGCCGGCCCCGCCGTCAGCGCTGGGACAGCCGTCAGCCCTGGGACAGGAAGTCCAGGACGCGCCGGTTGACCTCGGGCGCACCCGCCATCGGCAGGGCGTGATGGGCGACGTCCGGGAGGATCGCCACCTCGGCCGACGGGAGGGCGTGCCGCGCGGCTTCGGCGACGCGGACCGGATCGTGGGCGCGGCTGCGGCCGGCGAGGAGGGTGAGGACGGGAGCGGCGAGGGTGCGGAGGCGTTCGGGTGAGGGCCGTGGGCCGGTGACGACGCGGGAGGCGGGGAAGCCGGCGTAGCCGAGGGCGTAGAGCTCCCGCCAGTCGGGGTCGAGACGGGGGCCGCCGCCGCTCTCCCCGTCGAGGTAGGCGCGGGCGCGGGCCGGGGTGCGGCCCGGGAGGAAGAGGGGGAGCACGCGCAGCAGGTAGCCGGGGCGGAAACCGGCGAAGCACTGGGTGGGGTCGAGCAGCGCGAGCCGGCCGACCCGGTCGGGCGCGTGCAGGGCGTACTCCAGGGCGATCCAGCCACCGTACGAGTGGCCGCAGAAGTCGGCCCCGGGAACGTCGAGTCCGTCGAGGACGGCGTCCAGCCAGCCGAGCAGTCCGGGCACGCCGTCGAGGGCGGCGCCGTCGTGGACGCTGCGCCCGGGGTCGCCGATGAGGTCGACGGCGAGGACGCGGTGCCCGGCCCCGGCCCAGGCGGCGGCGTTGGCGAACCACAGGGCGGAGGTGGCACCGCCGCCGTGCAGGAGGACGAGGGGGCGTCCGTCGCGGGGGCCGCAGGCGTTGATCCGGGTGGTGCCGTGGGCGGTGCGCACGGTGAGGGCCTCGACCGGGACGGGCCAGCGGGCCAGCAGGGCGTCGTAGGCGGCGAGGAAACGGGCGGCCGGGACGGAAGAGGCGGGTGAGGGGGCGGTGCGGGCGGACATCATGGGCCTCCGCGGGTGTGGTGTGATGGCGTGCGGAACCACTCGCCCGGCAAGCATCTTGCCCGACGAGTATCCCGCTCAGCGATTATCTCGCTGAACGAGAGAAATGATGGCACGAGTGTGCCCGAGGAGGGACGACGGGGTGTCCGAGGTCGAGGAGCCGATGCGGCTGGTCCACCTGCTGCGCGGTCTGACGGTCGAACTCGACTTGTTCGGGGCCGAGTTCGCGTCCCGCAACGGTCTGCATCCGACCGATCTGCGGGCGTTGATCCACCTGCTGGACGCCGCCCGGGCCGGGGAGGTGGTCACCCCGGGCCGACTCGGCGAGGCGCTGCACCTGAACTCGGCGGGGACGACCGGCCTGGTGGACCGGTTGGAGCGGCTCGGGCTGATCCGCCGCGAGCGCGACCCGCAGGACCGCCGCAGGGTGCTGCTGCGGGTGGAGGAGCGGGCGATGGAACTGGGGCAGGGCTTCTTCGGTGGGTTGATCGGCGACCTGCTCGGGGCGATGCGGGGGTTCGACCCGGCGGAGCTGGACGTGGCCCGGCGCTTCCTGGAGGCGATGACCGGGGTGGTCACCGCCGCCAGGCGGGCCGGGCCGGAGTAGGCGGGGGGCTGCGCCGGGCCCGGTGGGGACGGGTGACGGGAGCTACGCCGGGCCGAGGCCCCAGCTGATCACCGACAGCGTCGCCATCGACACCAGCGTCGACCAGAGCACCGCGTCCCGGGCGAGTTCCGTGCCCTGTCCGTACTCGCGGGCGTAGGTGTACACGTTCTGCGCGGTCGGCAGCGCGGAGAAGAGCACGACGGTGAGCAGTTGGTGGGCGGGCAGGTGAAGCAGCGGGCCGGCCACGACGAGCGCGGCGAGCGGCTGGACCAGGGTCTTGACCGCGACGGTCAGCCCGACCTCGGCACGGCGCGAACGGCCGTCCGCCGGCGGCCGGTTGTGCAGCGATATGCCGAGGGTGACCAGGGCGGTCGGCACGCCGGCACCGCCGAGCAGTTCGCAGGAACGATTCAGCTCGGCGGGCAGGTGCACTCCCGTCGCCGAGACGACGGCGCCGAGCGCGGTGGCGAGCAGGATCGGGTTGCGCGCCGGCAGGGTGAGCAGGGCCCGGCGGCCGGCCGCACCGCCGTCCAGCACGGCGAGGACGGCGGGGGTGACCAGCAGGATCTGGAACAGCACCACGGGAGCCACGAAGGAGGCGTCACCGAGGACCTGCATGGTCACCGGGATGCCCAGGTTGGCGGAGTTGACGTACCCCGAGGCCATCGCGCCGATGGCCAGCTCGCCGGGCTTGCGCCGGAAGAGCAGCCGCCCGGCGAGCAGCCCGAGGCCGGTCGCGACGGCGGTGCCGGCGGCGAAGGCGAGCATCGACGGGTTGGCGAAGCGGTCCAGCGGGGTGCGGGCGATCATCAGGAAGAGCGCGGCCGGCATCGCCACGTGGAAGACGAACCGGTTGAGCACCACCTCGGCGTGCGGCCCGAGCAGTCCGGAGCGGCCGACGACGTAGCCGACTCCGGTCAGCGCCCAGATCGGGGCGAAGCCGGACAACAACGGATGCAGGGATGGCATGGTTCCTCGGATCGCTCGGACGTGTCTGCCGGGTGCGGCGGGGGTCTCCCGCCGGGGGCGTCGACTTCCGGGCTCCCGGGCCGGTGGACCCTCGAAGCCGTGAACCCCCGGGGCAGTAAACCAGTGGCCGTCGGAGCGTTGATCACGGGCCTAGGATGAGCCGATGGATGAGCCGGAGGGTGAGCCCGTGGACGACGAGTACCTGAGCCTGGCCGAGGTGGAGGCGATCGCCCGCCGTGCCCACCGGGGGCAGGTGGACAAGAACGGGCACCCGTACAGCGAGCACATCGCGGCGGTCGCGCGCGGGGCGGCCGCACGCGGTGGCAGCGAGGCGCAGATCGCGGCGGGCTGGCTGCACGACACCGTCGAGGACGACCGGCTCAGCCGGGAGTGGCTGGCGGTGGCCGCGCTGCCCGAGGAGACCAAGGCGATCGTGGACGCGCTCACCCGGCGTCCGGACGAGCCGGTCGAGGACTACACCGCGCGCATCCTGGCCACGCCCGGCGCGCTGCTGGTCAAGCGCGCCGACCTCGCGCACAACTCCGACCCGGCCCGGCTGGCCTCGCTGGACCGGGCGACCGCCGAGCGGCTGGCCGCCAAGTACGCGCGGATGCGCGAGCTGCTGGGGCTGACGGGCGAGCTGTGACGACCGGACGGCCGGGCCGATCGTGACGGACGGACGGACGGACGGACGGTCGGTCGGGCCCGGCCGCAGCGGAGTGCCGGTCAACCACGAGAGGGCCCGGGCCACGCGGATCGCGCGGGTCCGGGCCCTCTCGGGCACCCCGGTGGTCCCTGTCCGACCCCCGGGGTGAGGGGGAGTGGTCAGGGGGCGGGAGGGGATCGGTGAGCCGACGGGGCCGGCTTAGTACCAGTGGTGGTTCTGCCAGAAGGCCCAGGCCGCGTTCGGGCTGCCGTAGCGGGAGTTCATGTAGTCCAGCGCCCACTTGATCTGGGTGGCGGGGTTGGTCTTCCAGTCCGAGCCGGCGGAGGCCATCTTGGAGCCCGGCAGCGCCTGGGCCAGGCCGTACGCGCCGGAGCTCGCGTTGGTCGCGGTCACGTTCCAGCTCGACTCGTGGGAGATGATCTGGCTGAACGAGGCCAGCTGGTTCGCCGGGACGATCTGGGCGGCGATCGCCTGCGGGGAGGCGGTGGCGGCGTTCGCGGTGGCGGGCAGGACACCGGCACCCAGAGCGGTCAGGCCGGCGGCGCCGGCAAGAATCGCGGCCGAAGTACGCATACGGAGCTTGAAAGCGGGCATAAGGAACAAGACCTCAATCGGGTTGGGCCGGGTCACGCCCCGCCCATGACCACGGGCCGGACAGGGGCCGTTACGGTCACGGGGCGTGACTCGGCGATAAGCCGTTCACCGGCGGGACAGGTGCCGGTGCGGCTGGCGACGGAGACATTGTTGCCAGACGGGATCGGCGCTCGCCAAGACCCCCTCGTTACGACCGACGGTCGTACGCGGGCCGGTTGCCGTGGATTCGAAGGGTCGGTCGCGCGGAGCGCGCCGACCCCTTGTGACGTGGGCGAACGTGCGGGTTCCGGGGGAGGGCCGGAGGGGCCGGCGGTGTCTACTACGGTCCGTCGTGGGGGCTGATTTCGTGTGAGCGCACTCACCGTGCGGGCCGCCGCGGCCGTCACCGGCGGATCCGGAGACGGCACTTTGGGTACAGACGATCAATCCGCCGCTGAGACCGGCACCACACCGGGGGCGGATGGCGGGCGGAGGTCGCCCAGTCGCCGGTGCCGCGCCGCCCGGGCCGCGAGCCGCTCCGCTTCGGAAGCCGTCCCGAGGGCGCCCAGCGCCGCGCCGACCGCCCGGCCGAGCCGCGCGCAGAAGGCCTCCGGTTCGTCGGCGGCGTCCGGCAGCTCCGGGACCACCTCGTCCACCAGCCCGACCTCCGCCAGGTGCCGCGCCCCGATGCCCTGCGCGCGGGCCAGCTCGGCGGCGTGCCCGCCGTCGCGGTGGACGATCGCCGAGGCACCCTCCGGCGGCAGCGGCGCCAGCCAGGCGTGGCTCGCGGCGAGCACCCGGTCCGCCGGGAGCAGCGCGAGCGCTCCGCCGCCCGAGCCCTGGCCGAGCAGCACCGCGAGGACGGGGGTGCGCAGCGCGAGCAGGGTGGTCAGGCAGTACGCGATCTCCACCGCGATGCCGTCCCGCTCGGCCTCGGCGGACAGCTCGGCCCCGGCGGTGTCCACCACGGTGACCAGCGGCAGCCCGAGCTGCTCGGCCAGCCGCGCGGTGCGCCGGACGGCCCGCAGGTCGGCGGCGGTGAAGGGGCGCTCGTGCTCCGGCGTCCGCCGCTGCTGGCCGACCACCAGGACGGGCCGGCCGCCCACGACGGCGAGCGCCCGGACCAGTGCGCCGCCACGGCCGCCGGGGGCGTCGAGCAGCACCAGCTCCTCGGCGGAGTGCCGCAGCAGTTCGCGGGTGCCCGGGCGGTCGGGGCGGCGGGTGCGGAGGACGGAGTCCCAGGCGTCGGTGGGCTCGGGGGCGGCGGGCCCGGCGGTGCGGGCCGCGGAGGGGTCGATGGAAGGGGCGCCCGTAGAAGGGGTGTCGGTGGAAGGGGTGCCCGTAGGAGAGGTGGGGCTCGTCGGCGCCGGGGGCGGCGTGCTGAGCACGGTGAGCGTGCGGCGGACCAGCTCGCGCAGCTCCTGCGGCGGTACGACGGCGTCCACCAGCCCTTGCTCGGCCAGGGTCTCGGCCCGCTGGACGTCCGGCGGCAGCTCCACGCCGCGCAGCTCCTCGTACACCCGCGGGCCGAGGAAGCCGAGCCGGGCGCCCGGCTCGGCGAGGACCAGCTGCCCGAGCGTGCCCCAGGAGGCGAAGACCCCGCCCATGGTGGGGTTGCGCAGGTAGGTGAGGTAGGGGAGGCCGGCCGCGCGGTGGGCCTGGACGGCGGCGGTGATCCGCAGCATGCAGAGGAAGGCCGCCGAGCCCTCCTGCATCCGCGTGCCGCCGGAGACCGGCAGGGCGAGCAGCGGCAGCCGCTCGGCGGTGGCGCGCTCGACGGCCCGGGTGATCCGTTCGGCGGTCGCGACGCCGATCGATCCGCCGAGGAAGCCGAACTCGGAGGCGATCAGCGCGACCGGCCGCCCGTCGATCAGGCCGAGGCCGGTGAGGACGGCCTCGTCCAGACCGGTGCGCTCGCGGGCCCGGTCGAGCGAGGCGCGGTAGCCGGGATCGGCGGGTGGGCCGGGCGGCGGTTCGTCCCAGCTGTGGAAACCGTCGGGGTCGACCAGCAGGCCGATCAGCTGATGGGCGGTCAGCGCGGCCCGCCGTGCGAGCGCCGGTGGAGCGGTCCGTGCGCCGTCCTCGTTCGTCGCCATGTCCACCCCGTCAGAGCTCGTTCCGGTCCGTCGTGATCCGTCACTCTATGCGGCGGGGGCCGGGCGCGGCGAGAGCCCGCGGAGCGGGGCGGGAGGGCCTCGGCGCCAGTTCGATGACGGTCGACCCTTGTACCGTCCGGACGGTTCGTGGACGGCACCGGGGAGTGTCGGCGGGGAGTGGCGTCCGGGCTGGGATACGGGTCAAGTCGCCGCAGGTAAAGGGGAGTTACTCGCTGGTTAATACTTCGGTGGAGGGCTTCCGGAGTTGACGGTGTCTCGCCACACTGGGGGGCATGACTCGCACTCTACGCGCGTGGAAGACCCGCGCCGCCGCCGTCACCGCCGTCGCCCTGATGACCCTCGCACCGGTCGCCGTCGCCACCGAGGCGCACGCCACCGTGAGCGGCACGGTGTGCCTCTCCGCCCTCCCGCCGGAGGCCGCCGACACCCTCGACCTGATCGCCTCGGACGGGCCGTTCCCCTACTCCCAGGACGGTGTGGTCTTCCAGAACAGAGAGCACGTCCTCCCCGGAGAGTCCTACGGGTACTACCACGAGTACACCGTCGTCACCCCGGGCTCCCCGACCCGCGGCGCCCGCCGGATCGTGACCGGCCAGGGCTACCAGGAGGACTACTACACCGGCGACCACTACGCCACGTTCTCCCTGGTCGACCAGACCTGCTGACCCTCCCGGCAGCACGGTGGCCCCGGCGCACTTCCCCGTCGGGGCCACCGTCGTACCGTCGCCCGGGGCATCAGGGACGCGTACGGAACGTCGGGCGCCGCATCAGGACCCCGTCAACGGGAGGCGGCCGCACGGTCGCGGGGCGCTTTGCTGGGGTGCGACGGGAGCGCGGCACGACGCTCCGAGGGTTCGGGCTCCGAGGGTTCGGGCTCCGGCAGTTCGGGCTCCGACGGTTCGGGCCGTGGCGGGGAAGGCAGGGGCGGGCATGGCGGACAGCGCGCGCGGTGGTGCGGACGAGCGCCGGATCGTGGTCGGTCTCAGCGGCTCGCTCGGCAGCCTCGCGGCCCTGCACCACGCCGTCGCCGAAGCCCGCCGGACGGACGCCGAGGTGCTCGCGGTGCTCTGCTGGGTCCCGCCGGGCGACGAACTCGGCTACCGCCGCACCCCCTGCCCACCGGTGATCACCGCCGGCCGCGACGCCGCCGTGGCCCGGCTGCGCCAAGCCCTCGACGAGGCCTTCGCCCGCCGCTACGCGGGCGTCCGGCTGCGCTGCCAGGCCGTCCGCGGCGAGGCCGGCCACACCCTGGTGCGGTGCGCCGACCGCCCCGGCGACCTGCTCGTCCTCGGTGCCGGGCGCGAACGCGGCCGCCTCGCCCGGCTGGTGCGCCCGTCGGTCACCGCCTACTGCGTCCGGCACGCGGCCTGCCCGGTGCTGACCGTCCCGCGCCCGCCGCTGCAGCGCGACCTGGAAGCACTCGAACGGCACGGGCGCGGACTGCGGGCACCGGCCGCGCCGAACTGACCGGCGGCCCACGGCCGGTGCGCGACGACGGGACCGTTGCCGCGCACCTTCCCCGCTACGCCACCCCGGCCGCCGCGGCGAGGACGGCGGCGGTGCGGCGGCCGGCCGCCAGGGCGTCGGCGGCCGTGGCGGGGAGGCAGCGCCGGGCCTCCGGGCTGTAGACGGTCATCACCACACCCGCGTGGTCGGTGGGGAGTTCGACCAGTGCGGCGGTCGGTACGGCGGCACTCAGCTTGCGGGTGTGCTCGACGTCCACGATGTCGTCCGCCGTGCCGTGCACCAGCCAGAGCGGGACGGGGGAGGGGGCCGCGGCCAGGTGGTCGAGCGGGGCCGCGCCGGTGGTGACGGCCGGGTCGGCGTACGTCGAGGCGATGCCGACCGCGGCGGCGGGCCGGAGTTCGACGGGGGTGTCCGGGTGGGTGGCCACCGAGACCGCCTCCCGGCCGCCGAGCGACCAGCCGGCCAGCACGAAGCGGGCCGGGTCCCCGCCGTGGTCGGTGGCGATCCGGTGGGCCCGAGCCAGCGAGGCGAGCAACTCGGCGGCGCCGCCGTCCGGCTGCTCGGAGCTCCAGTCCGGGACGAGCACCAGCAGCCCGAGGTCGGCGGCCGCCCGCGCCAACGGCCGCAGCACGTCCCGCTCGTTCGGCCCGCGTCCGTGCCAGAGCAGGACGACGGGCGCCGGCCCGGCCGCCTCGGCGTGGGCGGTCGGCCGGTGGACGTCCATCAGCCGCCCGTCCGTGTACGGAACGACCTCGGGTGGAGCGCTCGTCATGCGGGGTTCGCCTCCGGTTCGGTGACTGATCATCGAGCTGGTACTGTACTTCTTGTCGCGAGGGAGATGATTCCTCGTCAGGCGTCAGTGGTGCTACCAGAGCACGTCCTACTTTCAGTAGGGAGAGTCCGTGCGACCCGGGCCTGGCGCTCTACCGTCGGATGGGGTTCGGTGCCTTTATGGGTGCCGGGCTCCATTCGCGTTTCGGGGTCGGTCGGGGCCGGTTGGTGGGTGGTTCGGCGTTTCGGTGCG
>NZ_JBFBOC010000014.1:0-83763 GCF_040685975.1 Kitasatospora sp. NPDC086791 | reverse complement strand
ACCAGAGCACGTCCTACTTTCAGTAGGGAGAGTCCGTGCGACCCGGGCCTGGCGCTCAACTGTCGGATGGGGTTCGGTGCCTTTATGGGTGCCGGGCTCCATTCGCGTTTCGGGGTCGGTCGGGGCCGGTTGGTGGGTGGTTCGGCGTTTCGGTGCGGGGCTGCTAATGTTCTTCTTGTCGCGAGGGAGATGATTCCTCGTCAGGCGTCAGTGGTGCTACCAGAGCACGTCCTACTTTCAGTAGGGAGAGTCCGTGCGACCCGGGCCTGGCGCTCAACTGTCGGATGGGGTTCGGTGCCTTTATGGGTGCCGGGCCCCATTCGCGTTTTCGAGGCGGGCCAATTCCTCTTCGCCGAGCACCAATTCCCCTGCGGCGGCCGAATCGCGGATGGTTTCGGGGCGGCTCGCGCCCGGGATCGGAATGGTCACCGGGGAGGTGGCCAGCAGCCAGGCGAGGGCGACGCGCTGGGGGCTGACTCCGTGCTCGGCCGCGACCGCGGCGAACTCCTGCCCGGCGCCGCCGAGTCCGGCGGAGCGGCCGATGCCGCCGAGCGGGCTCCAGGGGAGGAAGGCCAGGCCGAGTTCGGTGCACAGGTCCAGGACGGGCTGGTGCTTGCGGACGGCGGGGGAGTACTCGTTCTGCACCGAGACCAGGGCGTCGCCGAGGATCTCCCGGGCGAGCCGGACCTGCGCCACGTCGACGTTGGAGATGCCGGCCGCGCGGATCTTGCCCTCCTCGAAGAGCTCGCGGACCGCGCCGAGGGAGTCCGCGTACGGGACGTTCCGGTCCGGGTGGTGCTGCTGGTAGAGGCCGATCGCCTCGACGCCGAGGCGGCGCAGCGAGCCCTCGCAGGCGCGCTTGAGGTGGGCCGGGTCGCCGTTGACGGTCCAGGAGCCGTCGCCGGGGCGGCCGCGGCCGCCCTTGGTGGCGACCCTGACGTGCTCGGCGCCGGGGCCGTAGGAGGCGAGGGCCCGGGCGATGAGCTCCTCGTTGTGGCCGTACTCGTCGGCGTGCCAGTGGTAGGAGTCGGCGGTGTCGATCAGGGTGATGCCCGCGTCGAGCGCGGCGTGGACGGTGGCGATGGCGCGAGCCTCGTCCGGGCGGCCCTCGACGGAGAGCGGCATCGCGCCGAGGCCGATGGCACTGGTGCGGAGGCCGCCGAGGAGGCGGGTGGCGGTGGCGCGGGTGGTGCCGGAGGTCTCGGTGGTCTCCGTGGTGGTGGCGGCGGTGGTGGCGGTCATGCGGGGAGCTCCGGTCCGGGGAGGGCGGCGATCAGGCCGGGCAGCCAGTCGCGGGTGTGAGAGAGGCGGTGGCCGAGCTGCCGGGCCCGGGAGTTGTCCATGCCGTAGTAGCGGTCGAAGGAGAACGGGGAGGCTTGTCGGCCGGGTTCGGGGGCGGCCGTACGGTAGGGGCGGCCGGCCGCGATCAGGTCGCACAGGTCGGTGGCGGTCAGTTCGCCGTGCGAGGCGAGGTTGACCGGGCCGGTGAACCGCTCGCCCGCCGCCCAGGCCAGGAAGGCGGCCGCCTCGGTCTCGTGGGTGTAGGAGGAGGGCAGGTTCTCCGGGTGCACCAGGACGGGCAGGCCCGCCTCGATCCGCTCGGCGTAGTGGGCCAGCCGTCCGGTGAAGTCGGCGGCGCCCAGGACGTGCCCGAGTCGGACGGAGACGAACGGGAACGGCGCGTCGCGGGTGAACACCGCCTCCGCCTGGCGCTTGCCCTCGCCGTACGACGCCTCGACGAACTCCGGTTCCGTCCAGGGGAGTTCGAGGCGAACCGGCCACCCGGACGGGTCGACGGCGGATTCGGGCAGCGGACGGCCCGGCGGGTGTGCCTCGCCGGTGTCGTAGACCTCGATCGTCGAGGTCATCAGATAGCGGCCGGTCCGCCCGGCGAAGGCGCGGGCGGCGAGTTCGGCCTGTGCCGGGGTGTAGCAGACCTGGTCGATCACCGTGTCGAAGTCCCGCCCGGCGAGGGTACGGGCCAGCGCCGTCCCGTCCGCGCGGTCGGCGACGAGCGCGGTGACACCGGGCGCTGGCGGCGTCGAGCCGCGGTTGAGCACGCTGACCCGGGCGCCGGAGTCGCGCAGCCGGGTGACCAACTGCCGTCCGAAGTACCGGTTTCCCCCGATGACGAGCACGTTTTCCATACCCACAAGTGTTATGGTGCGGCGCGGTTCGATGAAGGGGTGATCATGGGAGTTTCGGCGCTGCGACCGAAAGACCGACGGCAATCCGACGGTTCGGCCGATGATTCGTCGGCGGGCTCCCGGAACGGCCTCAACAGCGGTGGCGGCGGCGGTGTCGCCAACGGTTCCGGTGGCGGCCCGGACGCGGTCGACCTGCGGCTGCTGGAACTGCTCCAGTCCGAGGGCCGGATCACGCTCAGCGAGCTGGGCCGGCGGGTCAACCTCAGCCCGGCCGCGGTGGGCGAGCGGGTGCGCCGGCTGGAGGCGAACGGCACGATCACCGGGTACGCGGCGCTGGTCGCGCCCGAGCGGCTGGGCTACGGCATCCGGGCCTTCGTCCGGGTCTCGCCGCACGCCCGGATGACGGTGAAGTACGTCCGCAGCCAGGACCTGCTGCACCGGCCGGAGGTGCTGGAGGTGCACCACGTGATCGGCGAGGACTGCTGGGTGTTCAAGGTCGCCGCGCGGGACACCTCCCACCTGGAGGAGCTGATCGAGGCGATCGCGGTGCTCGGCCGGACGACGACCTCGGTGATCCTCTCCTCGCCGGTGGACCAGCGGCCGCTGCTGCCCGCGGGCTGACGGAGCGCGGGGACGGCGCGGATCGGCACGGGGACGGGGAAGCACGGGCACACGCGGAGGCAGGGCCCGGGCCGGTAGGTTCAGGACGGCTGCCGGTCGGAGCCCAGCTCGCGCGAGATCCGCAGCCCGACCTGCGCCACGACCGGCCCGAGGGAGCGCACCCGGGTGGCCGTCATCCGCGAGGTGAGCCCGGAGACGGAGAGCGCCGCCGTCACCTCGCCGGTGTGGTCGAAGATCGGCGCGGCGACGCAGCGCACCTCCGGTTCGTTCTCCCGGTCGTCGATGGAGTAGCCGCGGGCGCGGATCCGGGCGAGGTCGGCGCGCAGCCGGGTCTCGTCGGAGATGGTCCAGGCGGTCACCGGGCGCAGGCCGGCCGCGACCACCTCGGCGACGGCCTCCTCGGGCAGCCAGGCGAGGATCGCCTTTCCGGTGGCGGTGCAGTAGGCGGGCGCCCGGCTGCCGACCCGGGAGGCCATTCGGACGTTGGTCTCGTCCTCGACCTTGTCCAGGTAGACGATCCCGGGAGCCTGCCAGACGGTCAGGTGGACGGTCTCGCCCGCCTCGCGCTGGAGCCGGCGCAGGTGTTCGGCGGCGACGCTGCGCAGGTCGAGGGTGGTCAGGTAGGCCTGGCCGAGGCGCAGCGAGCCGTGGCCGAGCCGGAACCAGCCGGTCTCGCGGTCCCGGTCGAGCAGGTGCTCGTCCAGCAGTGGTCCGGTCAGCCGCAGCACGGTGCTCTTGTTGAGGTCGAGCGCCTCGGCGAGCTGGGCGAGCGGGACTCCGCGTCCGTCGCCGTGGTCGCGGACGTAGCCGAGGACGGCGAGCGCGCGGCGCAGCGAGGAGGACTGGTTGCGTTCGGTCGCGGGCTTCTTGGGTGCCGTCTCCGTCATGGGTCCGTTCCCTGGTGGTGTTCTGCGGGGGCTGGCGCTTGGTGTTCCGTGCGGTTCCGCGAGGTGTTCCGCGGTGTTCCTCCGCCCGTCGGCGGTGGTTGTCAGAACGTACCCCTTCGGGGTCTCTTCGCCGCATCTTCGATACAACGTTGTGCAGTGCAAAACTTTCGCCAACCCCCTCTTGTTGGCGCCGATCGCCCACGCCTAACGTCCCTGCCATCGAGCAGGCGACGTCGCCCCACCCGAGCGCTGCGCCCTGCCGTACCCCCACCACTTCACTCACCATCGGCCCCGGTCAGGGCCTGCTTCGACGTGTCCGTCCCCAACGGTGCACGTCTCGGCGGCAGCTGTCGGGAGGGGAGGTCTCCACCATGCGACTCATCGGACGGACCGCAGTGGCTGCCGTGCTCGCCGCCGGCTGCCTGGCCGCCACCGCCTGCGCGCCGGGCACCGCCTCGCCGGCGGGCGCCAAGGCCGGCGACGACCGGACCGGCACGCTGCAGGTCTGGCTGTACAACGAGGCGGGCAACGCGGCCAAGGAGGCCGTGATCGCCAAGGCCGTCGGCGAGTTCCAGGCCTCCCACCAGGGCGTCACCGTCAACGTCAGCTACATCGACACCGACGCCTCGGCCCGCGCGGCCAAGATGAAGGGCGCCTTCAACGACCCCAACAGCGCGCCCGACCTGGTCGAGTTCGGCAACACCGACCTGCCCGGCTACGTCGCCGCCGGCGGCCTCGCCGAGATCGGCGCCGACCTGGACGGGTGGAAGGAGAAGGGCGACCTCGACCCGGCCATCGCCAAGACCGCCGTGGTGGACGGCAAGACCTACGGCCTGCCGTGGTGGGTGGGCGTGCGCGCGCTGTACTACCGCACCGACCTGTTCACCGAGGCCGGGCTCGCCCCGCCGACCTCGTACGCCGAACTGGTCGCCGCCACCACGAAGATCCACGCCGCGCACCCGGACACCTTCGGCATCGCGGTCGGCGGCAAGTACACCTTCGGCGCGCTGCCCTTCGTCTGGGACGCGGGCGGCGACATCGCCGTCAAGACGGGCGCCACGTTCAAGGCGGCCATCGACTCGCCCGCCTCGCAGGCCGGGATCAAGCGCTACACCGACCTGTTCGGCGCCGACGGCTGTCCCGCCCAGCAGTGCGCGGACCTGACCGGCGGCAAGACCGTCGACCTGTTCGCGGCCGGGAAGTCGGCGATGGCGGTCCTGCTCAACTCCAACCGCGGCAAGGTGGACGCGGGCGCGGTCAAGGGCAAGTACGGCGTGGTGCCGCTGCCCGGCGAGAAGGCCGGCTCGATCGCCCCCGCCTTCGCCGGCGGCAACAACCTGGGCGTCATGAAGGCGGCCAAGCACCGCACGCTGGCCGTCGAGTTCGCCGAGCTGCTGGCGGGCCCGGCGTACCAGGAGCAGATGTACGACGCGATGGGGAACCTGCCGACGCTGAAGTCCGTCAGCGGCAAGGTCGCGGCGAAGGACGCGTTCCTGAAGCCGTTCACCGACACCATCGCGGCCGGCACCAGGTTCGTCCCGCTCGACCAGGGGTGGGCGCAGATCGACGCCCAGTCGGTGATCCCGACGCTGCTCCAGCAGGTCGTCACCGGCAAGGCGGACGTGGCCAAGGCCTCCGGCGACGCCGCCGCGCAGATCAACTCGGCCTTCGCCGCGCACTGACGGCCGCGCCCGCCCGCTGACGGCCGCGCCCGCGGGCGGGCGCGCACCGATGGTCACGCATTCGACGGTCCCCGTCCCGGTTCGTCACAGAGAGCAGGTCCCGCACGTGTCCGCATCCACCACGACCGCCCCGTCGGCGCCGCCCTCCCCGCAGCGGCGCCGTGGGGGCAGGGCGCCGGCCGCACCCCCGGGCGGCCGGCGTCGCCGGCCCCCGCTGCTCCTGCTCCTGCCGGCCGCCGTCATCCTGATCCCGCTGGTCGCCTACCCGATCTACCAGCTCGGACTGCTGTCCGTCCTGGACTTCGGGCAGGCCCAGGCGTCCGGCGGCGTGCCGACCTCCTTCGTCGGCTTCGGCAACTACTCGAAGATCCTGGAGGACGGCCAGTTCTGGTCGGTGCTGCTGCAGACGGTCGGCTTCGCCGCGTTCTGCGTGGTCGCCACCCTGGCCGTCGGCGCCACCCTCGCGGTGCTGCTCACCAAGGTCGGCCGGTGGCCGCGGCTGGTGCTGACCACCGCGGCGATGGCGGCCTGGGCTGCGCCCGCGATGACCGGGTCGACGGTGTGGAGCTTCCTGTTCGACACCAACCTCGGCCTGGTCAACCACACCCTGGAGCGGATCGGACTCACCGGCTTCCACGAGTTCAACTGGTTCTACGACAAGTGGACGGCGTTCCTGATCGTCGGTGCCGTGGTGGTGTGGCACTCCTTCCCGTTCGTGATGGTCACCCTCTACGCGGGCATCCGCGCCATCCCGGAGGAGGTCCTGGAGGCGGCCGCGCTGGACGGCGCCGGCACCTGGACCACCTTCCGCCGGATCACCGCGCCGATGCTGCGGCCGATCCTCACGATCGTGGTGATCCAGTCGGTGATCTGGGACTTCAAGGTCTTCACCCAGATCTACGTGATGACCGAGGGCGGCGGCATCGCCGGCCAGAACCTGGTGCTCAACGTGTACGCGTACCAGAAGGCGTTCGCCTCCTCGCAGTACGGGCTGGGCGCGGCGATCGGCGTGATCATGCTGCTGATCCTGGTGATCCCGACGGTCCTGTACATCCGCAGTCTGCGACGGACGGGGAACGAGCTGTGAGCACCCTTCGGAACTCCCGCGGCCGGCGGCGGCTCGCCGCCGACACCACCGCGGTCGTCCTGGCCGTCGTCACCGCCTTCCCGATCTTCTGGATGGTGCTGTCGGCCTTCAAGCCCAAGGGCGAGGTGCAGTCGCTGGACCCGAAGCCGTGGACGGCGCACCCCACGCTGGAGAGCTTCCGCCAGGTGCTCAGCGTGGACGGCTTCGGCCGGTACTTCGTGAACAGCCTGGTGGTCGCGCTGTCGGTGGTGGTGCTCTCGGCGGCCGTGGTGTTCTTGGCGGCGGTGGCCGTGACCCGGTTCAGGTTCAGGTTCCGCACCACCATCATGGTGATGTTCCTGATCGCCCAGATGATCCCGGTCGAGGCGCTGACCATCCCGCTGTTCTTCATGTTCCGCGACGCCGGGCAGTTCGTCCCGGGCATCGGACTGAACACCCTGGCCTCGCTGATCCTGGTGCAGTTGGCGTTCTCGCTGCCGTTCGGGATCTGGATGATGCGCGGCTTCGTCGCCGCCGTGCCGGTCTCGATCGAGGAGGCCGCGCAGATCGACGGCGCCGGCCGGACCCGCATCCTGTGGCGGATCCTGCTGCCGCTGGTGGCCCCGGGCCTCGCCGCGACCAGCGTGTTCTCCTTCATCACGGCGTGGAACGACTTCGTCTTCGCCAAGACCTTCATCATCAGCGCCACCGAGAACCAGACGCTGCCCTCGGCGCTGCTGGTCTTCTTCAAGCCGGACGAGAACGACTGGGGCGGCATCATGGCCGCGTCCACGCTGATGACCGTGCCGGTGCTGATCTTCTTCATCGCGGTGCAGCGCAAGCTGGTGTCCGGGCTGGCGGGCGCGGTGAAGGACTGACGGCGAGGCCGGCCGACCGGTGCCGGGCCGTCGGGCGCCGGACCGACCGGTGCCGGGCCGGGCTCAGGCCGCCTCCGCGGACTCGCGGGACGGGACGGCGACCAGGACGAACACCGCGCCGGCGTCGTCCCGGACCAGCGCGGCCCGGCCGTACGGCGTCGGCGCGGGCCCGGTGAGGACGGTGCCGCCGAGGTCGCGCAGCCGCGCCGCCGCCCGGTCGGTGTCGGCGGTGCCGAAGTGGGTCAGCCAGTGCGCGGCGGTGGCGGACGGGCCGATGCTGCAGGCGGGGAGGCCGGCGGCCCGGGCGAGGGCGTGACCGGCCCGCGGCCGGTCGTAGGTGTAGCCGAAGACGCGGCGGTAGAAGGCGCGTGCGGCGTCGGGGTCGGGGGAGAGGTGCTCGTTCCAGGCGAGGGAGCCGGGCTCGTCGACCAGGCCGGCGCCGTCGATGGTGCCGGCCTGCCAGAGCCCGAAGACCCCGCCGAGCGGGTCGACGGCGATCGCGGCCCGGCCCTGGTCGGGCACCTCGTACGGCTCGCGGGCGATCCGGCCGTCCGCGGCGCGGACCAGCGCGGCGGTGCGGTACGGGTCGGCGCAGGCGAGGTGGGTGGTCCAGGCGGCGGGTACCGCGGTGTCCACGGGCGGCCCGATCGCCGCGACCTGGGCGCCGTACCGGGTGGCGACCGACTCGGCGGGGCCGGTCGGGACGAACTCCCAGTCGAACAGCGCGCCGTAGAACCGCTGTGCGCGCGGGGCGTCCATGGTCGTCAGGACGACCCAGCACGGGACGCCCTCGCGGTACCTGCCCGGCTTCGGCATACCGCCCTCCTGGTGCCACCGGCCCCACCCGTCAGCCTCCGCGCCGGGCGGGTGGGCGGCAACCGGGGGTCGGGCGGTGCGGTGCGGGTCGACGGCGGCCGGGGGGGGGCTCAGGCGACGCCGTGCGGCCGGAACTGGACGCTGATCCGCGGGCCGACCGGGCGGGCGGTCTTGGGGACCGCGTGCTCCCAGGTGCGCTGGCAGGAGCCGCCCATCACCACCAGGTCCCCGTGGCCGAGCGGGTGGCGGACGACCGTCCCGCCGCCGTACCGGGGCCGCAGCGCCAGGGTGCGGGGCTCGCCGACGGAGAGGATCGCCACCATGGTGTCCTCGCGGGCGCCGCGCCCGATCCGGTCGCCGTGCCAGGCCACGCTGTCCCGGCCGTCCCGGTAGTAGCAGAGCCCGAGGGTGCGGAAGGGCTCGCCCAGCTCGTCGGCGTAGTGCTGGCTGAGCGCCGTGCGGGCCTGCCCGAGCACCGGGTGCGGCGGCTCGGCGTCCGCCCGGTACGAGGCCAGCAGCCGGGGGACGTCGACCGTCCGTTCGTACATCTCGCGGCGCTCGGCCCGCCAGGGCACGGTGGCGGCCAGCTGTTCGAACAGCTCGTCCGCGCCGTGCAGCCAGCCGGGCAGCACGTCCAGCCAGGCGCCCTCGCCGAGCACCTGCCGCCGCAGGCCGTCGAGCGGGCCGAGGCGGGGGCCGTCGTGCTCCGCGTCGTCGAACAGCGAGGGCTGGAGGTGGAGGGCGCCGTGCATGGGGCCAGCGTACGCCCCGATTCGAACAGGTGCACGAATGTGAGCGTGCCAACGTGGCGCGACGGTCCGCGCGGGCCAGCCGGGTCCTAGCCTGCGGGTATGGCGATCAACGGCTTCGGGGTCACCGAGTTCCAGCTGGTGCTGCTGCGCCGGATGGCCGACTACCGGCCCGGTGCGGTCGAGGAGGCGGTGCGGCGGCTGGGTGCCACCCGGGCCTCGATGCGGGAGGCGAACAAGCGGTGGCAGGCGATGGTCCGGGTGCCCCGGTTCCCGCGCGGGGCCGCCCGGTACGCCGCCGTGCTCGGGCCGGCGGAGGCGAGCGTGCCGCGGCGGATCGGGGACCTGGCGTGCACCGCGCGGCAGTGGGCGCTGCCGCTCTGGCCCGACCTGCGGTTCGAGGTCCTGCTCGGGCCGGCGGAGATCGGCTCGCCGGTGCTGAACGAGTGGCTGGTGCGGGCGCCGGGGGTGCCGGGGCCCTCGCTGCGCACGCTCGCCGACCTGGCGCCGTGGAGCTGTGTGGTGGCGGACGTCGGCGCCGCGTTCCCGTCCGCCGTGCCGCGCGAGGGGAGCGCGCCGACCCGCTTCCGGCTGGACTTCGACGCCCCGGATGGCGCCGGGGTGGTGTGCCCGTGGACGGCGGACTTCACCTGGGGGCTCCTCCAGGAGGTCCGTCCGGCGGACGGGCCGAGGCCCCGGATGGGCGAGTGATGCAAGGCGATATTCTGTGAATGCCTTGGATTTGCAGGCTATCTCCGAAGTGTGGCAGCATAATCGCAGACACTGTAGAGGCTTGACATCGGAAAGCGAAGGATCATGTCGCACGGCGCCCGCGTCATCGTCGGAGTCAGCGGTTCACTGCACAGCCTGACCGCCCTGCACCGGGCCGCGGAGGAGGCCCGGGAGCGCCGGGCCGTCCTGGTCCCGGTGCTCGCCTGGACGCCGGTCGGCGGTGAGCGCAACTACCGCGCGCGGCCGTGCCCGCCGCTGCTGCGCGCCTGGCAGGACCTCGCCGATGCCCGGATGGACGGCGCGCTGGAGCGGGCCTTCGGTGGTCTCCCGATCGGGGTGCCGGTGCGGCCGCTGGTCGTGCGCGGCGAGGCCGGCACGGTGCTGACCGAGCTGGCCGACCGCCCCGGCGACCTGCTGGTGGTCAGCACCGGGGAGCAAGCCGGCCTGCGGACCCGGCTGCGTCGGCTGACGCGGCGCTCGGTCACCCGGTACTGCCTCGACCACGCGCGCTGCGGCGTGCTCGTCGTCCCGCCGTCCACGCTGCACGACGACCTGCGCGCACTGCACCGCGGCATCGACCTGCGGGAGCTGGTCGCCGCCTGACGGTCCGGCAGTGAACGAGCCTGTCGACTGACGTACCGTCAGGAACAGTGCACCGTCCGGCCGTCGACCACCGTGCGGACGGGGAGCAGATCGCGCAGCGCGTCCACCGGGCAGGTCAGCGGGTCGAGCGGCCACACCGTGAGGTCGGCGAACGCCCCCGGCCGCAGGCTGCCGCGGGCAGCGCCCTCGCCGGTCAGGCGGGCGGCGTTCACGGTGTGCAGCGCGACCGCCTCGGACCGGTCGATCGCGTGCTCGGGGCCCACCACCCCGGCCGTGGTGCCCCGGGTCGTCATGCCCCACACCGAGACCATCGCGCCGTACGGGCCGACCGGGAAGTCCGAACCGCCGGTGAGCAGCGCGCCCTCGTCCAGCCACTCGCGCAGCGGGAAGAGCGCGGCCGTGCGCTCCTCGCCCCAGGCCCGCTGCTGGGTGAGCGCGCCGTCGTGCAGCAGCGGGTGCTGGACGGTCACCGGGATGCCGAGCGCGATCGCCCGGGCCCGCTGGTCGGGTCGGGCCAGGCCGCCGTGCTCGACCACCAGCGTGCCGGGCGGCAGGCCGGGGCGGCGCTGGAGCACCTGCTCGAAGACGTCCAGCAGGACGCGCAGACCGCGGTCGCCCCAGGCGTGCACGCCGACCCGCCAGCTGCGTTCGACCACCCGGTCCACCGCCGCGAGCAGGTCGTCCGGCTCCCAGAGCAGTCGGCCGTGGTAGCACGGCTGTCCCTGGTACGGCTCCTCCAGCGCGCCCGCCTCGAAACCGCCGTCGATGCCGAACTTGACGCCCCACAGCCGCAGGCGGTCGTCGTCGCGGCCGTCCGCGCGCCACCCGTCCATCCGGTCCAGCAGCGCGTCCACCTGCTCGGGCGTCCGGGCGGCGAAACCGGAGACCAGCGCCCGTACCCGGACCGCGAGGGCGCCCTCGGCCCGGGCGGCGTCCAGCACGTCGAGGTCCTCGACCGGGACGAGACAGTCGCGGACGGTGCCGATCCCGGTGGCGGCGTAGTCGGCGGAGGCGGCGCGCAGGCCGTCGATCCGCTCGGCGAGGGTGGGGCGGGGCAGCACCCGCTCGACCGGCTCGACCGCCCGGTTGATCAGCCGACCGGTCAGCCGACCCTGCTCGTCGCGCTCGATCACGCCGCCGGGCGGGGCCTCGGTGGCCTCGGTGATCCCGGCCAGCCGCAGCGCGGCCGAGTTGAGCACCATGTTGTACGCGCCGCGGCGCACCAGCACCGGGTGGTCGGTGGTGGCACCGTCCAGTTCTTCCGTGGTGGGCATCCGCTGCTCGGCCAGCAGCACCTCCTGCCAGTTCACCGTGGTGTGGATCCACTCCCCGGCGGGGGTGCGGGCGGCGCGCTCGCGGATCAGGTCGAGGAACCCGGCGAGGTCCCGGGCCCGGTGGACGGGCACGCCGTGGACGCTCCGCGCGGCCAGGATCAGGTGGGTGTGGGTGTCGTCGAAGGCGGGCAGCACGGTCGAGCCCGGGGCGTCCACGACCTCGGTGGCCGGTCCGATCAGGGCGTCCAGGCCGTCGGGGGCGGGGGAGAGGGCGGTGATCCGGCCGCCGGTGACGGCGACGGCCCGCCGCGGCGGCTCACCGGGGACGAGGGTGTGCACGGCGCCGGCCCGGATCAGCAGGTCGGCGGGGGGCTGGGGGGTCATGACGGCTCCTGGGGGTGGGGGACAGACCGGTGACCTTCTCGACGTAGCGCAGACCGGGCTCGGCGAGCAGCCCGTGCAACTCGGTGAAGACCGCGCGGGCCGGGACGGCGTTCCAGCCGGCGGGCAGCAGCGCCGCGGGCAGTCCCGGGTCCAGGTAGGGCAGGCGGCGCCACTGGGTGAGCATCGGGACGTAGGCGCGGAACGCCTCGGCCGGGCCTATTCGGGGCCGGTCGCCCGGAGCCGGCGTGCCGGGTTTCGGCTCCCGCAGCTCCTCGGCCACCGGGCGCCAGGCGTCGGTGAAGGCCGCGTACTGCGCCTCGATGGCCGGGAGGTCCCACCAACTCGCCACCGCCGTCGGGAGATCGGCGAAACCGGCGTACTCGGCGGAGAGGAAGAGGTGGACGTAGCCGCTGAGCCCGAGGCGTTCCAGCAGGCGGCGGGCGTCCGGCAGCAGCCGGGCGGGGGCCAGCCAGATGCCGGGGGCGGCGTTGCCGAAGCCGAGCCAGCTCAGCCGGGACCGCAGCTGGTGGCGGTGGGCGCGCTCGGACTCGGGCACCGAGAAGACCGCCACCACCCAGCCGTCGGCGAGGTCGGCGGGCTCCAGGCTGTGGAAGATCCGGCGGTCGCCCTCCTCGAACACCGGCTCCATCGCGGGGGCGAGCCGGTAGCCGGTGCCCGTGCGGCGCTCCTGGAGCAGGGTGCCGGCCTTCTTCAGCCGGGACGTCGCCGAGCGGACCGCCGGGCCGTCGACGTCCAGTTCGGCCATCAGCGCGATCAGGTCGGCGATGGATATCCAGCCGCCGAGGCGGCGGACGAACTCGCCGTAGACGGTGTGGATCAGGGAACTCGGCCGGGGCGCGCCCTCCGCCGGCCGCGGCGTGCTGTCTGACGGCCGGGGCGTGCTCTCTGACATGCGTGGGCGCTCCTCCCCGGTGGTCGGCGATGACCGGGCCACCGGTGGCGACCCGGTGGCCGGTGGCGATCATAGCGGTGGTGCCCCGGCGGGCCCGGGGTGCGCCCGGACGGCCCGGGGGGACCCGGAGGGCCCGGGGTGCTCCCGGCGGGTCCGGACGCCCCCGGAGCTTCAGGCCTCCGCGTAGGCGCCGGAGAGCAGGTGCCCGGCCCCGGGCGCGACGGCGGGCAGGCCCAGGGCGCGGAGCAGCTGGTGCGCGGTGCAGATCGCGGCCGAGACCACCGGCTTGCCCAGCTGCTGTTCGGCCTCCGCCACGGCGGACAGCGAGGGCATCTGCACGCACGCGGAGAGCACCACGGCGTCCGCCTCGGCGTGCGCGAGGCGGCGGGCGATCGCGGGCAGCCGGGCCGGGTCGTGGGCGGCCACGTCGAGGTTGTCGGCGATCTCCAGGGCGGCGTGGTCCAGCACCTCGACGCCCTCCTCGGCGAGGTAGTCGACGACGGTCCGGGCCAGCGGCCGCAGGTACGGCGTGACCATCGTGACCTTCCTGGCGCCGAGCGTCCGCAGCCCGGCGACCAGGGCGCCGGCGCTGGTGACCACGGGGGCGGGCGCGCCGTTCTCGACGGTGCGCCGGTGCAGCCGCCGCTCGGCCTCGCGGTGGTAGCCGGGGCCGGTGGCCATCACGGCGACCAGGCAGGCGTAGCCGATCACGTCCACCCGGGCGTCCGAGAGCTCGGCGGCGCAGCGGTCCGATTCGCCGTCCATGGCGCGCAGTTGCTCGGGGGTGACCCTGGTCATCCGCATCCGGCTGGAGTGGAAGGTGAACCGTTCGGGGGCGACCGCCTCGCGGGCCCGCAGCAGGGCGGGCACCTCGGTCTCCATGGTGACGTTGGAGCTCGGGACGATCTGGCCGATCCGGTAGGTCGACATCGGGCGAGGGGTCCTTTCCTCGGACGGGCTGCGCGGTGGGACCGCCTCAGCGGGCGTCGATCACGGGGTTGGCGAGCGTGCCGATCCGCTCGATGGTGGCCTCGACCAGGTCGCCGGGCTGCAGGAACTGCGGCGGCACCATTCCGGCGCCGACGCCGGAGGGGGAGCCGGTGGCGATCACGTCGCCCGGTTCCAGGGTGACGCCGGAGGAGATGTCGGCGATCAGCCGCGCGATGCCGAACAGCATGTGGCGGGTGTTGGAGTCCTGCCGCAGTTCGCCGTTGACCTTCAGCGAGAGGTCGAGCCGCTGCGGGTCGGGGATCTCGTCGGCGGTCACCACGGCCGGGCCGAACGGTGCGTAGCTGTCCTGGCCCTTGGAGAAGAACCACTGGCCGGAGCGGCGCTGGTCGCGGGCGCTGATGTCGTTGACGATGCTGTAGCCGAACACGTGCCGCAGGGCGTCCCGTTCGGCGACCTGGAAGGCGGGTGCGCCGATCACCACGGCGAGTTCGCACTCCCAGTCGAGCTGCTTGGTGAGGTTCGCGTTGTGCCGGATGGGCTGGCCCGGGCCGGTGACGGCGGTGGACGGTTTGCCGAACAGGACCGGCCGGTCCGGAAGTTCGCGGTCGGTGTCCAGGGTGCGGTGCGACTCGGCCACGTGTTCGACGTAGTTGAGGCCGACGCCGACGATCTTGCCGGGGCGCAGCGGCGCGCGCAGCGACACCCCGGCCAGCGGCCGGGTGGCCGGCGCCCCGGCGACCAGGTCGCGCGCGGTGGCCAGGGCCGGTTCCCCGGCGCGGATCAACCCGAGGAGGCTGTCAGGCAGTTCGGCCCCGGCGGCGGTGGCGAGGGCGGTGAGGTCGGCGACCCGGTCCCCGGCGAGCAGTGCGCCGAGGCGCGGGGTGTCGTCGCCGTCCGCGCAGTAGGTGAGCAGGTGCATGGTGGTGGGTCTCCCGGTCAGGCGGCGGCGGTGGTGGTGGGCTGGTGCCCGTCGTGGTCCGGGTAGGCCTCCTCGCGGTACAGGCCGAGCGAGTGCGTCACCGGGAAGTCGTTGAAGGAGAACAGGCAGGCGTCCTCGCCCTGGTCGAGGTTCGCGTGCTCGTGCCAGGCCCAGGACGGGACGACGAAGATGTCCCCCTGCTGCCACTCGAAGCGCTGCCCGGCGACCACCGAGACGCCGTGCCCCTTGGCCGCCGTGTAGACCACCGAGCCGGTGTGCCGGTGGGCGCGGGTGGCCTGGCCCGGGCGCAGCAGTTGCAGGTGGGCGGCCATGGTCGGCATCACCGGGCCGCCGGTGACCGGGTTGGTGTACTCCATGATGACGCCGTCGTACGGCGAGCCCTCGGTGGCGCGGGCGAGCCGGCACAGCGCGTGGTAGCTGGGCTCCCAGGGCCAGCCGAACAGCGGCGAGTACGGCCGGGTCCACTTCTCGACGCCGTACGGCAGCAGGTTGCCGCCGTAGCTGAGCAGCGAGGAGTTCACCACCGGGCCGGGGCGCTGGTACAGCTCCGGGTGGACCTCGTAGAAGTTGGCGTCGAGGGTGTTGACCAGCGGGATGTCCAGGCCGTCCTGCCAGATCACCGGGGCGTCGTCGGACTCGTTGCCGTGCTCGTGCCAGGTGTTGTTGGGGGTGATCGCGAAGTCGCGCGGGCCGACCTTGAGCCGCTGGCCGTCCACGATGGTCCAGGCGCCGGTGCCCTCGTGGACGAAGCGCAGCGCGGAGGCCTGGTGGCGATGTGCGGTCATCGCCTCACCGGGGCCCATGATTTGCAGTCCGGTGTACAACAGGCCGACGACGGCGCTGAGTTCGCGGCGGCCGGGGTTCACCAGCATCACCACCCGGCGGCCGGCGTCGTCGGCCTTGACCAGGGGCAGCGCCTTGCGCACCAGCGGGCGCAGGTCGGCGTAGCGCCAGAGCACCGGGACGGACTTGGGCTGCGGGTACCAGGGCTCGATCTCGTTCGCCACCGTCCACAGTGCACCGGCCTGGTGCTTGGCCAACTCGTCGTAGTAGGCGAGCAGTTCGGGACTGTCGGTGACCCTCGCGCGGCCGATCCGGTCGTCGTCGTAGTCCTCGTCGCGGGGTTCGCGAGCCGCGCGAGCCGCGCGAGCCGCGCGAGCCTCGCGGTTCGCGCGGTCGTCGGGGCCGGTCATGACTCCTCCTCGGGGAACACCAGGGGCCGCAGCGGGCGGTCGTCCACGTGCAGCCGGAAGACGTCGAAGCGGTTGTAGTGGCCGACGATGTCGTGCATCTGCTTGGGCTGGATGCAGCGGCCGAGGTCGATCTCGGCGTAGACGATGCCCTCCTCGTCCACCAGGGTTTCGGTGACGGCGCGTCCGTCCGGGCCGAAGATCCCGGACAACGCGCTGCGCGGGCGGGCGAGTTGCTTGCGGAGCTGCTGGTCCTCGCCGGCGATCAGGTCCACGATCCGGGGTGAGACCGTGGAGCAGGAGACCACGGTGAACAGCTTGCCCTCGAAGCAGTGGGCGGCGGCGCGCAGCGCGATGGCCTCCGCCATGTCGTAGTCCTCGGGGGCCACCGGCAGGGCGACGTAGCTCGCGGCGTGGACGAGTTCGCCCTGGGCCAGCAGGGTGAAGCGGGCCAGGGTGTTGGTGTTCTCGCCGCAGGCGAGCGCACCGAGCGGGCCGACGGCGGTGCGGTGCACCTTCAGGGTGCTGCCGTCGCCCGGGGTCCAGGTCAGCTTCTCGGCCCAGGTCGGCACCAACTTGCGGTGGACGCAGCGTAGCTCGCCGTCCGAGTCGATGATCAGCAGGGTGTTGTGGAGCACTCCCAGGCTGTGCCGGCCGCGCTCGTTGACGCCGATCACCAGCACCACGCCGGCCTGTCGGGCGGCGGCGCGCAGGGTGTCCACGTACGGGCCGGGGACGTCCACGGCGGCGCGGTACAGGCGCTCGTACCAGGGCGAGCCCTGCACCGGGTTCATCGTCCAGTTCCAGTACGGGTAGCCGGGCACGAAGACCTCGGGGAAGACCACCAGTTCGGCGCCGTGGCCGGCCGCCTCCTGGATCAGCGCGACGGCCTTGTCGACGGTGGCGGCCGGGTCCAGGTAGACCGGGGCGGCCTGGACGGCGGCGGCGGTGAAGCGGGGCAGGTGCGGCAGGTCGGGTGGTGGGGGCAGGTGGGGCATGGTCCGCGTCACTCCTCGGGCCGGGTCGGCCGCCAGCGGCGGTGGACGGGGGTGGGCGGCTCGCGCCGCAGGTGCAGCCGCGGGGCGACCCGGTCGGAGCCCGGGCCCGGCGGCTTGCGGCTGCCCGCCCGCCACGGTTCGGGCCAGCGGGCGCCCGGGCCGACGTAGCCCTGCTCGGCGGCGGCGTGCAGGGTCCAGAGCGGGTCGTACAGCTGGGCCCGGCCGACCGCGACCAGGTCGGCCCGCCCGGCCAGCAGGACGGAGTTCGCGTCGTCGTGGCCGGAGATCGCGCCGACCGCGACGGTCGGCAGGCCGGTCGCGGCGCGGACCAGTTCGGCGAAGGGCGTCTGGTAGCCGCGCCCGTACGGCGGCCGCTGGTGCGCCACCACCTCGCCGGTGGAGACGTCCACCGCGTCCGCCCCGGCTTCGGCCAGCGCGCGGCAGATCGCCACCGCCTCGGCCTCGGTGGTGCCGCCGGGCGCCCAGTCGCTCGCCGAGATCCGCACCAGCAGCGGCTGCCCGGCCGGCCAGGCGGCGCGCACCGCCGTCAGCACCTCCAGCGGCAGCCGCAGCCGGTGGGCCAGCGGGCCGCCGTGGCGGTCGGTGCGGTGGTTGGTGAGCGGGGAGAGGAAGGAGGAGACGAGGTGCCCGTGGCCGAACTGCAGCTCCAGCACGTCGAATCCGGCCCGCGCCGCGCGCTCGGCGGCCGCCGCGAAGTCCGCCGTGACGGCCGCCAGTTGGAGCTCGTTGGCCTCGTGCGGGACCGGGCTGTCGGCGGCCCACGGGATCGCCGAGGCGGACAGCAGCGGCTCGCCGGTGGCGAGCGGGCGCCCGAGGCCGTCCGGTCCGGGGGCGGCGGTGCCACCGCGGCGTCCGGCGTGGGTCAGCTGGATGCCCAGCGGGGTGTCGCTCACCGCCTTGACGGCGTGGACGAGTTCGCGCCAGGCGCCCTCCTGGCGGTCGGTCCACAGGCCCGGACACCGGTCGGTGGCCCGGCCCTCGGCGCTGACCGCGGTCATCCCGGCGAGGACCAGCCCCGCGCCGCCGAGCGCGTGCCCGGTCAGCTGGGCCCGGTCGAAGGCGCTGGGCAGCGCGTCGGGGGAGGTGAAGGTCGCCAGCGGTGGCACCACGACGCGGTTGCGCAGTTCCAGCGCGCCCAGCTTCAGCGGCCGGAACATCGGCGGCACCCCGGGCGAGCCGCCGAAGGCGGTGTCCACGGCGTCCACGAAGGCGGCGTCGCGGGCCCGGAGGTTGCCGTAGGTGACCCGGCGGCTGCGGGTGAGCAGGTTGAAGGCGAACTGGTCGATGCCCTGCCCGGTGCGCCGGTCGACGGTCTCGAACCACTCCAGGCTGGCCTGCGCGGCCCGCTGGGTGGACTCCACCACCGGGCGCCGCTCGGCCTCGTAGGCGGCCAACGCCTCGTCGAGGGAGGGTTGTTCCCCCAGCGCGGCGGCCAGGGCGAGGGCGTCCTCCAGGGCCAGCTTGGTGCCCGAGCCGATCGAGAAGTGCGCGGAGTGCGCGGCGTCGCCGAGCAGCACCACGTTGCGGTGGTGCCAGCTCGCGTTCCGCACCGTGGTGAAGCGGATCCAGCGGGAGGCGTTGGGGATCAGCCGGTGGCCGTCCAGGTGGCCGGCCAGCAGCTCCGCGCAGCGCCGCACGCTCTCCGCGTCGCTCTCGCCGCGCGCGAACTCCCGTGCGGCGAGGGCCTCGAAGCCGGCGCGGCGCCAGGCGTCCTCGGCGATCTCGACGATGAAGGTGGAGCGGGTGGCGCTGTACGGGTAGGCGTGCACCTGCAGCGTGCCGAAGTCGAACCGCTCGACGATGAAGGTGAAGGCCTCGAAGACCTTGTCGGTGGCGAGCCAGATGTAGCGGCAGTGCCGTTCGTCCGCGTCGGTGCGGAAGGCCTCCGGGTACGTCGCCCGGGTACCGGAGCGGATGCCGTCGGCGGCCACCACCAGGTCGTACTCGGCGGCGAGCCGCTCGACCGGCGGGGCGGGGGTGCGGTAGCGCACGTCCACCTCGAGCTCGGCGCAGCGCTGCCGCAGGATGGCGCGCAGCCGGTTGCGGTCCAGGGCGGCGAAGCCGTGGCCGCCGCTGGTGCGGACCCGGCCGGCGTAGCGGACGTCGATGTCGCTCCAGCGGGCGAACTCGGCGCCGATCGCGGCGAAGACCTGCGGGTCGGCCTGCGCGATGCCGTCCAGGGTCTCGTCGGAGAAGACCACGCCGAAGCCGAACTCGTCCTCCCGGCCGTCCCGTTCGAAGACGGTGAGCTCCCGCTCCGGGTCCGCCCGCTTGGCCAGGGCGGCGAAGTAGAGCCCGCCGGGGCCGGCGCCGATCACCGCGATTCGGCGCGCCCGGGTGCCGGGGTCCGCCTGCGGACGGGCCCCGGGTCGGTCCGCGCCGACGCCGGTCATGCGACCACCTCCGGCTGCTGCGGCCCGGCCTCGGTCAGTGCGCGGCGCACCCGGGCGGGCCACGGCTCGGCGCCCTCGGTGTGCGGCGCGGCGTGCACCACGGACATCCGCCCGCTCGCGGCCAGGCCCTGCGGGCCGTGCACCTCGAAGGCGTAGTGCAGCGAGGAGCCGCCGACCCGGACCACCCGCAGCTCGGTGCGGACCACGTCCCCGAACCAGAGCCGCTCGCGGTAGTCGGCCTCGAAGTGCACCCGGGGGATGCGCCCGAACAGCTCCGCCAGCCCGAGCCGGCGCAGCAGCGCCGCCTCCGCCGCCTCGGCCCAGCGCTGCACGGCGGAGAAGTGGTAGTGCCCGGCCGCGTCGGTGTCGGACCACTCGACCCGGCGCTCGATCGCGACGCTGGCCGGGGTGAGCGAAGCCCGCCGCCGCAGCTCGGCGCGGTGCAGCTTGCCGGTCGCGGTGCGCGGCAGCTCGGTGACGAACTCGACCACCCGCGGGTACTTGTACGGTGCGATGGTGCGCTTGACGTGCTCCTGGAGGTCGTGCACGGTGTCCGGCCCGGCCGGTACGCCCGCGCGCAGCACCACGTACGCCGTGACCACGGTGCCGCGCCGTTCGTCCGGCGTGCCGACCACCGCGCAGTCGGCCACGCCGGGGTGGGCGGCGAGCGCCTGCTCGACCTCGGGCCCGGCGATGTTGTAGCCGGCCGAGACGATCATGTCGTCGTTGCGCGCCTGGTACCAGAAGTAGCCGTCCCGGTCCCGGACGTAGGTGTCGCCGGTGAGGTTCCAGCCGTCCCGGACGTAGCCCAGCTGGCGCTCGTCGTCCAGGTAGCGGCAGCCGGTCGGGCCCTTGACGGCGAGCAGCCCGGGTTCGCCGTCGGGCACCGGGCGGCCCTGCCCGTCCAGTATCGCGGCGCGGTAGCCGGGGACGGGCTTGCCGGTGGAGCCGGGGCGGATGGCCTCGTCGGCGGCGGAGATGAACACGTGCAGCAGCTCGGTGGCGCCGATGCCGTCGATCAGTCGCTGTCCGGTGGCCGCGTGGAAGTCCCGCCAGACGGCGGCGGGCAGCGGCTCGCCCGCCGAGACGCAGCGCCGCACCCCGGAGAGCCGGTCGGCCAGCCCGGCGGCCAGGATCGCCCGGTAGGCGGTCGGCGCGGTGAACAGCACGCTCACCCGGTGCCGCCGGACCCGTTCGGCCAGCTGCTCGGGCGTGGCCTGCTCCAGCAGCAGGCCGGCGGCACCGGCCCGCAGCGGGAAGACCAGCAGGCCGCCGAGGCCGAAGGTGAAGCCGAGCGGCGGGGTGCCGGCGAAGAGGTCGTCGGGGGTGGGGCGGAGCAGGTGCCGGGAGAAGGTGTCCGCGTTGGCGAGCACGTCGCGGTGGAAGTGCAGGGTGGCCTTGGGGCGGCCGGTGGTGCCGGAGGTGAAGGCGATCAGGGCGACGTCGTCGGCGGCGGTCGGGACGGCGGTGAAGCCGGGGGACTTGGCGGCGCAGCGGGTGGTGAGGTCCTCGGGCCCGCCGCCGCCGTAGGGGACGATCCGCAGTCCGGGGGTCCGTGCCCGGTGCAGTTCGGCCAGGTAGCGGTGGTCGCACAGGGCCAGGACGGGCTTCGCGATCCCCGCCAGCTCGGCCAGTTCGCCGGCGCGCAGCAGCGGCACGGTGGTGACGACCACCCCGCCGGCCTTCAGTACGCCGAGCCAACAGGCTGCCAGCCACGGAGTGTTGGGGCCGCGCAGCAGCACCCGGTTGCCAGTGGCGAGGTCGAGGTCCTCGGTCAGCAGGCGGGCGATCCGGTCGGCCTGGTCGCGCAGTTCGCCGTAGGACCACTGCTCGGTGGGGGTGAGCAGGCAGCGGCGGTCCGGGCCGAGGCGGTCGATGGTGTCGTCGAGCAGGGCGGCGGCGCAGTTCAGGCGGTCCGGGTAGGCCAACTCCGGTAGGTCGAAGAGGAGTTCCGGCCACTGGTCGAAGGGAGGGAGGTGGTCTCGGCAGTAGGTGTCCACGTGCGCCGAGGGGGAGAGCTCCATGGGCGGCACCTCGTCGTGCGAGCGGGAGTGAGGCCAGTATGGCGCGTTGGTGACGCCAGTCAAGAGAGCGATACATGCATTCGGGCGACCCTGCCGGTCCCCGGCGGTGTGCGGAGCCCGGCGGTGCGGGCGGCCGGTGGGGGCGGCCGGTGGGGGCGGTGGGGGGCGAACCCGTGAGGTCGGCGTGGCTGCTGCGGGTCGCCCTGGTGCGCTCCGGCACGCTCGCTCTCGCCCGCCCGCCCGCCCGCTCGCCCTCGCCCGCCCGCCCTCGCTCGCGTCGCCACCCGGATGTTCACGGGCTGCCGGTGGGGCGGGCACTCCTGCGAGCGCGGCCACCAGGACGCCGCGCCGGACCGGGCGCGGCGGAGCCGGCGGGGCGACTTCGGCGGGTGCTCGCCGTTCCCGCCTACCTGGAAGTGGTCTGACTGTCCGTCAGCTGCTCGTGGTGCGTGCGGCCGCGTCGGGAGTGCGGCCGTCCTGGGCCTGCTGGGCGCGCTCGGCGAGCAACCGGGCGAACACCGTGAGCCAGGGTGCGGTGACGGCGGCGCCCGGCCCGTCGTCGTGCACCAGGAGCAGCACGCCGCCGACCCGGACCAGCGCCACCGCCGACGTCGCGCCGCGGGTCCGGACGGCGCTCTGGTCGCCGATCCGGGGGAGGGTCACCGCCCCCGAATCCTCGCCGGCGGTGCGGTCGAGCGTGGTGCCGAAGGCCCGGCCGGCCGCCTCGGGGGAGGCGAAGGTGACCACGGTGAACTCCACGGTCTGGATCTCCGCCGCACCGAACCGCTCGGTGGCGTAGGCGAGTTGCTGGTCACAGGAGTCCGGCAGCAGACACGGCGCCTTTCCGTCCGTACCCGACCCGGACTCCGGGCCACTCCGCACCTGCCAGCCGCTCGGCATCGCCCGCGCGTCGGGCAGCACGCCCTGCACCAGCGCCGGGTCGCGCAGCGGCTGCGCGGCGTGCGCCAGATCGGGCCCGCCCGGCTTCAGCAGCGGTCGCGAGCCCAGGTGGATGCCGAGGGCGACCAGGGCGGCGATCAGCACCAGCACCAGGGCCACCACGATCCCGGCGCTGCTCCGGCGCGCGGCGAGGGCCCGGGCCCGGGCCTCCGCGGGGCCGACCCGCAGCTGGACCGTCGACGGGCCGGTCGGCGAGGACTCGGCACCCGTCCGCAGCTGGACGGTGCTCGGCCCGGTCCGCAGCTGGACGGTCGACGGATCGGCGGGCCGCCCCAGCTCGGTGGTCGCCAGGTACTGCGCGAACGCCTCGTCGGAGGCGAGCAGATGGGCGACCGCGGCGGTCAGCTGCGCCCGCGCCTGTACGTCCTTCGGGCTCGCCTCGGCCGTGGCCAGTGCCCGCGCGCCCTCCGGGACCATCCGCAGCCGCGCCCGCACCACGTCCGCCACCGCCTGGTGCGGCCCGCCGGCCAGCAGTGCCTCCACGACATCGGGAACCATCCCGCGGCCGTCCCCCATGGCAACTCCCCCTGCCGGACCAGTCGTCCCTCCAGGATCCCGGTCCGGCCGACACTTCGTACGCCCGCCGAAACGGAACGGAGACGCAACTGCAACCGCTCCCGGACGGTCGTGGGGTTGCCGGGACCGATGGGGCGAGAGGTGCAGGGCTGCTCGGAAGAGGTGGAGGGCTGCTCGGGTCGGTTGGTCGGGTGGTCGGGTGGTCGGTTGGTCGGCGTCCAGGCCTCGGCCGCCGGGCGCCGCCGAATGATCCGGGTGGATCCGGCGCGGCCCGCCCGCCGGATGTACCCACCTTCCGGGCGCCCGCCCGGCGGGTGCGGTCGGTCAGCGCAGGTCGAAGACCAGCCGGGCGGAGACCTTGCCGCCCAGCACCTCCTCGAAGCAGGTGTTGACCTCCTCCAGCCGTCGGGTCTCGCGGATCACCCGGGTCCGGCCGAGGGCGTGCAGGCGGAACACCTCGGCGAGGTCCTCGCGGGTGCCGACGATCGAGCCGATCACCCTGGTGCCGTTCAACACCGTCTCGAAGACCGGCAGTTCGAGCTTGCCGCCGGCCGGGAGTGCCACCAGGACGAGCGTGCCGCCGCGCCGCAGCGCGCCGTACGCGGCCTGGAAGGAGGCGTTGCTGACGGCGAGCGCGATGGCCGCGTGGGCCCCGCCGAGCGCCTGGACCTCGGCCGCGACGTCCTGGCTGCGGGCGTCGAGGACGTGGTCGGCGCCGAGCTCGCGGGCGAGGGCGAGCTTGTCGTCGGTGACGTCGACGGCGATGGTCTCGGCGCCGCAGATCCGGGCGTACTGCAGCGCGAGGTGGCCGAGGCCGCCGATGCCGGAGATCAGCACCCGGGTGCCCGGGCGGGCACCGGAGACCTTGAGCGCCTTGTACGTGGTGACGCCCGCGCAGGACAGCGGTGCGGCGTCGAGCGGGTCGATGCCGTCCGGCACGGGGACGACGTAGTCGCCGTGCGCGAGCGCGTACTCGGCGTAGGCGCCGTCCACCGAGTAGCCGCTGTTGTGCTGTCGCAGGCAGAGCGTCTCCCAGCCGGAGACGCACTGGTCGCAGCGCCCGCAGGCGTCGGCGAGCCAGGGGATCGCGACCCGCTCGCCCACCCGGACGTGCCGGACCCGCTCGCCCACCGCCTCCACGACGCCGACGCCCTCGTGCCCGGGGACGAACGGCGGGGCGGGCTTGACCGGCCAGTCGCCGTGGGCGGCGTGGATGTCGGTGTGGCAGAGGCCCGAGGCCTCGATCCGGACCCGGACCTGGTGCGCGGCCGGCTCGGGTACCGGCCGGTCCTCGATGACCAGCGGTGCGGTGAAATCGCGGACGACGGCGGCTTTCATGCGCTGCTCCTCGAACGTGCGGACGTGCGGACGTGCGGACCTGCAGGCGTGTGGGCGTGTGGGCGTGTGGGCGTGTGGAGGTACGGACGTGCGGGCGGGCCGGGTGGCGGCCGCGCGCGGGCGCAGCCGTCACCAGCTTCACCCGATGGGGTGATCGTCGCCGTCCTGACTGGGCCGAAAGAGTGACCATCCGTCGATGGAACCCCGTGGCTCAGCGCACCGGCATCGACATGTAGACCGCGCGCCGCCCGTAGGACGAGGGGACCGCCACCTCCCGGTGCGCGCGGTAGCCGAGCAGCCGCAGCAGGATGTCCGCCCCGCGCACCGCGACCATCGAGATCTGCTCGAAGCCCAGCTCCTCCGCCCGCTGCCGGAAGTGCCGCATGAACCCCAGCGCGACGTCCCGCCCGCGCAGGTCCTCGGCGATCACCAGGTCGTGCACGTGCAGGTTGCCCGACGCGTACACCGCCTCCTCCGCCCGGGCGAGGTCCGGGCAGCGCAGCGGCGGGTACGGCAGGCTCAGCAGGTAGCCGCGGACGGTGCCGCCCTGCTCCAGCACGAAGCAGGTCTCGGGCGAGCCGAGGGCACGGGACTGCAGCGCCTCCCGGCCCTCCGACAGGCCGTCGGCCGCGTAGGCGTCGTGTTCCAGCGCGACCACGGCGTCCCAGTCGCCGTCCGCCAGCCGTCGGATCCGGAGATCCTCGCTCACCGGGACGGCACCTCCGGAGCGGCGCCGAGCCCCTCCGCACGGGCGGCGGCCACCAGCGCGGCCCAGGCCTCCACCAGCACCGCCCAGCGCTCGGCGTCCTGCCGCGCCTCGTCCAGGAGCCGCTGCCGCTGCCCGGCCACCACGTCCGCGAGCTCGGCGTACTTGCCGCCCAGCTTGCGGTAGGAGCGGTCCAGGACGTCCAGGCAGTGCTCGTTGCCGGCCCGGTCCCAGTCGACGCTGCCCCGCACCAGGCCGAGGATCGGCTCGGCCTTCAGCCCGTGCCGCTCGTCCAGCAGCCCGCGGCCGAGGTCGATCATCCCGCCGTAGACCGGGTACAGGTACAGCATCGAGAGCAGGAACTTGACGAACCGCAGCTGGTAGGAGACGAAGCCGGCGCCGGTGCGGCGCTCGGGCGTGTAGTAGTTGACGATGTGGCGGTTGTGGATCACGCCCGGCAGCCGGGAGTGGACCAGGGCGTGCAGCAGGGCGTAGTCGCTGCCGATGGTCTCGATCGAGGGCAGCAGCGGCAGCACCTCGTAGGCCCGGTGGTCCAGGGCGATGTTGCACATGTAGACGTCCCAGATGTCGGGCACGCCGAGGACGGACTCGTCGGTGCGGAACGGCTCGGAGCCGGCGCCCTTGAAGGAGACGTCCACCATCGCGTCCCGCTCCTCCTCCGACCACACCGGCGGGGTCCACAGGCGCACCACGTCGCGGTAGACGGCCGGGTCCAGCTCGTGGATCTCGCTGATGTCCACGTTGAGTTCGCCGATGAAGGAGCCGCTGACCAGCATCACCGGCTTGTCCGCGTCGGCCGGGTCGAGCTCGGAGCGGGACACGCCGGCCACCGCCTCGCCGGCCGGCCGGCCGATCGAGAGCAGCTCGTGGTGGATCGGGAACATCTTCCGACCGTCGACGACCTGGAAGTCGGCGTCGTCGTTGCGCAGGTGGGTCGAGGTGCAGCCCAGGGCGGCCGCGCCCAGGAAGAGCCGGTTGACGCAGGAACCGTAGGCGACGGCCCGCGGGAGCATCAGGTCGAGCAGCAGCTCGGGGTCGGCGGCGCCGGAGCGCTCGGCGGCCCGGCGCAGGAACTCCCGCTGCTGCGCCTCGCCGAGGTGGTGGACGACCACGCCGGGGGTGGGCTCCAGTGCGGCCACGGCGCCCGCGTTCTGCGCGAACTCGACGGCGCCGGTGGTGTCGAGGATGAGGAGGTGCACCTCGACCCCGAAGGTCGCGACGGCGTAGGCCGCCTCCTCGGCGAGGTCCGCGATGGTACCGGGGCAGGACCGCATGGTGGGCAGGGCGAGGCATACTCTTTGCATGGTGCGGGTTTCTCCATCGGGTCGTCAGATGTGATGCCACGGAGGTCAGTTGGGCGCACCGGAGGTCTCGGGAGTGGGCCGGTGCCGGTCCGCCGGACCAACTTGGACTAGACCACTTGTGATGTCAACGATTGACAGCCGGGCCCCGACGGGGTGGAATGCGCCCCCTTCCGCACGACCGCCCGCCCCCGCACGGGCGCCCGAATCGCACGCGGGGGCGAACCGCCCCCGCTGAGTCGAACGGCCGGGCGAGCGCGGGCGGTTCAACGCCGCGTATTGCGCCGTCGGGGTCAATCCGCGGCGCGGACCTGCCGATACCGGAGGTGATGCCCTCACTCCGTTCGGAGGAGATCGCCATGCCCGACCTGTGGCTGCCCGGTGCCGAGATCCACGACCTCGGCGACCACGCACCGACCGACCAGCAGTACCCGCCGAAGGCCATCGCGCACATCACCTGGGACCGCGACGCGACCGCCGCCGCACCGCAGGACTGGGTCCCCTACGAGGACCTGGTGAGCTACTTCACCGGCAGCGGCGCCGGCGACGCGCCGCACCTGGTCTGGGACCCGTTCAGCGGCCGGACGACGCAGCTGTTCCCGGCCGACTCCCGCTCGAAGAGCCTGCTCAGCCCGGCCGAGAGCCCGACCCGCACCAACCGGGCCGGCCGGGTGGTGATCCAGATCGAGGCGGTGTTCTTCCCCTACTGCCGCTACCAGGGGCGGGTCTACCCGCGGCTGCTCGACACCCCCTGCGCCGGCTGGGGGCGGATCCACACCTGGATCGCTTCCTTGGGCGTCCCCGACGTCTGGCCGATGGGCCGGCCGACCGACTTCTCCGGCCACCGCGACGAGAGCGTGTGGGAGACCCGCGGCGGCTGGTACGCGCACGCCCACGTCCCGTTCAACGACCACACCGACCCCGGCTCCTGGCCCGACCTCGCGGCCGCCTCCGGCACCCCGGCCCCGCCGCCCCCGGGGGACGCCACGCCCGCCCGCTACCAGGTCTCCATCAACGGCCTGCCGTACGGCTACGGCGCCCAGGGCTACCAGGTGACGGCGGTCGGGCAGGCGCTCGTCTCGCGCGGCTTCGGCAGCCACTACCACTCCGGCCCCGGGCCGACCTGGACGGACGCGGACACCGAGAACTACGCCGACTACCAGGGGAGCCTGGGCTACTCCGGGCAGGCGGCGGACGGGGTCCCCGGCGAGGGCTCGCTGAACCGGCTGCTCGGCTACCTCCCGGGGCAGCGGTCGGTGTCGGTCGCCCACGTGGTCTCCGCCGCGCGGACCGACCCGGGCGCCGAGCAGGGCCACCGGACGTACGGGTCCGAGGTGGCGATCGTGGAGCAGGCGCTGGTGGACGAGGGGCTGCTCGAACAGCGCTGGGTGGACGGCTCCTTCGGCAGTCGCACGGTCGCCGCGTACGCGGCCTGGCAGCGGCGCTGCGGGTACCAGGCGGGCGCGGCGGACGGCATCCCCGGACAGGCTTCGCTGCACCGGCTGGGCGCGGCGCGGGGCTTCACGGTGACCGACTGAGCGGCGCCCGTCCGCCGGCCTGAGCGGCGCCGCTCGCCGCAGGTGTTCAGGGGAGGTGTCCCGGCAGGCCCGGACGCGGCCGAGGTTGCTCCGTCGTCGGGTGCCCGATCAGGAGCGGGCGGGAGCGTCCGGGTCCGCTTGGGGGCGTCGGGACCGTCCTCGCGGCCCGGTCGTGCTCGGCGCGTCCCTCGGGGCCGGTGCCGGGGCCACCGGGTGAGCACCGCGGTCCGGCCCGGCCCGGGGGAATGCCCGCGCCGCGGCGGAGCGTTCTCCACCCACGTGACCAGCGTCAGGCCCGCCGTCAGGCTCTCCGTGCTCGACCGGTCCCGCACCCGTCAGGGGGAGGAGCCGGCCCGGGCGCTGCGCGACACACTGGACTTCGCCCGCGCGGCCGAGCGGCTCGGGTACCACCGGTTCTGGGTCTCCGAGCACCACGGGGTGCCGGGGGTGGCCGGCTCGGCGCCCACCGTGCTCGCCGCGGCGGTGGCGTCGGCCACCTCGCGGATCCGGGTCGGCACCGGTGGGGTCATGCTGCCCAACCACCGGCCCTTGGTGGTGGCCGAGCAGTTCGGTGTGCTGGCGGCGCTGTTCCCCGGCCGGATCGACATGGGCCTCGGCCGCTCGGTGGGCTTCACCGACGGTGTCCGGCGGGCACTCGGGCGGGAGAAGGACGCGGCGGACGACTTCGGCGCCCAGCTCGCCGAACTGCTCGGCTACTTCGACGGCTCGCAGCGGGCGCACCGCGGTGTGCGTGCCCGGCCCGCCGAGGGACTGCACGTCCCGGCCTTCGTGCTGGCCACCGGCGCGGGCGCCGACCTCGCCGCCGACGCCGGGCTGCCGCTGGTCATCGCCGCCGCGCACGGGGAGGACCGGATGCTCGAGGCGATCGACCGTTACCGTGCCCGGTTCCGGCCCTCGGCGCAGGCCGCCGAGCCGTACGTGGTGGTCTCGGGGACGGTCGCGGTCGCCGGGACCGCCGAGCGGGCCCGCGAGCTGCTCGTCCCGGAGGCCTGGTCCGGTGCGTACTCCCGCACCCACGGCGAGTTCCCGCCGCTGGCCCCCGCCGCCGAGATCCGCGCCCGGTCGATGACGGCACGGGAACGGACCGCGTACGAGCAGTCGCTCACGGGCCACATCGCGGGCACCCCGGAGCAGGCCGCCGCCGAACTGGCCGCACTGGTGGAGCGCAGCGGCGCGGACGAGTTCCTGGTCACCACCAGTACCTACGACCGCACCGCGCTGTTCGATTCCTACCGCCTGCTCGCCGAGGCGGTCGGCCAGGTCCGAGCCGGCGGTGATCTGCCCGGGCACGATTTCTGACCAGGCGTGATGACCTGCTACTGTTCTTCTTGTCGAGAGGGAGTGATCTTCCGGAGAGCGAATCTCTCGAACAGGCGTCAGCGGTGCTACCAGAGCACGTCCTACTTTCAGTAGGAAGAGTCCGTGCGACCCGGGCCTGGCGCTCCACCCGAAGGGGCTCGTTCCGTCCAGCGGAACGGGCCCCTTCGTCATGCCCGGCGTCCATGGCTGTCGTCCGTGGCTGCCGGCGATGAGCGTTCCTCATGGCGATTGCCATGAGCGCCTCTCATGTCGTGGTGCCCATGAGCGTTCCTCATGCGGCGCCCATGAGCGCCTCTCATGCCCTGGCGTCCATGAGTGTTCCTCGTGCCCGCCGCCATGAGCGCCCCTCATGGTCGGGCCCAGGTGTTCGCCTCTCGCGCGCCTGTCCCCTTATCGCATTTCGTGGCTCGAAACCTGCCGGCGCGGGCCGGTATCGGCCAAGGTCCCTGTGCCAGGTGGCCGAGGAGCGCCGTTCCCGAACGATCGACGGGCCAGCGGTTTTGCCTGTCGGCCGGATCTGATGCATCGTCATACCTTGGCCGGAACTAGCTGCTTCTGGTGTGAATATGCCATTGGAATGTTCGTCATACGTGATCCGGCAGTAGCCTTCCGTGTCGAACCTGCCACTGCTCGTGGCGATCCGGCCGGTGCCGCGCGGCGCCCGGCCGTCCAGACCCCGCGAAGGAGCCGGTGTGCCGGGTATCGACGAATGCCTCTCCGGAGCGATGGCGATCGCCGGAGCCCGGGCCGCGAGCCTGGTCGACTGGAGCAGCGGGCTCGCCCTCGGCAGCGTCGGAGACAGCCCGACGGGCGAGCACGAGACCTCCGCCGCCGAGGCAACGGACCTGGTGCGAGCGGCTGTTGAGAGCCAGACCTTCACGGTGGCGGAGGATCGGCGATCACCGCTGGAGGACATCATCGTCACTGCCGGCCGCAGTTACCACCTGATCCGCTTTATCGACACCGTCTTCGACAGCCGGCTGGTACTGCACCTCTGGCTCGACCGTACGGACGGCAATCTCGCCGTCGCCCGCTTCCGCCTCCAGGCGCTGGCCGAGGAACTGGTGCTGGGGTGAACCAGGCGACCGCGAGATCCGTTGACCGCCTGGCGCCCGTCGTGTTTCGGCCGTCGGCCCGCCCCTCCGCCGTCCTCAGATCCGACGCCCGAACCGAAGTCCGGCGGTGGCCCACATGACCACCGCTGCCACCGCTGCTACCGCCACCGCTGCTACCGCCACCGCTGGTACTGCCGCCACCGGTACCGTCCCGGCCCCGACCGAGTACGCCACGCCGCGGACGCCGGGTGAAGCGCTCGCCCTGCTCGCCGACCGCCGGGCCACCGGCGCGCTGCAGGGACCGCTCGGCACCATCCACCTCGTCGACGGCGAGGTGGCCGGCGCCGATTCCCCGCGCGCACCCGGCCTGGCCGACCTGCTCACCGGCTGCGGCCGGATCACCGCCGAGGACTGGGCGGAGCTCGTCCACGTCCACGGACCGCAGGCGCGGGTCGGCGACGAGCTGGTCGAACGGCGGCTGCTCACCCGGGGAGAGCTCGAACTCGGGCACCTGGGAACGCTGTTCGACGCGGCCTTCTTCGTCCTCGCCGATCCGGGCGGCGGCCTCTGGCGGTTCGAGCCCGATGTCTGGCACTGGCTCGGACCGGTCACGACCGTCGCCCCGGACCGGCTCTGCCGCGAGGTCGAACGCCGTCGCCGGCTCCTCGACCGGATCTGGCCCTGGGCACAGCTCGACACCGCACCGGTCCGCCCGGTCGAGCACAACCGTCGGCCCTCCCACCGGCCGCCGGGCCGCCGGCGGCGTGAGCTGCTCGACCACGCCGACGGCCGAAGAACCCCGGCGGACCTGGCCCGCCTGCTCGGTCGCTCCGGCTTCGGTGTCACGGCCGATGTCCGCCGTCTGGCCGCCGCCGGACTGCTCGACGCTCCGGGACCCGTCCTGCCGGGGCCCGTTGCGCCGGGGCCGGCCGCCCCGGGACCCGTCGTGCCAGGGCTCGTCGTCCCGGCTCCGGCCGCCGCGCAACCCGCCGCACGACCCGCCGAGACGCCGCCCGCCGAGGCCGGCCCGCCCGTCGAGACACCATCCGTCGAGACGCCGCCCGCCGTCCACCCGCCGCCCTCACCGCCGGCCGCCGATTCCACCGCCACGGCGGGAACGACGCCCGGCGGCCTGCACCGTCGGATTCCCGGCGCCACCCTGCGCGGCGTCCGGGCGACGAGCGTCACGGCGGCCGGTGCCGGGGCCACCGGTGCCGGGGCGGCCGGTGTCAGGACGACCGCTGCCACGGCCGCCTACGCCGCCTGGGCCGGCGCCGCGACCGCCCCGCCCCCGACGGAGTTCGCCGCGCCGACCGACGCCGGAACGTCGGCCCGCCCCGAACGCCAGCCCACCCCGGCAGCGGCCCACCCGCTGACCGTCCCCGACCCGGACATCGCGCTGCTGACCCGGGTCCGAGACCTTCTGGAGGCCCGACTTTGACCCATTCCCCGCCCACGACCCCGCCGTTCCGGCCATGAGGCGGGCGCTCAAGCAGCGTGTCGGAAGGAGACAACTGATCGCCTTGGAGACCGAGCTGCTCGCCGAACTCCGTGCCTGCAAGCACCGCGTCCCGCACCTCGCGGGCGGTCTGGTGGCCAGCGTGGACGGCTTGCTGGTCGCGCACGACACCCACGGGACCGAACCCACCGGCCTGGCCGCGATGACGGCGGCCTCGCTGTCGCTGGCCCAACGGCTCGCCGACACCACCGGCCAGGGTGAGTTCCGGGAGTCGTTGGTGCGCGGCGAGTACGGCTACGTCGCGACCTACGCGGCCGGCGGCAGCTGCGTGCTGACACTGCTGGCGCATCCGGACGTCAACGTCGGCCGCCTCCACCTGGAGGCGCGGCGCAGCGCCCGGCGCATCACGGGGCTACTCAACGACGCCCTCGTGTCCAAAGACCCGCGCGACGCGGGCTGACCCGAACCACCCATCTCATCGCACCACCACCCAACAACGAACGGGAGTTACCCAGATGACCGACGCACCCGGCGCACTCAAGCAGGCCATGACCAGCATCGAGGGCGCCATCGGCGCCGCCCTGGTCGATTACAACAGCGGCATGGCCCTCGCCACCCTGGACGGCCCCGGCGGCTTCGACCTCAACGTGGCCGCGGCGGGCAACACCGACGTGGTCCGCGCCAAGATGCGCACCATGGACATGCTCGGCCTGGGGGACGGGATCGAGGACATCCTGATCACCCTGTCCAGCCAGTACCACCTGATCCGCCCGCTCACCGGCCGCACCGGCAAGGGCCTGTTCCTCTACCTCGCCCTGGACAAGGTCCGCGCGAACCTGGCCATGGCCCGCCACCAGCTCACCAAGATCGAAGCCGATCTGGAGGTCTGACGCCCGCCCGGGCAGGAGGAGTCCCCGGCGGCGGCTCAGGCCCCGCCGGGCTCCCCCTCGCCTCCGGCGGCCACGGCGAGGCTCCCTCCGGCCTCCACCACGACCTCCACCACGGCCTCCACCACGACCTCCACCACGGCCTCCACCACGACGTTCACCGCGACGTTCACCGCGTCGTCCGCGGCTCCGGCCAGCGGACCTCGCCGCCCGCCAGGGCCTCGCACGCCACACCCCCCGCGGTCAGCACGCTCCACGGCGCGAGCTGCGCGTGCGGTGGGACGGACAGCGCGCCGCCCCCGGTGAAGCCCAGTTCCAGTCCGCCGGCCAGGGTGATCCGGGCGGTGGCGACGGTCCGCCCGACCAGGTCCAGCAGGGCGGCGCTCGGCTGGAAGGTCAGCGCCGGGAAGAAGTGCCCGACCTCCTCCGGCGCGGCGAACGACGGCGCCGCGAACCGGAATTCGTGCGACACCCGGACGGTCACCTCGCCGTCCAGCCGCAGGTCCAGCCGCCCGCCCCCGCTGACCGCCGCCACCCGACGACCGGCCAGCACCTGTGTGATCGCGTTCTGCATGCCCCCAGTCTGTCCCCACCGGAGCCCGGTCCGTTCACCTGTCGGGCAGCGCGTCCGCCCCGCCCTCCGGCGACCCGGCCGCCCCTCCGGCAACCAGGCTGCCCGCCCGGCTACCCGGCAGCGCGTCCGCGCACCAGCTCGACCGGCCCGCCCGACCCCTCCCGGTTGGCCAGCGCGGCGGCCGTGCGCTCCCAGGACGGCCCGGTCAGCAGTGCCCGCGCCTCGGCCGGATCGCAGAGCCGCCACTCCACCAGCTCCTCCTCCTGCAGCACGATCGAGTCGAGCATCCCGTCCGTCACCGTGCCCCCGTCGTACACGTACACCAGCACGGCGGTGTCCCGGCCGGTCGCCGGGTCCGCCCCCGGATCGGCCGCCGCCCCCGGCTGCCAGTCGAGGGCCAGCAGCGGCCCGGGCTCGACCTCCCACCCCAGCTCCTCGCGGGCCTCCCGCAGGGCGGCCGCCCGGGGCGTCTCCCGGTCCGCCTCGACCCCGCCGCCCGGCAGGGTCCAGTACGGTTCCTGCCCGCCCGGCCCGTCCCAGGGCCGCAGTCGCACCAGCAGCACCCGCCCGGCGGTGTCGGTGAACAGCGCCCGCGCCTTCGCCCGGATCCGCGGCAGGCGGGCGTAGTAGGTGTCCCGGTCCAGCGGCGGCTCCGACCGCTGCTCGACCTCCGGGTTCAGCCCCGGGGCGGCGGCCAGCCCGAGGTAGTCGGGCACCGGCCCGTCGGCGGGCAGCTCCCGCAGCGTGTGCCCGGCCGGCCGGCTGTCCTCCAGCTCCAGCGGCCCGGCCGTCCGCGGCACCCGCAGACAGGCCGTCACCCGGCGCGACAGCAGGGGCGGCAGCGCCTGGCCCGCCTGGTCCGCGGTCAGCCAGGTCCATCCGCCGATCTCGACGGCGTCCGGCCGGATCGCCGTCGCCTGCCGCTCCGTCAACGGCTCGGCCCAGTACAGGTACGCCACGATCGGCGGACGGTCCGGGTGCAGCGCCCAGTCGACGCAGGCGAGCGGCCCCAGCCGGGGAGTGAACCCGAGTTCCTCGCCGATCTCCCGCAGCGCGGTGTCCCGCGGCGACCGGTCCCTCGGCTCCCAGCCGCCGCCCGGGATCGCCACCGGATGCTCCCGGTCGTAGGGCAGCCGCACCACCAGCAGCCGCCCGCACCGGTCCGGGAACAGCACCCCGGCCGCCGCCAGGATCCCCCGACCATCCGGGCCAGTGCCCGCCACTCCGACCCCTGCCACGCCGACTCCCGCCACCCCGACTCCCTCCGCCGTGCGCTCTCCCCGGTCACGACAACCCGGGCCACCCCCATGGTTCCCAGCCGACGGCCGCGCCGATCACCACCGCCGGGTGACCAGGGGCGCCCCGCCCCCGTCGCGCGCCCGTCGTGCCCCCACCGCGCCCCACATCGCCCCCACCGCGCGCGCCGCGCCCCGCTGCCACGCGCCCCCCCGCCGCCTGGCCCGCCCGTCACCCCAGGGACGCCAGCGCCTGCGCCGCCGCCCGGGCCATCTGTTCGTCGTGCCGCCCGCTCGCGCCCCGCAGCCGGGCCGCCGCCTCGCCCGCCGCGAGCGCCAGCAGCCCGGGCAGCAGGTCGGTGCTGCGCGCCGCGACCCAGCGGGTGCCCTGGGTGGCCATCCACCACAGGTCGGCGCGCAGGCTCGGCGCCGGCTCGGCCGGTGCGGCGGTGGGCGGCGGGCCGAGCGGGTGTCCGGCCTCGGCGAGCAGTTCGTGGAAGCGGCGGGCGATCAGGTGGTGGCCCTCGGCGCTGGGGTGCAGCCGGTCCACGCTCAGCAGACGCCGTTCCTCCAGCCACGGCAGCTCGGCGAGGTGCAGGTGCACCGCCCGGTGGCGCACGGTGAGGGCGTGCACCACCGTGTTGACCGCCCGCATCCGCCGGGCCAGCGGACGGGTGAGCGCTGCCGGGAGCCCCAGCAGGGTGCCCGGGTCGGGCAGGCAGGCGGTCAGCAGGACGGCGCCGTGGCCGGACAGTTCGCCCAGGGTGGCGTCCAGTTCCAGCGTGGTGCGCCGGATGTCGAAGCCGCCCCGGAGGGTGTCGTTGCCGCCGACCACCACGGCCGCCAGCTGCGGCCGCAGTGCCAGCGCCCGCGGGAGTTGACGATCCGTCAAGTCGGTGGTCAGTGCGCCGCTGCACGCCAGGTTGGTGAACTCGACCGCCCGCCCGTCGGGCACCAGCGCGTGTGCCAGGACGGCCGCCCAGCCGCGCCAGCCCTCGCCCACCGCGTCCCCGACTCCCTCGGTCAGCGAGTCCCCGAGCGCGACGAACCGCGTCAACTCGCCCGCCGGTGAGCGATCCTCCGCCACCCGGTCAGGACCGGTGCCGAGCATGCTCATCCCAACCCCCTTCCACCGCGCCGCCGTTGCGGACACCGTCCACCGCGCCGCCGTTGCGGACACCGTCCGCCGCGCCGCCGTTGCGGACACCGTGCGCCGCGCCGCCGTAACGGACACCGTGCGCCGCCAGGAACGCCGCCACCGCAGCCGGCCAGCCGTAGCGCTCCGCCTGCGCCCGGGCGGTCGCGCGCCGCGCGCTCTCCGGCCGGCCCAGCAACTGGCGTACCGCGGAGGCGAATCCGCCTCCGGTGTCGGCCGCCGCCACACCGGCGAGCCCGACCAGCCCGGGCAGCGCGGAGGAGCGGCTGACCACGACCGGCGTCCCGCAGGCCAGTGCCTCCATCGCGGCCAGCCCGAAGGTCTCCACCGGCCCGGGTGCGAGCACCACGTCCGCGCAGCCCAGCAGCCGGGCCAGTGCCGCGCGCCCGCTCAGGTGCCCGAGGAAGCGCACCGGCAGCCGCAGCCGCGCGGCCCGCTCCGCCAGCCGCTCCCGCAGCGGACCGGTCCCGGCCACCACGAGGACGGCGGGCACCCGCCGGCCCCGCAGTACGGCCAGCGCCTCGATCGCCCGCTCGGGCCGCTTCTCCGCCGAGAGCCGCGAGCACAGCACCAGCAGCACCTCCTCCGGCGCGGCGTACCGGGCCCGCTCCGCCGCCCGGTCGTCCTGCGGCAGCGGCCGCATCGCCTCCAGGTCCACCCCGAGCGGCGCCCGGACCAGGTTCGGGGTGCCGATCCGCCGGAATTCCGCCGCCGCCCAGTCGGTGGTGCACAGCACCGAGTCGTACGCCCGGGCGGTCGCCGCGTTGAGCCGGTCGGCGGCCGCGTCCGCCAGCGGCCCGGGCACGCCCCGGGTGCGCAGCACCCCGGCGGCGCTCTCGTGCGACACCATCACCGAGCGCACCCCGTGCCGCCGGGCCCAGGCGCCGGTCCAGCGCAGCGTGGTGCGGTCGGACACCTCCAGCCGGTCGGGGGAGAGTCTGGTCAGCTCGGCGGCCACGGCCCGGCGGTCGGTGAGCAGCCGGTAGCCGCCGCTGGCCGGCAGCACCGGCCCCGGCAGGGTGAGCACGAGGCCCTGCTCGGTCTCCTCCGCGGAGCGCCGCTCGCCGGGCACGATCAGCACCGGCCGGTGCCCGGCCGCCCGGTAGCCGGTGCCGAGGTGGCGCAGCGCGGTGCGCAGGCCGCCGGAGACCGGGGTGACGAAGTTGGCCAGCCGCACGATGGTCAGCGCCTCGCCGGCCGGGGCGGAGGCCGGGCCGGCGGCTCCTCTCGGGGCGGAGATCATGCCGGCAACTCCTCCGGCAGGGCGGCCGCGGCCGCCGGGCCCTTCGGGAGCGGTCCGACCGGCGCCGGCGCGGGGGACGCCACCGGCACCCCCCGGTGCTCCGCCAGCACCTCGGCGTAGTGCCGCAGCAGCAGGTCCCCGACCGCCTCCCAGGTGCGCGCGGTCACCTCCGCCCGCCCCGACCGCCCGTACGCGGCCCGCCGCGCCGGGTCGGCGGCCAGCTCGGCGACCGCCCGGGCCACCGCGGCGCCGTCCCGGGGCGGCACCAGCAGCCCGGTGCGGCGGTGCGCCACCAGGTCCAGCGGACCGCCCGCGGCCGGGCCGATCACCGGCACCCCGCTCGCCATCGCCTCCTGGATGGTCTGACAGAAGGTCTCCAGCGGGCCGGTGTGCACGAACACGTCCAGCGTCGCGAAGCAGCGCGCCAGTTCCTCGCCGGTCCGGCGGCCCAGGAACACCGCGCCGGGCATCGAGGCCTTCAGCCCGGGCGCCGAGGGGCCGTCCCCGACGATCACCACCCGCACCCCGGGCAGCGCCGAGGCCGCCGTCAGCAGGTCGACCCGCTTCTCCGGCGCCAGCCGCCCGACGTACCCGACCAGCACCTCCCCGCCCGGCGCGAGCGCCCGGTGCAGCGCCTCGTCCCGGTGCCGGGGGTGGAACCGCACCGAGTCCACGCCGCGCGGCCACAGCTGCACCCGGGGCACCCCGTGTGCGGTCAGGTCCTGCGCGGCCGGGGTGGACGGCGCCAGGGTACGGGCGGCCGCCCGGTGCACGGCCCGGATCCGCCGCCACGCGGCGGCCTCGCCGAGCCCCCGCCCGGCCCGGTAGGCGTGCGCGTACCCGGCGAGGTCGGTCTGGTAGACGGCCACGGCGGGCACCCCGAGCCGCGCCGCCACCTGCCCGCCGCGCGCCCCGAGCACGAACGGACTGGCCAGGTGCACGATGTCCGGCCGGTGCCCGGCGACCGCGGCCGCCAGCTGCCGGCTCGGCAGCGCGATCCGCACCTGCGGATACCCCGGCAACGGCATCGACGGAATGCGCACCACGGGGATCTCCGCCGCCTCGGCAGTCCCGAAGGTCTCCGGCGGGCACTCCGCGCCCCGCGCCGGCGCGGGGGTGACGACGAGGGGCTGATGGCCCCGGCGGACCAGGTGCTCGGCCGTCCGCAGCACGCTGTGGGCGACCCCGTTGACCTCGGGCGGAAAGGACTCGGTGACGATGACGACACGCATGCCAGTGTTCTGTCCGCACCCGGCGTGCACCCGGCCAAAGGGATCTGTCGTACAAGCGAACGCGGGTCGGCGATTTGCACCACCGACCCGCGTCCCCTGCTGCCTGATGTCTGCTATCTGCTGTTCGACCTGCCGAGTGTCAACGGCCGACCGCTGCCGCCCCGGCCTCACACCGACCCGGCGGCCTCCTTGAGCTCCGCGTACGGCGCGAGCTTGCGGATCGACTCGATGCTCCTCAGGCAGTCGTCCTTGCTCTCCTCCGGGTCGCCGGTCACCACGACCGACCCGTTGCTCGCCTTGAGCCGGAACCGGTGCATCCCGGTCTCGTCCACGTACAGCTCGAACCTGCCCGCCATGTCAGCAACAGCCTTCCGCTCGGTTGACCCCCTGGCACCGCACCGTAGGCGCCGGCGCGGTGCGGGGCGCGCCGGAGGCGGCGTTCGAGTGGACTTCCCCTGGCGGCGCCCCGCGCCGGCCGCTCCGTTCCGACCGGTCCGGCCGGCGCGGGGCGCCGCCAAAGCGGCGGTGGTCAGCAGCCGTTGAGGATGCCGGTGAGCGCGGTCTTCTCGGCGCTGTCGACGCCGAGGCCGTAGTACTGCTTGACCTGGACCCAGGCGCGGGCGTAGGTGCAGCGGTAGGAGGCCTGGGGGAGCCACTCGGCGGGGTCGCGGTCGCCCTTGGAGCGGTTGCTGCCGGCGGACACCAGGAGCAGCTGGGGGCGGGTGACGTCGTTGGCGAAGGCCTGGCGCTGGGCGGTGGTCCAGGACCAGGCGCCGGAGGCCCAGGCCTCGGAGAGCGGCACCAGGTGGTCGACGTCGAAGGAGGAGGCGCTGGTGGTGGTGACGTTGTCGTACGGCGAGGACCAACTGCCGCTGGTGGCCTTGCAGGAGGTGTCGGTGGCGACGTCGGTGCCGTCCCGCTTGACCACCCACTCGCGGGTGTCGCAGGTGCCGCTGATGGTGATCCAGGCCGGGAACAGCGTCCGGTCGTAGGTGTTCCCGTGGGTCTCGGCGGTGGCGGGCATCGCGGCTAGGTAGGCGCGGGCGGTGGCCGCGGAGATCGGGGTCGGCAGGGCGGCCTGGGCCGGGGTGCCGGTTGTGAGCACGGTGGCGGCGGCGAGGGCGGCGGCGGCCGGGACGCAGGGCAGGAACCGGCGTATGGACGCGGTGGGGGCCATGGCGAACGCTCCATCATCTCATCGGATGAGCTGCTGAGTTGCGTGCGCCAGTGTGGCGAACCCGTCGGCTACGCGGGTAGACCCAGGAGGTGAAATCCTCGTGGATATCCGGTCTTTACCGGTCGATTGCCGGTCCATGGCCGGTGAATTGCTGACACGTGTCGGTCATTGCCGGGCAATTCCGGTATTCGGAAGAGGAGTTCGGGGCCGGCCCCGAACCGGCCCCGGGCATCGGCCGCCGCCGGGAGGTCAGTCGCGGCGGCGGCCCGCCATCCAGACGTAGACCAGGATCCCCGCGAAGAGGAACAACACGCCCTGGTAGACGGCGGCGTAGCCGGCCCCGGCCAACAGCCAGAGCGAGAAGGCGAAGCCGCCGAGCCCGAGGGCGGCGTCGCGGACGAGCCGGCCGTTGTCCACGGTGTCGGTGGCGCCGCGGACCAGCCAGTACAACTGGGCGGCGGTGGAGAGCAGATAAGGGACGGTGGCGGTGAAGGTGGTGACCAGCACCAGGATGTCGAAGGCACCCTTCGCCCCGCTGGCGAAGTTGAGGACGGTCAGCGCCGAGGCCAGGGCGACGCTCACCACCACGCCGAAGACCGGCACTCCGCGCCGTTCCTTCGCGAAGACCGCAGGGAAGAGGCCGTCCTTGGCGGCCGCGTACGGCGCCTGGGCGGCCAACAGGGTCCAGCCGTTGAGGGCGCCGGTCATCGAGACCAGTGCGGCGACGGCGATCGCCGTACCGCCCCAGGAGCCGCCGAACATGGCGTCCACGGCGTCCGAGAACGGCGCGGTGGAGTGGACGAGTCGCTCGTGGGCGACGCTGCCGAAGACCGCGAGGGTGCCCAGCAGGTAGACCACCGCCGCGCTGGCGGTGCCGAGCACGCTGGCTCGGCCGACGTTGCGCTCCGGGTCGCGGACCTTCCCCGCGCTCATCGCGGCCGACTCCACGCCCAGGTAACTGAACAGCAGGATCGCCGCGGCGGCGGTCATGCCGCCCGCCCAGCCCCGGCCGTTCCCGTCGAAGGGTCCGAGGTTCTTCGGGTCGAAGAAGCACAGGCCGCCCACCGAGACCAGTAGCAGCGGGATGAACTTCAGGACGGTGGAGACGAGTTGGACGGCTCCCACGTACCGCGTCCCGGCCAGGTTCGCCAGCGCGGGCAGCCACTGGAAGGCCAGCGCCGCGGTGATGCCGAACGCGGTGGAGTGGCCGACCGGCAGCAGCACGTCGAGGTAGCCGACGGCGGCGACGGCGAGCGCGGCGTTGCTGACCCAGGTGGTGATCCAGTACGACCAGGCGGACAGGAAGCCGGCGAAGTCCCCGAAGGCCTCCCGGGCGTAGACGTACGGCCCGCCGGTGCGCGGGTCGCGGCGGGCCAGTTGCCCGAAGACCAGCGCCAGCGCGATCGCGCCCACGGTGAGCACGGCGAAGGCGGCCAGGCTGACCGTCCCGTACGGGGCCACCGCGGCCGGGATCATGAAGATGCCGCCGCCGATGATGTTGCCCATCACCAGGGCGGTGGCGGTCGCCAGCCCGAAGCGGCCGTTCTTCGCGGGAGTCCGGTCGACCGGGGCCGGGGTCTCCGGGCCGTCCGGTCGGGTCGCCTGCCGGGGTGCGGCGGGACTGGTCTGCATGAGGGTGGTGCGCCTTTCGTGGTCCTGCTCAGGCTCCGGCGGCGCGCTCGGTGGAGCGTGCGGAGTGGGCGGAGCGACCGTTCATGCTCGGACCGGGCGGCATCGTGCACCAAATCGACGGGATTTGTTCAGTCGGTCCGGCGCTTCGCCGGAAGACTTGCGGTGGTACGGCGATCCGACGGGCACTCGTCCGGCGTGCTCCGACCGGCCGTTCGACCACGTACGCGAACGGGCCACCCGGTTCGTCCGGGAGGGGGAGTTGTGTCACCCGAATGCCTCAGCCGGGTTGCGATGGAGGCGGGTTCGTGCGGGTTCGTGTGCAAATCTGTGCCGGTGCCGCGGGGTGGCCGGGTGTGCTTGTGGCCGGCCCCGGGGCGCTTCTCCTCCCATGCCAGAGACCACCGACCACCCAAAGGACATCTGATGTCGTTTCGTGGAAACGCCCGCAAGCTCGCCGTGATCGCCGCCGTGACGGGCGCCGCCGCTCTCGCGGTGCCGGTGCCGGCGATGGCCGCTTGGCACGCGTCGGACTCGTCGACCTCGGCGAGCCTGGAGACGGGCTCGGCCGGTGTCGGCCTGTTCGGCCCGCACGCCCAGTGGCTCAACGCGCACGAGCACACCGACGACAAGTGCATCGGCGACTGCTGATCGACTGCTGATCGGCCGCTGATCGACGGGTGAGCCCGGGTGCCGCGCGGCGGCACCCGGGCTCACCCCTGCCCGCTCACCCCTGCCCGCTCGGCGGCGCCTGCGCGACCGCGCCGGGACGGGCCAGCCGCCCCGGCCACCACATGTGCCGGTCCAGGTCCATGGTGAGCGCGGTGACCAGCACCGAGCGCACGATCAGGGTGTCGAGCAGCACGCCGAGGGCCACCGCGAAGCCGATCTCGGCGAAGCCCACGATCGGCAGGGTGCCGAGCACGGCGAAGGTGCTGGCGAGGATCAGGCCGGCCGAGGTGATCACCCCGCCGGTGGCGGACAGCCCGTTCAACGCCCCCTGCCGGGTGCCGTACTGGGCGGACTCCTCCCGGATCCGGGTCATCAGGAAGATGTTGTAGTCGATTCCCAGCGCGACCAGGAAGACGAAGACGAACAGCGGGAACGCGTTGTCCTGCCCCTGGAAGTGGAAGACGTGCGCGAAGAAGAAGGCGCTGATCCCTAGCGCCGCCGCGTACGACAGCACCACGGTCGCGATCAGCACCAGCGGCGCCGTGACGGCTCGCAGCAGCACCGCCAGGATCAGCAGCACCACGCCGAGGACCAGCGGGATGATCGCCCGGTTGTCGTGCGCCGCGGCGCGTCCGGCGTCCAGCACCACGGCGGTGCTGCCGCCGACCTTGGCGTCCGCGCCCGGCACGGCGTGCACGGCGGCCCGCACCCGGTCGACGGTGTCCTTGGCGGCCCGGCTGTCCGGCGGATCGGCGAGGGTCGCCTGGAACAGGGCCTGCCCGCCGTGGACGACCGGTGGCGTGGTGGCCGCCACCCCGGCCGTCGTCCGGGCCGCCTCCCGGACGGCGGGGGCGCCGGCGTCGGTGGAGATGACGGTGAGCGGTGCGCCCGTTCCGCCGGGGAAGTGCTCCTCCAGCACCTGCTGGCCGACCACCGAGTCCGGTGTGCCGGTGAAGGTCCCGGCGGTGCTGAGGCCGTTGGCGTCGAGCGAGACCAGTCCGATGCAGCAGGCCGCGAGCGCCAGCGCCGTCGTCACCCACACCTTCCGGGGCCGACGGCCGATCCAGGTGCCGATGTGCGCCCAGCGGCCGGTCCTGGTCGGCTCCGGCGTGCCGTACCCGGGCCGGACCGGCCAGAACACCCAGCGGCCGACGATCACCAGCAGGGCGGGCAACAGGGTGAGCATCGCCACGAGGGCGACCAGGACGCCGATCGCGCAGACCGGGCCGAGGCCCCGGGTGGAGTTCATCTCGGCGACCAGCAGACAGAGCATGGAGACGATCACGGTCGCCGAGGAGGCGATGATGGCGGGCCCGGCCCGGTGCAGGGCGAAGGCCATCGCCTCGTGCCGGTCCTGGTGGCGGCGCAGCTCCTCCCGGTAGCGGGCGGTCAGCAGCAGCGCGTAGTCCGTCCCGGCGCCGAGCACCAGGACGATCAGGATGCCGGCGCTCTGCGCGTTGACGGTCAGTCCGGTGTGTTTCGCGAGCAGGTAGATGATCGCCTCGGCGACGGTCAGCGCCCCGGCCGCCGAGACCAGCGGCAGGATCCACAGCACCGGGCTGCGGTAGGTGAGCAGCAGCAGGATGATCACCACGCTGACGGTGGCGGTGAGCAGCGAGCTGTCGATGCCCGCGAAGGCCTCGGCCTGGTCGGCGCCGACACCGCCGGGGCCGGTCACGTGGGTGGTCATGCCGTTGCTGTCGGTGGCGGCGATCCGGCGCAGCTGGTCGACGGCGGGTTTGAGGTCGTTCCAGCCGTTGCTGCCGATGTCGATCGGCACGGTGGTCTGCATGGCCTGGCCGTCGGTCGAGACCACCGGTCCGTTCACCGGCCCGACGACGTGCGGCACGGCGGCGAACCGGACGGCGTCGCGGGTGGCCTCGGCCCGGTCGGCGGGGGTGATGCCGCTGGTCCGCTGGTACACCACGACGGCCTGGGCGGTGTCCACCGGCTGGAAGGCTCGCTGCTCGTCGAGCACCCGGGTGGACTCGGCGTTGCCGGGCAGCCAGCTGGACGCCTGGTTGTCCTCGGCGCCCATCAGCTTTCCGGCCAGCGGGCCGGCGGCCACCAGCAGCACCAGCCACAGGGCGAGCACCACCCACTTGCTGCGACGTCCGCACGGCAACTCGGCGAGTTTCCGGGTCGGAGACATGGAACGACCCCCATGGAAGGCAGGCGGCAGTGATCCGTACCAGCCTGCCACCGGCCCCGTCATCCGGCAGCTCCGGCGGCAGCTGCTCCGGCCCGCACGCGCGCGGTGCGGGCCGGGGGCCGCCGGCGCCCGGAGCCCTCAGGCGCGGACCTCGGCCCGCTCCCGCAGCCGCTTCAGCACGGCGATGTCCAGCGCGTGCCCGGTGCCGTCCCCGCCGTGCTTGCGGTCCGGGGTCTCCACCAGAAGGGGGACGCCGGCCGTCTCCGGGTGCTCGAACAGCTCGCGGAACGGCTCCGCGCCGATCATCCCGGCGCCGATGTTGGCGTGCCGGTCCTTGCGGGCGCCGACGACGTCCTCGGAGTCGTTGGCGTGGATCAGCCGCAGTCGGCCGGGGCCGGCGGCGGAGGCCAGGGCGTCCAGTGCGGCCGTCACCCCGCCGGGGACCGCCAGGTCGTGCCCGGCGGCGAAGGCGTGGCAGGTGTCCAGGCAGACTCCCACCTTCGGGTGACCGTCCAGGGCCTCCACGTACTCGGCCAGCTCCTCCAGCCGCGAGCAGAGCGAGCTGCCCTGACCGGCGGTCGGCTCCAGCAGCAGCCAGGGGGCGTCCGCGCCGAGCGCGTCGAGCTCGTCCAGCAGCGGCCGGACGTCCTCGCGGACCTGCGCCATCGCCTCGGTCCGGCGCGGGCCGCCGCCGGGTGCCGTACCGACCGCCGAGCCGGTGTGCAGGACCACCCCGAGCGCGCCGATGGCGTGTCCGCGGCGCAGCGAGTGCCGCAGCGAGTCGGCCGAGCGCTCGCGGGTGGCCGGGTTGTCCGAGCCGAAGTTGATCAGGTAGGGCGCGTGCACCCAGGCGGGGACGCCCTGTTCGGCGCAGGCGGTGCGGAACTGCTCGTCCTGCGCCGGGTTGCCCGGGGGAGTGGCCCAGCCGCGCGGGTTGGCGACGAACACCTGCACCGTCTCGGCGCCGACCCGCCGCGCGTACGCCAGACCCGTCCCGGCCAGCCCGCGGCCGGCCACCGGCACATGGGCGCCGATCGGGTTGCGGGCGGTGGCGACGGACGGTACGAGCGCGGTGGTCATGGCCCCGAGGATGTCACGCGCCGGGGCGACGGTGCGGGGCGGGGCGCGGCGGGCGCCCGACGGCAGGGCTTCCCGGCCCGGCGAAACCGCGCGCCACGCCGGGCCGTCCCCCGCCCGGCCGACGCCCCGTCAGTCCCGCAGCCCAGCCCTGGTGGCGACCCCACCCGGGCGACCGTACCGTCGACTCGGCCGCACCCACCGGCCGTCACCGCCCGCGCACAGCGCGTCAGCCCACACCGCCGCGCCGGGCCGGACACCCGACACCACCACGCACACCGCGACACACCACGAAGCACCCCGACACACCACCACGAACACCGCGCGCGCCGAAAGACAGGTCACCACTCATGCCCACGCGACGGGTCCACCACCTCGCCGCGGCCACCGCGGCCGCCACTGCCCTGACCACCGCCTTCGTCACCCTGGCCGCCGCGCCCGCGGCCCACGCCGTCGACCTCGGCCGACTGCACCTCGTCCAGTCGGGCGAATCGATTCAGCAGGCCGTCGACGCCGCCCGGCCCGGCGACACCGTCCTGGTGCTGCCCGGCACCTACCGGGGCAGCGTCCGCATCACCACCCCCCGCCTCACCCTGGTCGGCTCCGGCCCGGACAGCGTGATCACCCCCGGCACCGGCAAGGAGAACGCCTGCGCCACCGCCGGGCACGGCATCTGCGTCGACGGCACCGAGACGGACCCGCTGCCCGACGTCACGATCGAGGCCCTCGCCGTCACCGGCTTCGCCAAGAACGGCATCGACGCCAGCGGCACCACCGGCTTGACCGTCCGCCACACCTACGTCCACGACAACGCCCAGCAGGGCATCAGCCAGGAGATGTCCACCCGGGCCGCCATCCTCGACAACCGCTCCACCGACAACGGCCAGTCCGGCGTCTTCCTCGCCAACTACGCCTACCGCGAAGGCGGTTCGCCCGACACCGGCGGCACCGTGGTCGAGGGCAACGAGCTGACCGGCAACCGGGTCGGCGTCACCGTCCGCCGGCTGCGCGGACTGGCCGTCCAGGGCAACGACATCAGCGGCAACTGCAGCGGCGTCTTCGTGGTCGGCGACGAGGGCGTGCCCCGCGCCGGGAACCTGGACGTACGGCGCAACAAGGTCGTCGCCAACAACAAGTTCTGCCCGGCCAACCCGCGCCTGGGCGCCATCCAGGGCGCCGGCATCGTGCTCACCGGCACCGAGGACACCCGGGTCACCGACAACGAGGTCCGCGACAACACGGGCACCTCGGACTTCTCCGGCGGCATCGTCCTCTTCAAGAGCGTCGTCGGCATCTCCAACACCCGGGCCGTCGTCACCGACAACCGCCTGAGCGGCAACGGCCCGGCCGACCTCGCCGACCGCGACGCCGGCGCCGGCAACACCTTCGCCCGCAACACCTGCGAGCGCTCCGAGCCCTCCGGCCGCTGCTGAGCACCCCACCCCCTCGCCGCCCGACCCGCCCATCGTTTCCAGCCCCTCGCCGCCCACTCCCAAGGAACCGCGAATGACCACTGCACGCGTCCACACCGGCCCGCAGGCCGCGATGCGCCTGCGCGAACTCGTCTTCGGCGCCGCCTGCGCCGCCGCCGTCCGCGCGGCCGCCCGGCTCGGCGTCGCCGACGTGCTCGGCGACACCGCGACCACCGTCACCGACCTCGCGGTCGCGCTCGACACCGAACCCCGCCAGCTGCGCCGCCTGCTGCGCGCGCTCACCTGCTACGGAATCTTCGCCGAGAGCGGCGACGACCGCTTCGAGCACACCGAGATGTCCCGGCTGCTGCGCGAGGACGCCCCCAACTCCCTGCGCTACATCTCCCTCTGGTGCACCGAGCCGTGGACCTGGGAGGCCTGGCCGAAGCTGGACGAGGCGGTCCGCTCCGGCCGCAACGTGTTCCCGGAGCTGTTCGGGAAGGAGTTCTTCGACTACCTGCACAGCGAGGGCGGCGACTCGGCGAAGGTCTTCGACAAGGCGATGACCACCTCCAGCCGGCAGTCCGCCCGGGATCTCGCCGACTACCTGGACCTCACCGACGTCGACTCGGTGGTCGACATCGGCGGCGGCCAGGGCCACGTGCTGGCCAGCCTGCTGGAGAAGCACCCGGCGCTGCACGGCACCCTGCTCGACCTGCCCAAGGTCGTCGCCGGCGCCGATCCCCGGCTGCGGGAGGGCGGCGCCTTCGCCGCCCGGGCCCGGCTGGTGCCGGGCGACTGCCGGGTGGACATCCCGGTCCGCGCCGACCTGTACATCATCAAGAACATCCTGGAGTGGGACGACGAGAGCACCCGCCGCACCCTCGCCAACGTGGTGGCGGCGGCCCACCCCGGCGCCCGCGTCGTGGTGGTGGAGAACCTGGTCGACAACAGCCCGTCGATGCGCTTCACCACCGCCATGGACCTGATGCTGATGCTCAACGTGGGCGGCGCCAAGCACTCCGAGGAGAGCATGGTCCGGCTGATGGAGGAAGCCGGTCTGACGGTCACCGAGGTGTGCCCGGTCAACCCCTACCTGCACGCCTTCGAGGCCACCGTCCGCGGCTGACACCGACGTCCGGCGCAGGAGCCCGGCGCACGCGGCCGGTACGCGACGCCGCACACGACGACCGCCGGCCCCCGGGAGATCGGGGACCGGCGGTCGTTCGCGTGCGGGTGCCCCGCTCAGGCCGCCTTGGCGGAGGACTCCAGGTGCGCGAAGACCACCACGTTGTCCAGGTAGTCCCGCCGCTTCTTGTCGTACGTGCCGCCGCAGGTGATCAGGCGCAGCTGGGCGTCGGGGGTCTTGCCGTACACCCTCTTGTCGGGGAAGGCGTCCTTGGCGAAGGTCTCCACCGCGTCGACCGTGAACACCGCGACCGTGCCGTCCGCTCGGCTCACCTCGACCTTGTTCCCCGGCAGCAGCAGGCTCAGCAGCAGGAACACCGCCGGGCCCTTGGTGGTGTCCACGTGCCCGGCGACGACCGCGCTGCCGCGCTCGCCCGGGGTCACGCCGTCGCGGTACCAGCCGACCAGGTTCTTGTCGTCCGGCGGCGGCGCGTTGAGCTGGCCGGCCGGGCCGAGGGTCAGCTCGGTGAACGGCGCGTCCACGCCGATCTGCGGGATCCGCAGCCGGGTCGGCTTGGCGCGCTTGAGCGCCGGCGCACCCGGTGCGGCTGCCGCGGGCGGCGGGGAGGCGGCGGCCGACGGCCCGGGCACGGCCGGTGCGGCGGCCGCCGGGGGAGCGGCCTGGGTGGCCGCCGCGTCGGTGCTCGGCCCGGTGTCCACCGAGTTGTAGATCAGCAGCAGACCTACCGCTGCCGCGCCCATCCCGGCGCGCAGCAGCCGGGGCATTCCAGGGGTGGGACCGCCCGTCATTCCTGTCCTCCGCTCAACCGGTTCCGAACGGCCCGCCGCCCCCGAGGCGCCTCACCCCGGCCGGGGAGGCGCCCGGAGGCGGCGGAATCAGGGTGCGCGGTGTCAGGCGACCGCGCCGGAGGCACGGCGGCCGCGGCGCAGGGCGAAGGCGCCGGCCCCGAGGCCGCCGAGCAGCAGCACCGCGCCGGAGGCGAGCCCGCCGCCGGACAGTGCCAGACCGCCGCCGCCGGTGTGCACGCCGCCGTGCGGGGTCGTGTGGTCCTCGTCCTTGGCCTCGGTGCCCTTGTGTTCGCCGGAGCCCTTGTGCTCCTCGGAACCCTTGTGCTCCTCCGTGCCCTTGTGCTCCTCGGAACCCTTGTGCTCCTCGGAGGCGCCGCCCTTCTTGTCGTCGGCGGGCTTCGAACTGTCGGCAGCGCCCTTGTCGGGCTTGTCCTGCTTCTCCTGCCAGGTGAGGTTCTTGCCCTGGTCGGCGGCCCCGTCGGCGAAGGCCATGGGGGCACCGGCGGTGAGGACGGCGGCGACGGCCGCCCCGGCGAGCAGCGTGCGTGCAGAACGCATGAGGTTGTTCCTTCCGGCGCGCGGGCCCGCGACTGCCGGCACGGTGCCGGACAAGAGGACTCGCGGGGGGTGTGCGCCTGATCCACCGTCATCCACCGTGCCGCCGCCTGCCACCGGAGCGTGGCAGCGCCGGTACGGACCGTACGCCCTTCGGGTGGAGTCCCGGGTGTGTTCACCCGGCTGCCCGGGCGATCCGGGTGAAACCGCTCAAGGCGCCGGAGCGCCCGAGCCGTGCGTGTACGAGGCAGGGCGCTCGGGAGGCGGGGCGCTCGGGGGAACGGACCCGGGAAACGAGCCGGGCCCGCCCCCGGCACACGGCCGGGGACGGGCCCATCGGGGGCGCGCGGGTTCAGCGCTCCCAGCGGTAGAACTCCCGCGCCATCGCATCCTTCGGCTCACGCCAGGTGGCCGGGTCGTAGGCCTGCACGAAGGCGGTCAGGCGGTCACTCACGGAGCGGAACTCCGGGTGCCCGACGACCTTGGCGACGGCCGGGCCCGGCGGTCGGTCGGCCTCGATCAGGTGCAGGTAGACGTCGCCGAACTGGAAGAGGCTGCGACTGGTCACGCCGATCAGGTGCGGGAGTTCGCCCTGGTCGGACTCGGCGAACACCTCGGCGATGTCCGGCGCCGCCTCGGGCTTCATCCGGGCGACGATCAGGGCCCGGTGCATGCCGCTCACAGCTCGGCCGCCCGCTTCTCGACCTTCTCCCGGATCAGCTGCAGCTGGATCCGCGAGTTCTTGTTGATGTGGTCGACCATGCCGGCGTCGTCGACCGGGGCGGTGGGCTTCATCGCGAAGTCCTGGATCCAGCGCATCTTCGTGCCGGCCGGGACCTCCGCGTACTCCCAGCGGATGTCCATGAACTCGAACGGGCCGGGTTCGACCCGGCGGGCGCGCACCGCGAGCGAGGACTTGTCGGTGGTCCGCTCGGAGACCCAGCTCCACACCTGGCCGTTCTCGTCCGGGTGCATGGTGAGCCGGAACCGCACGCGGTCGCCGTCGCGCTCCAGGACGTCGACGGAGGCGTACTCGCTGAAGAGCTCCGGCCAGTTCTCCAGGTCGTTGGTGATCTCCCAGACCAGGTCGAGCGGCGCGGCGATGACGATCTCGTTGTCGGTGTGTCCGGGCATCTCAGGCACCGGCCTTCGCGGAGAGGGAGGAGTTGACCAGCGCGAGGAACTCGGCCGGGGTCTTGGCGGACTCGGCGCCGGAGGTGACCTTGAGGCCGTGCCGGTTCTCCAACTCGCCGACGACGCCGAGCAGTCCGAGTGAGTCGACGCCGAACGCGTCGAACTGCGCGCCCGGCTGCTCCAGGTCGGCCGGGGCGACGGTGACGCCGGCCCGGGCCTGCAGCAGGGTGGCGAGTTCCGGATAGCTGAGGGTGTTGCTCACGGGGTGTTCCCTTCGGAGGTGTGACGGAGCGGGGTGTGACGGAGCGGGGTGTGACGGAGTGGTCAGGACCGCTCGCCGCGCCGGAGCACCAGCGCGGAGTTGGAGCCCATCAGCCCGCGGCTGACCACCAGGGCGGTGCGCAGCTCGGCGGGGCGGGCGCGGTCGGTCACCAGCGCGAGGTCGTGGCAGACCTCGGTGACGTTGGGGGTGGGCGGTAGGACGCCGTCCTCCATGGCCAGTACGGCGGCGGTCACGTCCAACAGCGGGGCGCCGCAGTAGGCCCGCCCGGTACCGGTCTTGGGGGCGGTGACCGGGACCCGCTCGGCGGCCGGGCCGAGCGCGTCGGCCAGTGCCAGCGCCTCCGCCCGGTCGGCGGCCGGCACGCCCAGCGCGTCCGCGAAGACCACGTCGATCTCCTCGGCCGCGATCCGGGCCTCGTCCAGCGCGATCCGGATCGCGGCGGCCAGCCCGTCCCGGGACTCCTCCCAGCGGGAGGCCCCGGTGAAGGTGGCGCCGTGCCCGGTCAGGTACGCCCGGACGGTGGCACCGCGCCGTCGGGCGGTCTGCTCGTCCTCCAGCATCAGCATCGCGCCGCCCTCGGCGGGGGCGAAGCCGCAGGCCTTCGCGGTGAACGGCAGGTAGGCCTCCTCGGCCCGCTCGGCCAGGCTGAGTTCGGGGTAGCCGAGCTGGCAGACCATCGAGTACGGCGCCAGCGGAGCCTCGGCCGCGCCGACCACCACCGCGTCGGTGCCGCGCTCGATCGTGCGGGCGGCGTGCGCGAGGGCGTCCAGGCCGCCGGCCTCGTCGCTGGCGACCACCGCGCACGGGCCCTTGTAGCCGCCGCGGATCGAGATCTGGCCGGTGCTGGCCGCGTAGAACCAGGCGATGGACTGGTACGGACCGACGAACCTCGGGCCCTGGCCCCAGAGTTGCTGGAGCTCGCGCTGGCCGAACTCGCCGCCGCCGGAGCCCGCCGCGGTCACCACGCCGACCGCGAAGGGTTGTTCGGCGTCGGCGCGGAAGCCGGCGTCCTCCACCGCCAGATCGGCGGCGGCCATCGCGTAGTGCGTGAAGCGGTCGGTCTGCACCAGGTAGCGGTTGTCGATCGCCGACTGCGGCTCGAAGTCCTGTACCTGGCCGGCGATCCGGAGCGGCAGCCCGGTGCAGCCCTCGCGGGAGATCCGGTCGAGGACGCTCACGCCCTGGCGGGTGGCCTTCCAGAAGGCATCGGCCCCGACACCGTTCGGTGCCACCACGCCGAGGCCGGTGATCACCGCCCGGCGGCCCTGCTGACGTGACGTCATGGAACTCACCCCGTTCTGTTGAGCACGACGGCGGACTGGAATCCGCCGAATCCGCTGCCGACCGAGAGGATGTGGCTCAGCGGCAGCTCGCGCGCGGTGCGCGGCACGTAGTCGAGGTCGCACTCCGGGTCCGGAGTCTCGTAGTTGGCGGTCGGCGGCACGATGCCGTGGGCGAGCGCCAGGGTGCAGGCGACGACCTCGATCGCGCCGATCGCGCCGAGCGAGTGCCCGACCATCGACTTGATCGAGCTCATCGGCGTCCCGAAGGCGTGCGCGCCCAGCGAGCGCTTGACCGCGGCGGTCTCGTGCCGGTCGTTCTGCTTGGTGCCCGAGCCGTGCGCGTTGACGTAGTCGACGTCGGTGCGGTTGACCCGGGCGTGGTCGAGCGCGTGGTCGATCGCCCGGGACATCTCCAGCCCCTCCTTGGTGAGGCCGGTCATGTGGTACGCGTTGCCGAAGGTGGCGAAGCCGCCGACCTCGCCGTAGATCCGGGCGCCGCGGCGGCGGGCGTGCTCCAGCTCCTCCAGCACCAGGACGGCACCGCCCTCGCCGAGCACGAACCCGTCGCGGTCGGCGTCGAAGGGACGGGAGGCGTGCTGCGGGTCGTCGTTGCGCTCGCTGGTGGCCTTGATGGCGTCGAAGCAGGCGACCGTGATCGGCGAGATCGGGGAGTCGGAGGCGCCGGCGACGCAGATGTCGGCGCGGCCCTCCTCGACCGCCTGGAAGCCGTAGCCGATCGCGTCCAGACCGGAGGTGCAGCCGGTGGAGACGGTCTGCACCGGGCCGCGCGCGCCGGTCCGTTCGGCCACCGTGGAGGCCAGCGTGCTGGGGGCGAAAGCCCGGTGCAGCTGCGGCTGCGCCTGCCGGTGGTCCACGTCCCAGCGGGCGCCGGCGTCGCTGACCAGCGCGTAGTCGTGCTCCAGCCGGGTGGTGCCGCCGACGGCGGTCCCGAGCGAGACGGCGATCCGCCACGGGTCCTCGGCGGCGAGGTCCAAACCGGCGTCGGCGATCGCCTCGTCGGCCGCGACCATCGCGAACTGGACGTAGCGGTCGGCCCGTTGGACGTCCTCCGGGCCCAGCCCGTGGGCCGTCGGGTCGAAGTCGACCTCGGCGGCGATCCGGGAGCGGAACCCGGTGGGGTCGAAGAGCGTGATGCCCCGGGTCGCGGTGCGGCCGGCCGTGAGGAGGTTCCAGAACGCCGGGATCCCGACCCCGCCGGGCGCGACCACACCGATCCCCGTGACGGCGACGCGCCGGGTCACGAGGCCACCTTGGCGTGTTCCGGCGGGCCGGAGGTGGCGGACTCCTCGGTGGTCACGTGGCCCAGGTCGGGGCGCGGGGCGAGCGGGCCGAGGTGGAAGACCATCCGGGCCTCGGTGTCGCCGACGTTGCGGAAGCGGTGGCGCATGTTGATCGGGATCATCAGGCCCTGGTCGGGCTTGAGCGGGTGGGCCTTCCCGTCCAGGTCCACCTCCAGCTCGCCGGAGACGACGAACACGAACTCCTCGGAGTACGGGTGGTAGTGCTCGCCGATCCGCTCGCCGGGCCGCACGATCGCCAGGCCCATGAAGCCGCTGGTCGCCCCGCAGCTGGTCGGGGTGAGCATGGTGCGTAGCTCGGCGCCGTGCCGGCGGTTCTCCGGAGCCTCGTCGACGTTGACGATCCGTGGATACTGCGTGGTCATGGTGCTCTTCCTCCGGGAAATCGACGGGTGGTGACGGAGCGTCAGTTGGCACTGGGGTCGCTGGAACGGCGGTCGGTGACCGGGTTCATGGCGCGGGCGGCGAGGAAGGCGCTGAGCCCGGCGACGGTGCGCAGGTCGCCGTGCGGGCCGAGGTCGAGCAGCCGGGCGAGCTCGGCCGCGCCCTGCTCGTCCGCCACGCCGAGCGCCGCCGCCGGGTCGGCCTCGGCCGGCACCCGCAGGTCGACCAGGCGCACCACCACGTCCTCGCGCCGGAAGACGGTGCCCGCCGCGACGGGCCCGGTCGGGTCGGCGGTCGCCAGGTTGTCGTGCTCGGCCAGCAGCTCGGCCACCGCCTGTCCGGTGCCGGGGCGGACCGGGTAGAGCACGGCGTGCCGGTGCAGCCGGCCGGAGGCGGGCGAGCTGGCGATCGCCTGGTGCTTGGCGGGCAGCGCCGCCCTGGCGAAGAAGGCACGGGCCGCCTGCGGGTCGCCCAGCTGGCGGGCCTCCTCCAGGTACGGGTTGATCGCCTCCTCGACGGCCCGCACCTCGGGCTGCATCGCCACGTGGCGCAGCGCGTCGCCCAGGTTGCCGATCACCTCGACGGCCCGCACCACCCGGTTGCCGTGCATGAACAGCGAGGTGCGCCGCAGCCGGGTGTGCTGGTCCACCTCGGCCCGGGGGGAGGCGTAGCCGGAGAGGATCCGGGCCACCTCGGGCTCGCTGCCGGGCTTGACCGTGAAGGTCAGCGCGTGGCGGACCACGCCGTCCGGGCCCGGCTCGGCCTTCGGCGGGCCGACGTGGCCGGCGGGCGTGGTGGGCGGCAGCCCGGGCGGCACCTCCATCGGGGCCCGGGTGCCGGTGGAGCCGGCCGCCGAGGTCTCGCGCAGGACGGCGTAGCGCAGCGAGCGGAAGTTGTCGCTGACGCAGCCGTGCATCGGCTTGACCATCTCGCGGTGGGCCGGGCTGTCCACCCACTGCAGGAAGGTCTCCTGGTCCTCCCACTCGCTGGTGATCAGCCACTGGCGCGGGTCGTTGATCGACTGGCACAGCTGGTCGCTGACGTGGCCGGGGACCGAGGCCACCTGGTGCCGCAGCTGCTCGTAGACGTCGAGGAAGCGCTGCTGGGCGCCGTCCTGGATCTCCAGCATCAGCACGACCCGCAACCGGGTGTCGGACTCGGAGTGCTGCCTCGGCTGGGGTTCGGACAGAGTTGTCATGATCCACTTTCTGCTCTGGGCCGCACGCTGCGGGCCGTGTCGGCCGTGCCCGGCGGGCGCTCCCCGGCCTGGGATGGCGGTGCGACGGCGGTCGGCCCGGGCGGTCGGCGCCAGGCCTGAGGTCGATCGTGGGCGGCGCGGCGGGTGCGGCGCGAGATTTGCGGGCCATCCGGGCGAAGGGGCGGCACAGCCGGCCCCGGGCGGGGGATGGAAGAGCGGGGCCCCCGGCTGAGCGGGCCCGTCGAGGGCGGCGCCGACTCCAGTCGCCGGGCCGCGGAATCCCCTGACAGGGTGGAGCAACTGATGAATCCGAAGATCGACGACCGGGTGCCGGTCCTGATCGTGGGCGGCTCGCTGGTCGGGCTGTCGGCCTCACTCTTCCTCGGCCGGCTCGGGGTCGGACACCTGCTGGTCGAGAAGCACGCCGACACTTCGCACCACCCGCGCGGCCGCGGCAACAACGTCCGCACCATGGAGCTGTACCGGGTGGCCGGGATCGAGTCGGCGGTCCGCGAGGCCGCCTCGGTCCTCGCCCCCAACCACGGCATCCTGCAGGCACCCTCGCTGACCGGCAGCGAGCAGGAGTGGCTGTTCCGCGAGATCGACCCGGGCGGCCGGCTGGCCCGGTTCAGCCCCAGCTCGTGGTGCCTGTGCAGCCAGAACGACCTGGAGCCGGTGCTGCTGAGGGCGACCCGCGACCTGGGCGCGGACGTGCGGTTCGGCACCGAGCTGGTCTCCTTCGAGCAGGACGCCGACGGCGTGACCTCGGTGCTGCGCAGCCGGGAGGGCGGCGAGGAGCGGGTGGTCCGCTCGGAGTTCCTGATCGCGGCGGACGGCCCGCGCAGCCCGGTCCGCGAGCGGCTGGGCATCGGCCGGTCCGGCAAGGGCGAGCTGTTCCACAACGTCAGCATCACCTTCCGGGCCAAGCGGCTGGCGGAGGTGGTCGGCGACCGGCACTTCATCGCCTGCTACCTGACCAACCCGGAGGCGGACGGCGCGCTGCTGCCGGTGGACAACCAGGAGGAGTGGGTCTTCCACGCGCCCTGGCACCCCGAGCACGGCGAGCCGCTGGAGGCCTTCACCGACGAGCGCTGCGAGCGGCACATCCGCACCGCCGTCGGCCTGCCCGAGCTGGACGTCGAGGTGACCGGCCGGGCGCCCTGGCACGCCGCCGAGCGGGTGGCCGACCGGTACGGCGCCGGGCGGGTCTTCCTGGCCGGGGACTCCGCCCACGAGATGTCCCCGACCGGCGCCTTCGGCTCCAACACCGGCATCCAGGACGCCCACAACCTGGCCTGGAAGCTCGCCGCCGTGCTGTGCGGCTGGGCCGGGCCGCGGTTGCTGGAGACGTACGGGCAGGAGCGGCGTCCGGTCGCCCGGGTGACCAGCGAGCGCGCCTCGGCCCGTTCCGCCGAGCACAGCCACCCGGGCTACGCGGTGGTGCCGGGCGTCGGGCGGCAGGCCGGGGTGCTCGCGGTGGCGCTCGGCTACCGCTACCCGGTCGGCGCGGTGGTCGGCACGGACGGGGAGGGCGCCGTCGTCCCCGAGCAGTTCGAGTCGGCGGGCGAGCCGGGCAGCCGCGCCCCGCACCAGTGGCTGCTGCGGGCGGGCGTGAAGCTCTCCACCCTGGACCTGTACGAGCAGGCGATGGTGCTGCTCACCGGTCCGGAGGGCGGCGCCTGGCAGGCGGGCGCCCGGCGGGCGGCGGACCGGCTGGCCGTCCCGCTGGACGCCTACCGGATCGGCTCCGGCGCCGAGGACGACCTGGCCCCGGAGCCGGGCGCGGACTTCGCGGCGCTGCACGGCATCGGCCCGCAGGGCGCGGTGCTGGTCCGCCCGGACGGTTTCGTCGCCTGGCGCTCGCCCGGTCCGGCGCTGGACCCGGAGGCGGAGCTGGACGCGGTGCTGCGCGCGGTGCTGGGCCTCTGAGGCACGCGGAAGGGCCCGCCGGTCGTCCGGCGGGCCCTTCGGGTCAGGAGTGGGGTGCGGGGATCAGTGACCGCCCGCGTCGACCACCTCGACGTCGGCGACCTCACGCTGGATCGCCTCGGCCGGCAGGGCCACCCGGATCGCCCAGAAGTAGATGGCCAGCGAGAAGACCGCGACCAGGCCCATGTCCCACCACATCGGGATCCGGCCGGTGCCGTCGCCGAAGCCGCCCTGCCAGGAGACCAGGCCGAGGCCCAGCAGGTAGACCGGCAGCCACTGGGCGGACTTCCAGCTCAGCCGGGGCGCGTTCGGCAGTCCCTTGCGGATCGCGTAGGCCGCGTAGCCGCCGAGCAGGACGTAGCCGAGCACGATGGCCATGCCCAGGCGGGACAGGGTGTGCCAGCCGGACCAGTAGATGATCAGGCTGGAGACCACGAACGCGGCCGGGGAGATGACCCCGCCGAAGGGCAGCCGGTACGAGCGCTCGTGGTTCGGCAGCCGGCGGCGCAGGGCGCCGAAGGCCAGCGGGGCGCCGGCGTACATCAGCACGCTGGCGGAGGTGATGAAGCCGACCAGCTCCTGCCAGCTCGGGAAGGGCAGGAAGCAGATCACGCCGGTGATGAACGACATGACCAGGCCGAACCACGGCACGCCGTTCTTGTCCAGCTTCTCGAACGTCTGCGGCGCGTAGCCGTTCTTGCTCAGGCCGTAGGAGATGCGGGAGGTGGAGGTGGTGTAGATCAGGCCGGTGCCGCCGGGGGAGACGATGGCGTCGAAGTACAGCACCCAGGAGAGCCAGCCGAGGCCGACCAGGGTGGCGAGGCCGGCGAACGGACCCTCGATGCCCGGGAAGTCGAGCTTGTCCCAGCCGTTGATGAAGGAGCTGACCGGCAGCGAGCCGATGAAGGCGACCTGCAGCAGGACGTAGATCAGGGTGCCGATGGCGACCGAGCCGAGGACGGCGCGGGGGATGTCGCGCTTGGGGTTGCGGCTCTCACCGGAGATCTGGATGGCCTGCTCGAAGCCGAGCAGCGCGAAGATGATGCCGCTGGAGCTGATCGCGGCGAGGACGCCCTTGGCGCCGAACGGGGCGAAGCCGTGCGAGGTGAAGTTCGAGGCGTGGAAGTTGGTGATCGACAGCGCCAGGATCGTGAGCAGCGGGACGCCGATCTTGAGCCAGGTCGCGATCGAGTTGGTGGCCGCCAGGACCCGCACACCGAGGAAGTTGACCGCCACGAAGACGCCCATCAGCAGCACCGCGACGATGAAGCCGCTGGTGGTGAGGGTGCCGTTGGCGTTGAGGAAGCTCTTGGCGAACTGCCAGTGGCCCGCGTAGCCGATCATCGCCTCGACCTCGATCGGGGCGACGGTGGCGGCCTGGAGCCAGGAGAACCAGCCGAAGGACATGCCGGCGAGGCCACCGAAGGCGTAGTGCGGGTAGCGCGCGGTGCCACCGGCGACCGGGAACATTCCGCCGAGCTCGGCGTGCACGAAGGCGAGCAGCACGATCGCGACCGCGCCGATCCCCCAGGAGAGGAGGGCCGCTGGTCCGGCGGCGACGACGGCGTTCTTCGCGCCGAAGAGCCAGCCGGAGCCGATGATCGAGCCGACCGAGGCCCACATGAGGCCGATGAGGCCCACGTGGCGCTTGAGCGACCGGGTGCTGGTGCCGGATTCGGCGCCGGTGCTCTGTCCGGGCGGCGAGATCTGGTTGAGGGAAGCCATGGGCGATCTCTCTGTGTGTGGGGGCTCCGGGATGGGCGGAGCGCGGAGAGTTGCCACACAGTAGGGCTATTCATAGACCTCTGCACAGATTTCATTACTGAATGTTTACTTTCTTTGCCGGATATCCGTCCTGGTAGGAGGCATTCTGTTCAGTCGTCTGTTACGTTACTTGTGGGTAAGTTCAGGATTTGAGCCTCGATTGAGCTTCGCCCGTCGGGCCTGCATCATTGACACCCCCGGCCATTCATGGAAATGGCGTTCTCTGCATAGCGATGCGCCGGGGCCCCGGCGGCGCCGGAACGGTCCGAGTGGGGCGGGGTGGGTTCAGGCCCGGTCCACCAGGTCGGACGGGTCGGTGTTGGCGCCGCAGAGCAGGACGGCGACGCGCTCGCCCTCGGCCCGGTCGACGGCGGCGAGGGCGGTGGCGGCCGCGAACTCGACGGCGATCCGGCGGTCCTCCCACAGCCGGCGGCGGGCCCGCACGATGGCCTCGTCGTCCACCAGGACGGAACGCACGCCCTCGTGCCCGGCGGCCTCGACGGCAAGCGCGGTGGCGCGGCGGGCGCCGAGCGCGTCCTGTGCCACCGAGTCGACCGGGACGTCCACCGGGTGGCCGGCCGCCAGTGCGGCGTTCAGGGCGCGACTGCCGGTCGGCTCCACCGCGAGGACCCGGACGCCGTGCTCGCGTGCCGCCACCGCCACCCCGGCGAACAGGCCGCCGCCGCCCACCGACAGCACCACGGTGTCCAGTCCGGGCACCCGGGCGCGGATCTCCGCCAGTACCGTCCCGGCGCCGGCCGCGATCAACGGGTGGTCGTACGCGTGCGAGGACAGCGCGCCGCTGCCCGCCGCGAACTCCTCGCACGCGGCCAGCGCCTCCGCGTACTCCCGGCCCGCCAACCGCACCTCGGCGCCGTAGCGGCGCAGCCGGGCCAGCTTCACCGGGGAGGCCGTCTCCGGCAGGAACACCGTTGCCCGCACGCCGAGTTCGCGCGCCGCCCAGGCGCAGGCCAGCCCGGCGTTGCCGCCCGAGGCGATGGTCACCCCGGTGTCCGGGAGGGTGCCCGCCTCGGCGTGCGCGAGCAGGAAGTTCTGTGCCCCGCGGGCCTTGAAGCTGCCGGTGTGCTGCAGGAACTCCAGTGCCAGCCACGTCCGTTCGCCGTCGTCCCCCGGCGCCACCGCCACCGGGCGCACCCGTCCGGCGATCCGCCGCCCGGCGGCCTCGATCTGATCATGCGTCAGCTGGTCCATCGCGTTTGCTCCTTCGCCGAGAGGCGCCGAGAAGGGCGTTTCGGGGGCGTTGTGAGGGTGTTGAGACGGCGTTCCGTTCGGGCCCGACGGTACGTCGTGCGGCCGGCCGGACGGAAGATCACCGCCACCGCAGGCGTACCCTGGCCCCATGCGTCACGTGATCCTCCCCCCGCCGGCCCGCTAAGCGGGCGGCCCGCTCCACCCACCCCGGCCCGGCGGGACTCAGCCCGCCGCCGGGGCGATGACTGCCGCCCGCGCGCACCCCGCGGACCCGAACCGGCCCTTCATCGTGGAGTACCGACGCATGACCTCCTACGTCGCCGTGCCCTTCCGGCGTGGCCTGTTGTCCATTTCCGCCGCCGCCGTCGCCTGGGGTGCGGGCGGTGCCGTGGCCGCGCTGCTGATGCGCACCAGCGGCCTCGGTCCGGTGGCCGTCTCCTGCTGGCGCTTCGGCGTCGCGGCGCTCTGCCTGGCCCTGCTGCCGACCGGTGGCCGCCGGGCCGACGGGGGAGCCTCCCGGCCCGGTGCCGCCGTGCTGACCGGGCTCGGCCTGGCGATCAGCCAGTGCGCCTACTTCGGCTCCGTGCGCTACGCGGGTCTGGGGCTGGGCACCCTGATCACCATCGGTGCCGGCCCGGTGCTCACCAGCCTCGGGGCGCACCTGCTGCTCGGCGAGCGCCTGACCCGCCGCGCGCTCGCCGCCGTCGCGCTGGCCCTCGCCGGGCTGGCCCTGCTGGTCGCCGCCCCGGCAGCCGGCCCGCGCCCGGCGCTGGGCGTCGCGCTGGCCGTCCTCGCCGGCGCCGGGCAGAGCGGCCTCACCCTCTGGGCCCGGGGCGGCGGTTCGGCCCGGGCCGGTACCGGCGCCTTCGCCACCGGGCTGCTCTGCCTGCTCCCGCTCGCGGCCACCCAGGGCGTCCTGCCGACGGCCGGGGACCCGGCGGTGACCGGCGGCGCGCTGCTCTTCCTCGGCACGGTGCCCACGCTGTTCGCCTACCGCTGGTACTTCACCGGACTGACCGCCGTCCCGGGCGTGACGGCGGCGGTGCTGGTGCTGCTGGAGCCGGCCGCGGCGGCCGTGATCGGCGTGCTGTTCCTGGGCGAGCCCGTCACGGCAGGCCTGCTGGCGGGCTCGGCGCTGCTGCTCGGGGCGATCGCGGCGTTGGCCCGGGCGTAGCGCGCCCGGGTGGAGGGCACCGCGGCCGGTGCGGTCCGGCCGCACCGGCCGTTCCGGCGGCCACCCGGCCGGGCGTCCCGTGGTCGCAGCGGGCGCGCGGCCGTGCTGGGCTGGTCCGCATGAACCGCTCACGCCTGGCCCGGGTGGCCGCCACGACCGCGTCCGTCGTCCTGCTCACCACCGCCGCCGGGGCCGCGGCCGCCGCTGCCCCGGCGGCGGCGACCGGGCTCCGGGACGTCACCGCCGAGCAGTGCCGGGGCGCGGGCGGGCACGTCGAGGGCAGCGGCTACTGCACCGAAGCGGTCGGCGACGACGCCTGGGGCCAGCCCATCGACTACCAGGCGATCAACCCGGACCCGCGCCCCGGGGATGAGTGAGCGCCCGACCCGGCGGCCGGGCGCACCTCAGGGCACCGGCCGCAGGGTCACCGGGGCCGGGGTGAGGGCGCGCAGGACCAGGTCGATACGGACCGTGGCGGCGCCCGCGCGGTGCAGGGCCGCGGCGATCATCCGTAACTCCTCCGGGCCGGTGCAGGCGAGCCGGAGCTCCAGGTCGGCCTCGCCGGCGAGGGCGAGGCCGCTCTGGACGGCCGGGAACTCGGCCGCGAGCCGGTCGAAGTCGAGCGGGACCGGGCCGTAGCTGACCCGGGCGATCGCGTGCAGCGACCGGGCCGGCCGCAGGTGGCCCTCGGCGGCCAGGCCGCCCGGGACGAGCTGGAGCGGGGCCGTCACCGGTGCTGGAGCTGTGCGGTCGGGGCCGGGGCGGGCGGCGCGGCGGGGCCCGCGACGGGCGGGGCGACCAGCCTCGGGTCCAGCACCAGGGCGTCCACCCCGAGCGGGGCGGTGAGGTCGCGCAGGGCGGGTTCGCCGATCTCGGCGGAGGCCTGCTCCGGCCCGAGGAGGGCGGCGAGGGCCTCGGGGCTGGAGAATCCGACCGCGCAGCGGCGACCGTCGCGCAGGCGGAACAGCCGGAGTGCGGTGGTGCCGCGGGTGCCGGAGGTGGTGACCGGTACGTGCCAGACGCTGGCCATGCGGATGCTCCCGGGTGGGGTGGTGGTGCCTGCCGGAACTGCCTCCCTCGACGCTAGGTCGGCCAGCCCCCGGCGTCGCCGGTCCTGACGCGGCATTGACCGAATGGGGTGGTGCGTTGACGCACTCCTGACGTTCGGCTCACCCGGGTGGATCACGCCACCGGCCGGGGCGCTCCGGTTGCCGCCCGTCCCGGCTCGGACGACCGTGGATTCCGGCCCCCGGCCCGGCCGTGGGAGCGCCTCCGGCCCGGCCGCGGGAGCGCCCCCGGGGAGACCGGCGCGCGCTCCGGGGCGGGGGGAGGTGGAGCGAGGGGCCCGTGACGAGATATCTTGACGTCAAGACGTTGGAGACGTGAAGCGGAGTACCGATGACTGACTCGACCATCATCTATACGCACACCGACGAGGCTCCGGCCCTGGCGACCTACTCGTTCCTGCCGGTGGTGCAGGCGTACGCCTCGACCGCGGGTGTGCGGGTGGAGACCCGCGACATTTCCCTGGCCGGGCGGATCATCGCGAGCTTCCCGGAGCGTCTGACCGAGGCGCAGCGGATCGGCGACGCCCTGGCCGAGCTGGGTGAGCTGGCCAAGACCCCGAGCGCCAACATCATCAAGCTGCCGAACGTCTCGGCCTCCGTGCCGCAGCTGAAGGCCGCCGTCGCCGAGCTGCAGGCCCAGGGCTACGCCCTGCCGGACTACCCGGACGACCCGCAGACCGACGAGGACAAGGACGTCCGAGCCCGGTACGACAAGATCAAGGGCAGCGCCGTCAACCCGGTCCTGCGCGAGGGCAACTCCGACCGCCGCGCCCCGCAGTCGGTCAAGAACTACGCCAAGACCCACCCGCACCGCATGGGTGCCTGGAGCGCCGAGTCCAAGACCAACGTCGCCACCATGGGCGAGAACGACTTCCGGTCCACCGAGAAGTCCGCCGTGATCGAGGCCGACGGCGCCCTGCGCATCGAGCTGGTCGGCGAGGACGGCACCACCACGGTGCTGCGCGAGAAGGTGCCGGTGCTGGCCGGCGAGGTCGTCGACGCCTCGGTGATGCGCGCCGCCGCCCTGAACGAGTTCCTGGCCGCCCAGGTGGCCCGGGCCAAGGCCGAGGGCGTGCTGTTCTCGGTGCACCTCAAGGCCACCATGATGAAGGTCTCCGACCCGATCGTCTTCGGCCACGTCGTGCGCGCCTTCTTCCCGAAGACCTTCGCCGCCCACGGCGAGGCGCTGACCGCCGCGGGTCTGAACCCGAACAACGGCCTCGGCGGCATCCTGGCCGGCCTGGACGCGCTGCCGAACGGCGCCGAGGTCAAGGCCTCCTTCGAGGCCGAGCTGGCCGAGGGCCCGGCCCTGGCCATGGTCGACTCCGACAAGGGCATCACCAACCTGCACGTGCCGAGCGACGTCATCGTCGACGCCTCGATGCCGGCCATGATCCGCACCTCCGGCCACATGTGGGGCCCGGACGGCCAGGAGGCCGACACCCTCGCCGTGCTGCCGGACAGCAGCTACTCCGGCGTGTACCAGGCCGTCATCGACGACTGCCGCGCCAACGGCGCCCTCGACCCGGCCACCATCGGCTCGGTGCCGAACGTCGGCCTGATGGCGCAGAAGGCCGAGGAGTACGGCTCGCACGACAAGACCTTCGAGATCGAGGCCGCCGGCACCGTGCGCCTGGTCGACACCGAGGGCAACGTGGTGCTGGAGCAGGCCGTCCAGCCGGGCGACATCTTCCGCGCCTGCCAGACCAAGGACCTCCCGATCCAGGACTGGGTCAAGCTGGCCGTCACCCGCGCCCGCGCCACCGGCGACCCGGCGGTGTTCTGGCTGGACGAGACCCGCGCCCACGACGCGGTGCTGATCGAGAAGGTCAAGCAGTACCTGCCGGAGCACGACACCACCGGCCTGACGATCGAGATCAAGTCCCCGGTCGAGGCCACGAAGTTCTCGCTGGAGCGCATCCGCCGCGGCGAGAACACCATCTCGGTGACCGGCAACGTGCTGCGTGACTACCTGACCGACCTGTTCCCGATCCTGGAGCTGGGCACCAGCGCCAAGATGCTGTCGGTCGTCCCGCTGATGGCGGGCGGCGGCCTGTTCGAGACCGGCGCCGGCGGCTCCGCCCCGAAGCACGTGCAGCAGCTGGTCAAGGAGAACTACCTGCGCTGGGACAGCCTGGGCGAGTTCTTCGCGCTGGCCGCCAGCTTCGAGCACCTGGCCACCACCACCGGCAACGCCCGCGCCCAGGTGCTGGCCGACACCCTGGACCGCGCCACCGGCACCTTCCTCAACGAGGACAAGTCGCCGAGCCGTCGCCTCGGTGGCATCGACAACCGCGGCAGCCACTTCTACCTGGCCACCTACTGGGCCCAGGAGCTGGCCGGGCAGACCGCCGACGCCGAGCTGGCCCAGGCCTTCGCCGGCCTGGCCGAGGCGCTGACCGCGCAGGAGCAGGTCATCGTCGACGAGCTGATCGCCGTCCAGGGCTCGCCGGTCGACCTCGGCGGCTACTACCAGCCGGACCCGGCCAAGGCCGCGGCCGTGATGCGCCCGTCGAAGACCTTCAACGAGGCGCTCGCCAACCTCGGCTGAACCCGGCGGGGCCGAACCGGGCCCGGCCGAGCCGAAGTGCAGCACCGGGAGGCCCCCGGGTCCGTGCGAACGGACCCGGGGGCCTCCCCGTGTTCCCCCTGGCCGTCGCGGCCTTCCCGGCCTTCCCCGCTTCTCCCGGCCTTCCCTGCTTCTCCCGGCCCCGGGCGTTCGGCGGCGGGCCCGGTCAGGAGCGGCCGAGCACGGCCAGCGCGGTACCGACGGCCTCGCGCAGTAGCGGGTACGGGCCGTGCGCCAGCGGTCCGTCCGCGCCGAGCACCTCGGCGGGCGCGCCGGCCCGGCGGGCGGCGAGCGCGGAGCGGACGGTGTGGAAGCCGCTGGTGATCACCGTGCACCGGTAGCCGGGGCGCTCGGCGGCCATCAGGACGGCGCTGAACCGGAGGTTCTCGGCGGTGTTCGCGGCCCGCTCCTCGCGCCGGATCCGCTCGGCCGGGACGCCCCGGGCGGTCAGGTAGCGGGCCATCGCGGCGGCCTCGGTGCACTGCTCGTGCGGGCCCTTGCCACCGGTCACCAGCACCAGCGGGGCGTACCCGGCGGCCTCCTCGGCGGCGAGGCGTGCCAGCGCGGCGTCCAGCCGGGTCGCCAGGGTGGGCCCGGGCTCGCAGCCGTCCAGTGCGGCGCCCAGGACGACCAGGTAGTCGGCGCCGACCGGCGCGGGCCGGTGGTGCCGGCGCACGGCCAGGCCGAGGAAGCCGAGCAGCCAGAGCAGGACGTACCCGCAGAGCAGGGCGACGACGGTCAGCAGGGCGCGCATACCCGTTCGAACGCGTACGGCGGAACCCCCGTTCCGGAGGTGGAACGGGGGTCCTCGGGAACGGGGGTTCCGGTGCGGCGCCGTAGGTCAGCCGGCCTCGGCGGCCGGTGCGCCGGGAGCGACCGCGGGAGTAACGGCCGGAGCGGTTGCGGGAGCGGCCGCCGGGGTGCCCGGGGCCGTGCCCGTCCCGCGGGGCCGGTCGCGCTTGTGCAGCGAGGCCAGGTAGGCGTTGTAGGCCTCCAGCTCGGCGTCGCCCGAGCGCTCCTCGGCCCGGTCGCGGCGGCGGGCCTGCCGCTGCTCGGAGCCCATCCACTGGTAGACCAGGGCGATCAGCACGATCGCGGTCGGGATCTCGCCGAACGCCCAGGTGATGCCGCCCGCCAGCTTCTGGTCCTCCAGCAGGTTCGTCCCGGGCGGCGACCCCTCCGCGGTGAAGGTGGTGACCAGCGGGTGGCTCGCCATCATCACCGCCACGCCGAAGAAGGCGTGGAACGGCATCCCCATGAACAGCTCGATGATCCGCATCACGTGGCCGGGGCGGTGCGGGCCAGGGTCCACGCCCATGATCGGCCAGAAGAAGGCCAGCCCGGTGAGCAGGAAGTGCACCATCATGAAGATGTGCCCGAGGCGGTACTGCATCAGGAAGTCGAACAGCGGGGTGAAGTAGACCCCGTAGAGGCTCGCGATGAACATCGGGATGGTGAACGCCGGGTGCGAGACGACCCGGACGTACCGGCTGTGCAGCAGCGCCACCAGCAGCTCGCGCGGCCCGCGCGGGCGGCCCTTGCCGGCCGGGCGCAGCGCCCGCAGCGCCAGCGTGATCGGGGCGCCGAGCAGCAGCAGGATCGGCGTCAGCATGGAGAGCACCATGTGCTGGATCATGTGCGCGCTGAACAGCACCATGCCGTAGTCGTTCAGCCCGCTGCAGGTCACCAGCAGCAGGGTGGCGACGCCGGCCGCCCAGCCGACCATCCGGCCGATCGGCCAGCGGTCGCCGCGCCGGTACAGCCGGACCACGCCCGCCGCGTAGAGCCCCAGGACGACCAGGCCGCCGAGCAGGAAGACCCAGTCCGGGGACCAGGTCCACACGGTGGAGAAGGTGTACGGGCCCAGCTCGGTCATCCCGCCGTGGTGGTGCATGCCTGACATTCCGTCGCCCATCGGCGGGTCCTGCTTTCCGTCCTCGTGGTCCCTGGTGCGGGTCCGGTTCGCCCGCTTTGCTCGGCATACAGCCTAGGTGGGCCTTACCTCGGGCCCTGCCCCGCCCCCTCCGTACGGCTCCCTCCCCGCCGGGCGGCCCGCTGGCTAGACTGACCGGCCGGTCGGCAGGGAGGCCCGGGCATGGCGACGGAAGCACGGACGGCGACGGAACCGTGGACGGCGACGGAACCACGGACGGCGGCGGAGCGGGGAATGACGGCAGGGACCACGGTCGCGCTGACCGGAGCGAGCGGCTTCATCGGCTCCGGGGTCCTGGCGGCCCTCACGGCCCGCGGCGTCCGGGTGCGCGCGCTGACCCGCCGGGTGCCGGAGGCAGCCGGCCCCGGCATCACCTGGGTGCCTGGCGACCTCACCGACGGAGCGGGGCCGGCGGAGCTGTGCGAGGGCGCCGCGGTGCTGGTGCACCTGGCCTCCCGGGTGTCCGGCGGCGCCGAGGAGTGCGAGGCGGTGAACGTCCACGGCACGGCCGCGCTGATGGCGGCCGCCACCCGCGCCGGGGTGCGCCGGATCGTCCACCTGTCGACGGCGGCGGTGTACGGCGAGGGCCCGCACGCGGGCATCGAGGTGGACGAGGTGCCGCCCGCCCCGCTGTCCGAGGCCAGCCGCACCCGGCTGCTCGGCGAGCGCCACGCCCTGGACGCCGGCGCGCACGTGCTCCGCCCCGGCCTGGTGACCGGGACGGGCGACCGCTGGGTGGTGCCCGCCCTGGCGGAGCTGGTCCGCCGGGTGCCGGTCCGCTGGGAGGGCGGCGAGGCCCGGCTCTCGGTCGTGGACCGCGCCGACCTGGCCCGGCTGGTCACGGCGCTCGCCCTGGACGCCCACCAGGCCCCGCCCGGCGTCCACCACGCCTCCCACCCCGAGCCGGTCCGAGCCGGCGACCTGCTCGCCGCCCTGGCCGCGCTCGGCCTGCTGCCCGCCCCGGCCGGCCCGGCGGTGCCCTGGGAGGAGTGCCGCCGGCTGCTGGCCGGCACGCCCGGCCGGGTCTCGGAACGCCAGTTCTCCCTGGTCGCCCGCGACCACTGGTACCGCAGCGAGGCGGTCTGGCGCCTGGCCGCCTGCCCGCCCGGCCCCGGCCCGCTCGCCCGCCTCCCGGAGGCCGCCGGGTGGTACCGCGAGGCGCTCGGCGCAGCGCGCCGCTGAGCGCCCGCCGCGCCGGGCGGGCGGCCCGCCGGGCCGGTCCCGCCCCGGCTGAGCGGCTCTGGCCGAGCGCGCCGTACGCGAGGTCCGCTCGACCGGCCGCCCCGTCGCCCATGTGGCCCGCGACCTCGGCATCCACAAGGAAGCCCTCAGGTCCTGGGTCCGTCAGGCCGAGGCCGACGCCGACGAGCGCGACGACCGCCTCACCACCGCCGAGCGCGACGAGCTGAAGGAACTCCGCAAGGAAGTAGCCGAGTTGAGGCGGGCCAACGAGATCCTCAAGGCCGCCAGTGTGGTTCTTGCCCAGGAGATCGACCGTCCCCGGACGAGGCCGAGCTGGGGGTGCCCCCTTTGGGGGAGTGATCGACCACTCGCGCGACGGCTTCGGGGTCGATCCCGTCTGCCGGGTGCCGGAGCTGTCCCCGTCGACGTACTTCGCCCGCGAGCAACGACCGAAGTCGGCCCGCCGCCTGCGCGACGAGGAACTGATCCCGCTGGTCACAGCCGCGTGGGAGGACTCCGGCCGCACCTACGGCGGCCGCCGCACCACCGTCCCGGAGCCGGCCGCCCCGCGCCCGCCGGACCCGGTCAACCGACGGTTCACCGCCCAGCGTCCGAACCAGCTCCGGCTGGCCGACCTGACCCACATCCGCACCTGGTCGGGCCGGGTCCACGTCACGTTCGTCCTGGACGCGTGCTCGAGCCGGATCGTGGGCCGGCAGGCCGCCGTCCTGGGATCACTGCCTCGCTGTGCGTGTGCCCGGTCATCGCGGACCGTCTTGGGCCGGTCGGGAGCCGGAGCCGTGCTGTTCTCGGGTCACCGGCGTCCATGCGCCGAAGCGAACGGGTACGCCCGTCGAGTAGAGGACGCTTGTCGGCGGCCCGGAGACATCGACGCCCGCGGCGCTGGTCAGATCTTGAGCCAGGTCGGTGAGGCCGGCCTCGTACAGCGGCCACGGGGGATGATCGGTGGGCAGGTAGACGGTTCGTCGCCTCACCTGGTTGTGCAGGCCCCAGCGGGCTGTCAAGAAGTCTGCCAATGGGCCGGGGCGCTCAAGCCGCTCGCCGATGTGGGCAGTAAGCAGGCACGTTGCCTCAGGGCTGGAGACGCGTCGGGTTCTCGTTGCGAGGCAGTAGAGGTCGCGCTCCACGGCGAGCCGTGTCGACGACCACCTGTACGGAAGTGCGAACACAGCCCGCGCGGTCATGACGGCTGCGAGCCGGGGGCAGTCGAGCGACCTGAACACGACTCCGCGGCGACCCTGCCGGTCCACGGAGTAGAGCCTGACATTCACCTCGGGGAAGCTGCCCAGGTACGGAACTCCCGGCCAGCGGCCTGGGCCGAGGCGTTCCATGGAGAAGGCCACCAGGCCGACCCAGCTGGTTCCGTTCCAGACGTCGGGGAAGACTCCCGGCGGCATCAGGTGCGAGACCGCGGCGGGGCTGACCGGCCAGTGGAGAAAGAGGACGTGTCGCCAGTACTGCGAAAGCAGCGGCCGCGCGACCGGTCGGGCCGGGGCCACCGTCACCGGTTCGATGATCATCGGGATCCCTTCCGCGCTCAGCACGGGTTCCAGCATGCGTGGGAAGCCACAGGAACAGGAACTCGCATCGTTGGTGCAGCAGAGACAGGGCTCGATGGATGCCGCCCGTGCCCTGCGTATCCGGGCCGCGCGGACCGCACCGTCGGTCGCCGTACACGGCATGCGACGAACCCTCGGCTTCGTGGACTGGACCGGCCGGGAGCCCGGTTATGGCCAGGTCTGTCCTCCTGTTCGCGACCAGAGACCTGGCCCCGCAGATCCCAGCTGCGGGGCCAGAAAGGCCGGAACCAGCCAGATCATCCGGCTTTCTCGCTCGGGTGGTCGAGCCAGGCGCTTCGGGAGCTCTTGGCAGGGGCAGCCGCCTGCTCCTCGTAGCCGGCGAGCGCCAGGCCGAGCCCGAAGAACGTGGGCGCCCATTCGCCGACGAAGATGCCCCACCGGTCTGCCCGCTCGACTCCGGCCTGTTCGGCCTTCATCGATGCGACCCAGCTCAGCAGGGACAGGCCGATGGATCCGAATGCTGCCGCGTAGGCGTGTTCACTGGTGATTCCGGCTTCGTGGAGCCGACGGACGATGTTCATGACTACTCCGATGGGTCTTTGCTGCCCTGATTCCTGCTCCTCCAGGCTGGCTGCGGTCCTCGGTCCACACCGGTCGCATCGTTGATGCATCGGCCGGGCAGAAGGCGATCCGGGCGGCAAGCAGCACCTTGCGCGTGCCGCCGGCCGGCCGCCCTGAACGGCTGGCACTCAGTCGGCGCGAAGACCTGCGAGCCGACGGAAGACGAGCGCGAGCAAGATCGCGCAGGTGCCTGCAGCCGCGTACAGGACGCAGGCGGCGGTCAGAGCCGCCAGCACCGAGGCCCAGGCGGCGAGCAGGCGGCACCAGCGACCTGCTCACCGACCCAGATCCGGCGATCCGCGCCCTCGCCGCCCCCGCCCCGCTCCCCGCTGACGACCCGCGCCTCACGGCCGTCCTTCTGGAACCACTGTCGGACCCGCATGCCGCGGACCACCGGTTCGACCCCGAAGCCCTTCGATGTGGGCCATCGCTGTTCAGCCCCGGAGTCGACAGCCGCGGCCGTGCCGTGGTGAGGAGCGGCACCGGGGCCTCCAGAAGGCGCGGAAGCTGCCGGCCGTCAGTCCGGACGGCTCATCGGCAGCCGCCGTTCCGGCGGACGATGTCGGCGTTGAGGGTGGTGGCGAAGGCACACCAGGCCGCATAGGGGGTCAGAGCCGCCGCGGCGGTCCGGTCGACGCGGGCGGTCACCCGCAGGACGTCCAGAGTGCTCAGGGTAAGGAGGGCGGTGCCGACGAGACCGGCCCGGGGGCTCCTGGCAGCAAAGAACAGCCAGTTCCAGGACGCGTTGAGGGCCAGGTTTGCCGCCAGTGCCCCGACCAGCCGACGGCGCTCGCCGCCACCTGTCCGGTTCGCGGCGTGCCCGGCGGCGAAGGCGATGCTCCCGTACAAGGGGGTCCACACTGCGCCGAACGCCCACGGGGGTGGCTGCCACGGAGGTTTGGACAAGGTTGCGTACCAGGTGCTGTTGGGATCCACGGCTCGCGCGCCGGTCACCGCCGTAGCCGTCACCGCAGCCGCAGCCAGCGCGTAAGCGGGCCAGCGGCGCTTCGCCTCACGACGCCTGGAAGGTGCCAGAACTCGCATAACGGATATATGCCCCGCGGCGTGCGGGGTGAGACCTGACCCGATTCTTCGCCGTCCGTCCGGGCGGGGGGAAGTCTGGTGTCGCTGCCCGCGCATCCGCCCGGCCGTGATCCGCGGGACCCCAGGACGGCCCTGTCGAGATCGCGCTACCGTTGCTTCGGGGGAGTCTTCGGGCGATGTGAAGAGGGCGGTGATCCTGTTGATGGACAACCTGCCTTGCCATGCGGCAGGTCGCCCGTGCGCCGCTGCCGTGGCCGACGACAGCGTGAGCGGGCGGCGGTGACCGGCGGCGGCCGCGAGACACCTTGGCGGAAGCAGGTACCGGGTCTTTCGGTCCTTGGTTCGCCTGCTGCGTCGCGCCGACAGGAGCGGCCACGTACCACGCCGGCGACACCGGAGCTGCCGACCGGAGTGTCCGCGCTGTTGCTGGATCTAGTGGATCAGGCCGTCGTGGTCTGCGACGCGTCCGGGTTGCCGAGCTGGTGCAACGTCCAGGCGGAACGACTCTTCCCTCAGCTGCGCATCGGTGAGCCGCTCCACGGGCCGCTGTCGCGTGCCATGGCCGAGGGTGCGGACTGCTTCGAGACCGTCTCCGACGGGCGCCGGTTGTCAGGGCGCCGGGTGGTGCTGCAGGGCCACGGAACTCCCGTCGGTCACTGTGTGTGGTTGGTACGCGACGACAGTGAGGTCCATGAGCGCCAGAACGAGCTGATGGCCGAGCGGGCCCGCTCGGCCTTCCTGGCGGAGGCGGGGAAGCAGCTCGCGGCCTCCCTCCACCACGGCCGTACGGTGCGTGCGGTGGTGCGGGTGGCGGTCCCCGCCCTGGCGGACACGGCCATCCTGTTCCTGCCGGTCCGGGGACGTTGCGTAGCCTGGCACCTCTACGGGCCGGACGAGCGCGCCGGCCAGTTGCCGGCAGCGGCGTTGGACCAGGCCCCGCCGGTGGCCCACGCCCTGAGAGGGTTGGTGGAACAGCCCGTACTGTGCGACTGGCAGGAAGTGGCGCGGTTGGGCGGAGCGCTGCCGCAGGATCCGAATCCGCCTGGTCAGGCCCTGGTGGTCACGCTCCCCGGGCCCGGGATGCCGGCCGGCGTACTGGTGCTGGCGCACGGGCCGCAGCACACGGGCTTCGGCGCGGCGGACGTCGAGCTGGCGCGGCAGTTCGCCGCGCGTGCGAGCATCGCGCTGGCGGCCGCGACGTTCTATGCCGAGCAGGTGCACACCGCTGCCGTGCTGCAGGACGGGCTGGAACCCGACCCGCTTCCGCACGTGGCGGGAGTCCACCTCGGGGCTGCGTACCGGCCCGCCCGCGAAACTCTGTGGCTCGGCGGCGACTTCTACCAGGTCCGGGCGGACGCCGAGGGCGGTGTCAGGTTCTTTTTCGGCGACGTCTGCGGCAAGGGAGTCGAGGCGGCGGTGTTCGCCGGACGGGTGCGGCAGAGCCTCCGATCGCTGGCTCTGGTGGAATCCCGGCCCGTGAGGATGCTGCAGCTGCTCAATGAGGCGCTTCTGGAGGGAGGTCCCACTCCTTTCACCACACTGGTGACGGGGTCCGCCGACTCGGCGCGAGACGGCGCGCTGGACGTCGTGGTGGCAGGTGGCGGGCACTTGCCACCACTGGTGCTGCGCAAGGACGGCAGGGTGGACGAGGTGCACATCGGTGGGACGCTGGTCGGCGCCGTGCCCGACCCGGACTTCCACCAGACGGAGATCCGGCTGGCAGCCGGCGAACTGTTGCTGTTGTACAGCGACGGTGTGACCGAGGCCCGCGGTGGGCCGACGGAGCAGGAGATGTACGGCGAACGGCGGTTGATGCGCGACCTGGCCGCCTGCCTCGGCATGCCGGCCGGCGCGGTCGCCGAGCGTATCGACCTGCGCACCGGGCAGTGGCTGGCCGGAGGCGACCACGATGACCTCGCCGTTCTCGCCGTGCAGGCTCCCGCCCTCGCGCCGTCAGCGGACGTGGAGCAGCCGCGGTGACCGCCGAGCGCTTTGACGCCATCGAGAGTGTTCGCACGGCCTTCGACGACCACCTGGCCCGAGCGGACGAGACCGCCGCCGTGGCGCTCGTCCTGGACCTTCTCGCTCGTGGCGTCAGCGCCGAGGACGTGCTGCTCGACTTGATCGCACCCGCCCAGGCAGCGGTCGGCGAGCGCTGGGTGACCAACGAATGGAGTGTGGCCCAGGAACACGCGGCCACCCATGTCAGCAACCGGGCCGTCTCGGCACTCGCCGCCGCGACCGTGGCCCCCGACCATCCTCTCGGGAGCGTGGTGGTGGCCTGTCCGGACGGCGAATGGCATACCCTGCCCGCCCATATTGTCGCGGAGGTGCTACGGCTGCGCGGCTTCGCGGTACGGTTCCTCGGTGCCGGTGTACCCACCGCACACCTGATCTCGTATCTGCATCAGAACGGCTCTGATCTGATCGCCCTGTCGTGCATGCTGGCGGTGCGCCTGCCCCGGATGTACCGCACGATCGAGGCGTGCCGACTGGCGCGTGTACCGGTCCTGGTCGGTGGGGCCGGCTTCGGACCGGACGGCGTCTGGGCTCGCGCGCTGGGTGCCGACCTGTACGCGCGCACCGCGGTGGACGCCGCGGAGCTGCTGGTGGAGCAGTGGCCGCCGCCGCTGACCGGGGCGCCCGCACTGGACCACCTGGCCGACGGGGAGTACGCCCAACTCGTCAGCCGCCGCGGTGACCTTCTGCGGCACCTGGTCGACCACCTGCGCCGATGCTTCCCGCCGATGCGGCGATGTGCCGACGACCGGTACGAGGCCGCTGTCGAGGACCTGGGGTTCCTGGTGGACTTCCTCGCCGCCGGTGTCTTCGTCGACGACCCGCGCGTTTTCACGGACTTCCTGGTGTTCCTCGCCGATGTGCTGGCCCCCCGCGGGATACCGCCGGCCGGCCTGGACCTGGTGGTCCGGGCCCTCTGCGAGCCGTTGAGCGACCTTCCCCGCACCCTGACCCACCTGGCAGCGGGTCGAGGACGGCTGGCGCGGGCCGGACACACCTGGACGGACGCCTGATCCCTGCGGCAGGTTACGGGAGACGCACGCTGGTGGCGGCCCGGGTTCGCCCCTGGCCCGGACGACGGGCCGCGCTTCACCCACGGGGACTCCGGAGGAAGTGGAACATCCTTGCAGCGGGAGTGTGCGGCACGTCACCTGCGTACTCCCGCTCGCGTCGCTGCGTCTCACGCGCCTCTCACGGACTGGATGTCATGAGGTGGCATCAGGCGTCATGCGGGGTGGACGGGAGGCCCTGACCCGCGCGATCGGGACTGGTGAGCATCAGCCGGATGCCCGTTTCAGCGCTGGGGGTCACGTGGTTCTCGGAGAGGCGGGTCTTCGATTCGTCCGGTGTTTCGGTCTGTGAGACCCGGCCCCGGCCGGTCGTCCAGTTCACGCTACGAGGTCCGGGCCCTCGCGGGGTCAGGCTCTCGGGACGAGGGTGTTCTCGTTGGTGCGGCCGGCGGCGTAGTCGTCGATGTTGCGGGCGGTGGCGTCGATGATCTGGCTGACGGCGGTGTGGGTGAAGTAGGCCTGGTGGCTGGTGACGAGGACCTGCGGGAAGGTGACGAGGCGGGCGAGGGTGTCGTCGGTGATGCCGTGGATGGAGCGGTCGGTGAAGAAGACACCGGTCTCCTCCTCGTAGACGTCGAGGCCGACGCCGGACAGTCGGCCGGCCCGCAGCGTCTCGACCAGGGCGGCGCTGTCGAGGAGGCCGCCGCGGCTGGAGTTGATGAGGATGGCGTCGTCCTTCATCCGGGCGAGGGCAGCGGCGTCGATGAGGTGGTGGGTGGCCGGGAGGAGGGGGACGTGGAGGCTGATCAGGTCGGCGCGGGTGAGGAGTTCGGGCAGTTCGGTGTAGTGCATGCCGAGGTCGAGGCAGGCCGGGTTCTCCGCGATGTCCCAGCCGAGGAGGTGGGTGCCGAAGCCGGCGGCGATGCGGGCGAAGCACTCGCCGATCTTGCCGGTGCCGATGACGCCGACGGTCATGCCGTGGATGTCGCGGCCGAGCAGGCCGTCGAGGCGGAAGTCGAACTCGCGGCTGCGGGTGGCGGCGCGGGTGAGGCGGCGGTTGACGGCGAGGGCGAGCGCCCAGGCGTGTTCGGCTACGGAGTACGGGCTGTACTGGGAGACTCGGGCGATGGTGAGGCCGAGCTCGGCGGCGGCGTCGAGGTCGATGTTGTTGAAGCCGGTGGAGCGCTGGGCGATCAGCCCGGTGCCGCCCTCGGCCAGCACCACGAGCGTCCCGGCGTCCAGGACGGCGTTGACGCTGCTGCTGACGACCGGGTAGCCGCCGGCCAGCGGCGCGGTGTCCCGGTTGAGGAACACGTCCAGGCAGCGCAGTCCGTGCCGGCCCGCGAAGGCCCGTTCCAGCAGCGGCCGTTCGTCGGCCTGTACCCCGTACGCGAGGATTTCCATCCGCGGTCCCTCCGGACTCGGCTCCGGTGGCCGGCGCTGCGGCCACGTCTGCGGACACGCTAACGGGCGGGGCGCGCGGGTGCCCGCCGGTCGCGCGAAGACCCCCGGACCGTACGGGGCGGGGTCCGGGGGCCTGCGCGGAGGGCGGGCGGTCGGGTGACCGCGGGCGGGCGGGCGGTCAGATGACCGTCTCGGCCTCCAGGTAGCGCTCCTGCGGGACGGTCTTCAGCTCGGCGACGGCCTCCGCGAGCGGCACCAGGTTGATGTTGGTGCCCTGCAGCGCGGTGATGTGGCCGAAGGCGCCCTTGTGGACGGCCTCGACGGCGTGCCAGCCGAAGCGGGTGGCGAGCACCCGGTCGTAGGCGGTCGGGGTGCCGCCGCGCTGGGTGTGGCCGAGGATGACCGGGCGGGCCTCCTTGCCGAGGCGGTGCTCCAGCTCGCGGGAGAGCTGGGTCGCGATGCCGGTGAAGCGCTCGTGGCCGTAGATGTCCTTGGTGCCCTCCTCCCAGTGCATGGTGCCGGCCTCGGGCTTGGCGCCCTCGGCGCAGACCACGATGGCGAACTTCTTCTGGCGGTCGAAGCGCTCGCGGACGACGGCGGTGAGCTTGTCGATGTGGAACGGGCGCTCGGGCACGACGATGGCGTGCGCGCCGGCCGCCATGCCCGCGTTGAGCGCGATCCAGCCGGTGTGCCGGCCCATGACCTCGACGACCATGACCCGCTGGTGGGACTCGGCGGTGGTCTTCAGCCGGTCCAGCGCCTCGGTGGCGACCGACACGGCGGTGTCGAAGCCGAAGGTCACGTCGGTGGCGGCGATGTCGTTGTCGATGGTCTTCGGCACGCCGACGATCGGCAGGCCCGCGTCGCTCATCAGCTTGGCGGCCTTCAGGGTGCCCTCGCCGCCGATCGGGATGACCGCGTCCAGGCCGAGGTCCGCGCAGTACTTCTTGGCCCGCTCGACGCCGTCCCGCAGGTGGCTGGGCTGGACCCGGGAGGAACCGAGGATGGTGCCGCCCTGGGCCAGGATGCCGCTCACCGAGTCCAGGGTCAGGGGGCGGTGGTGACCCTCCAGGAAACCGCGCCACCCGTCCTCGAACCCGATGATCTCGTCGCCGTGGTCGACCACCCCCCGGTGGACCACGGAACGGATCACGGCGTTCAGTCCGGGGCAGTCACCGCCGCTGGTCAGCACTCCGATACGCATTTGCTTTGCAACTCCCGAGCAGAACCGAGGAACGGCCGGACCACAGGCTGGGACGACGAGCCGTCACCGTAACGGGGCGCCACCACGCCGGGGCGGCGGGGAGGTGGCCGTGGGGTGAAGGACCGGCCGATCCGGACGAAACGCCCGGAACCGGCCGCGAAGTCGAGCATACGGCCCCTGGTCCGGCCGGGCAGGAGCCGACGCGGGAGCGGCGCCGTCGGCGCCCCCGCGCGGAAAGTGCAGCCTGCTGCCGAGGAGGGTGTGCAGTAGGCAGCCCCATTGTCGTACGTCCGGAGCCGCCCGCGGGCCGGGTGACCGCATCGCGGGCACCCGGCCGGGGCGTACCGGCGTGCTACGCGGGGCGCGTCGCGGCCGCGATGCGCTCGGCGCGCAGCGCGTCGTACCAGGTGGTGTCGGCCGGCGGCAGGGCGTTGACGTCCAGTGCCAGCTTGATCAGCATGTCGGCCACGGCGGGGTTGCGCGCCAGCACCGGGCCGTGCAGGTAGGTGCCGAAGACGGTGTCCCGCCAGGCGCCCTCGGTGCCGTCACCGGTGCCGTTGCCCCGGCCGACGCTGACCGTGGCGAAGGGCTGGACGCCCTGACCCAGGTGGGTGACGCCCTGGTGGTTCTCGAAGCCGGTCAGCTGCGGCAGGCCGAGCCGGGGGTCGACGTCGGCGAGCACGTCGCCGACGCAGCGGGCGCCCTCGCCGCGCGCGGTCCAGACGTCGAGCAGGCCGAGGCCCGGCTCGCGCTCGCCGAGGTCGTTGATGAACTCGTGGCCCATGATCTGGAAGCCCGCGCAGACGCCGAAGATGATCGCGCCGTTCTCGGCGGCCCGCACCAGGCCGCTGTCGGCGCGCAGCCGCTCGGCGGCCAGGCGCTGCGGGCGGTCCTCGCCGCCGCCGATCAGGTAGATGTCCCCGCTGGTGGGGATCGACTGGTCGGAGCGGACGTCGATCCGGGTCACGTTGAGATGGCGCTGGCGGGCCCGGCGCTCCACGACCAGGGCGTTGCCGCGGTCGCCGTAGGTGCTGAGCAGGTCCGGGTAGACCCAGACCACGCGCAGGCTGCTCTCACTCATCCTCGAAGGCCTTCCGTCACGAAAAGACTGGTGTGCGGGCGCGGCATCAGCCGGCCACGACCTTCCGCAGCTGCTGGAAGGCGGTGTAGTTGGCGATGGCCTCGATCCGGCCGGGCGGCGCCATCCGGACGGCCTGCTCCAGGGTGTCCACCACGTGGAACTGCAGCCCGGCGACCTCCAGACGGACGGCCAGGTCCAGCTTGCGCTGGCCCATCACGAAGACCGGGTGCCCGGCGAGGCGCTCGTAGTCGACGTCCCACAGCCAGGAGGTGTCCGTGCCGTCGGCGTCGAGGGCGTTGACGGACAGGATCACCGGGGCGGGCGGGCCGTCGATCAGCGAGAAGGTCTCCAGCCAGCCGGCCGGGTTCTTGGCCAGCAGCAGCCGGATGTCCCGGCCCTGGTACTGGACCACGTCGTAGCGGCCGGCCACCGCGGTCACCGAGCGCATCCGCTCCAGGGCGACCTGCGGGGAGACGCCGAACACGGCGGCGACGGCGGCCGAGCTGGTGGCGTTGGCCAGGTTGGCCCGGCCCGGCAGCTGCAGCTGGATCGGCCAGGCGCCGCGCTGCGGGTCGATCACGTGGGTGCCCTGGAGCGCCCAGTGCGGGTTGGGGCGGCGGAAGCCGCACTCCTGGCAGAACCAGTCGTCGCCGGGGCGCTGCATGACACCGCCGCAGGCGGGGCAGGACCAGGCGTCCTCCTTCCACGCCTGCCCGGCGGCCACCCAGACCACCTTCTTGCAGGAGGAGGCGGCCCAGGTCACCAGCGGGTCGTCGGCGTTGGCGATGACCACGGCCTCGGTGTCCTGCAGGCCCTCGCGCCACTTCTCGGCCATCATCCGGGTCTCGGCGGCGCGGTCGAGCTGGTCGCGGGAGAGGTTGAGCAGCGCGATCGCCTTGGGGCGGGTGTCGCGGGCGACCGTCGCCAGGTACTTCTCGTCGACCTCGATCACGCCGAAGCGGGCCTCGTTGCCGCCCGCCAGGGCGGAGGTGATGCCGGCCGGCATGTTGGCGCCGAGGGCGTTGGAGACCACCGGGCCGGCGGCGCGCAGTGCCTCGGCGATCAGGCGGGTGGTGGTGGTCTTGCCGTTGGTCGCGCTCACCAGGACGACGTCGAGGTGGTCGGCGAGGGTGGCGAGCAGGTCGGGGTCGAGCTTGAGGGCGACCTTGCCGCCGATCACCGAGCCGCTTCCGCGTCCGGCCTTGCGCGACACGGCGGCGGCGACCCGGCCGGCCGTGACCGCGATCTTGGCGCGGGCCGGCAGGGAGGCGTCGCGTGCGCCTGTGGGCTCCGATTCGGTGCCTGCCATGCTCAGTGGTTCCTCCTTGCTGCGGCACCACCCGGGGCCGGATAACGGGCCGTCGGGCGGCGGGGACGGGGTCAGCCTACCGACTCCATAGCCCGACCGGACGATCCGGACCCCGCGCCGCCTGCTGCGACGCGGTGGCGGCGCCTGCTGACGGGCCGTCAAGGACGGCGGTGTACGGAGGACCCTTTACCGCTTGATGACGCTCCGCGGCCGCTACCGGGTTCCCGGTAAGGATCTGGTGAAGAAATGATCAGCGGCCCGGATGGTGGGCGCGGACGGCCGGACCGTCGGCGCCCAGGGCCGCGGTGATCACCAGGGTGCCGCCCTCGGACCGGAAGTCCAGCGGCGCGGCCAGCCGGCGCATCGCGGCGATCAGGCCGGTGTTGCTGCAGTGGGTCAGCGCGTACACCGTCCCGACCCCGGCCGCCCGGGCCGCCGCCGACAGCCGCCGCAGCAGCGCCAGGCCCAGCCCGCGGCGCTGCCAGGCGTCCTCGACCAGGACGGCCAGCTCCGCCTCGCCGTCGTCCCACATCAGGTGCCCGAGGGCGAGGATCCGTCCGTCCGGGGCGGCCACGGCGAGGCTGCGGCCGTGCCGGGGGTTCAGCAGGTGGTCGACGTAGCGGTCGGCGTCGCGGACCGGGCCGTGGTAGCGCAGCCGCAGCGCGGCGGGGGAGCAGCGGCCGTGCATCGCCAGGGCCGCAGCCTTGTCGGCCGGACCGGCCGGGCGCAGCAGCAGCTCGGTCCCGTCCGGCAGGGACAGCCGGGACGGCGCCTCCGGGGCTCCGGCGGCCGGGCCGTGCCGGGGGCCGTGCTGCGGGTGCGGCTGGGGGTGGGGCTGCGGGTGCGGTTGCGGGTGGGGCCGGGCGGCCCGGGACGGGCCGTCGGCGGGCGCCACCGGCCGGGCGGCCTGGCCCGCGGGCGCCGCGCACCTGCGATCGGACCTGCGGAAAGGCCGCTGCCAGAGCCGTTCGGGGCGAGTGCGTGGTGCCGTCATGCGGGTGACGCTACCTACGCTTCGCTTCCGCTCGGTTACGTGATCGTGAACGCCCGAATGCCGGGGCCGCGCCGGGGCCGCGCCGGGGCCTTTCCCGGGGCCGGCGGGGACCGGCCGGGGGTCGTGCCCGGGACCGGCCGGGCCGCGGGCCGGGACGGAGCCGAAACAGGTCCAGACCGCTGCCTCAGGCGGGCGGGACAACGGGCGGCCGACGGTGGGATCCGTGCCCGGCGCTCCTGGTGAGCAGGTCGCCGGGAGTCCGTTCCGCCAAGCACCGAAGGCGATTCCCATGCGCATCACCCCGTCCGTCTCCGCCGCCACCCCCGCCGTCCCGCACGCCCGCCGCGCCCCGGTCGGCACCGCGCTCACCGGTCTGCTCGACCGGCAGGCGCACACCCGGCCGGACGCCCCGGCCGTCCTCGGCGAGGGCACCGGCCTCACCTTCCGGGAGCTGTCCGGGACCGCCCGCCGACTGGCCGCCGAGCTCCGCCGCCCGGGCGCCGGCGCCGACACCTGCGTCGGCCTGTACGTCGAACCGTCGGTCGAGCTGGTCGCCGGGGCCTGGGGCGTCCTGTACGCCGGGGCCGGCTACCTGCCGCTGTCGCCCGAGTACCCCGAGGACCGGCTCCGCTACATGATCGAGGACAGCGGTACCCGGATCGTGCTCACCCAGGAGCACCTGCGTGCCCGGCTGGTCGGGCTGGCCCCGGCCGGAACGGCGATCGTCACCGTCGAGGAGGCCCTCGGGCGCGACCGCACCGCGCCGGAGGAGGCCGCCGAGGAGGCCCGGCCGGAGTCACTGGCCTACGTGATCTACACCTCGGGATCCACCGGCCGTCCCAAGGGCGTGGTGATCGAGCACCGCGCGGTGGTCTCCCAGCTGCGCTGGATGCTCGACGCCGGGCACCTCGGCCCCGAGGTCACCGTGCTGCAGAAGACCCCGATGAGCTTCGACGCCGCCCAGTGGGAGATCCTCGCCCCGGCCGTCGGCGCCCGCGTGGTGGCCGGCACCCCCGGCCTCCACCGCGACCCGGAAGCCCTGGTGGCCGCCGTGCGGCGGCACGGCGTGACCGCGCTGCAGTGCGTGCCCACCCTGCTCCGGGCGCTGCTGGACACCGAGGGCTTCACCGACTGCACCGGCCTGGCCCGGCTGTTCTCCGGCGGCGAGGCGCTGTCCCGGCGGCTCGCCCGCGACCTGGGCCGGGCCCTGCCCGGGGCGTCGCTGGTCAACCTCTACGGCCCCACCGAATGCACCATCAACGCCACCGCGCACCTGGTCGACCCGGCCGAGCCGGGCGACGGCGCCGGTTCGGTGCCGATCGGCCGGCCGGTCGACCGCACCCAGTGCCACATCCTGGACGAGCGGCTGATGCCGGTCGGCGCCGACGCCGTCGGCGAGCTGTACATCGGCGGCGTCCAGCTGGCCCGCGGCTACCTGAACCGGCCGGAGCTGACCGCGGAGCGGTTCGTCCCCTCCCCGTTCGCGTCCGGCGAGCGGCTGTACCGCACCGGCGACCTCGCGCAGTGGAACCGGGACGGCACCATCCAGTTCGCCGGCCGGGTCGACAACCAGGTCAAACTGCGCGGCTACCGGGTCGAGCTGGACGAGATAGCCCGCGCGATCGAGGAGCACACCTGGGTGCGCCGCTCGGCCGCGGTCGTCACCGGCGACGAGCGCACCGGCCACCAGGACCTGGTCGCCTGCGTCGAGCTCAACCCGCGCGAGGCCGCCCTGATGGACCAGGGCAGCCACGGCGGCCACCACCAGTCCAAGGCCAGCAAACTGCAGGTCAAGGCGCAGCTGTCCGACCCCGGTCTGCGCGAACCGGCCCGGCTGGCCGGCCGCGAGCGGGTCGAGCTGCCCGGGCGCCGCGAGAGCGGGGCCCAGCGCCGGGAGACCTTCGCGCGCAAGACCTACCGCTTCTACGACGGCGGCCCGGTCACCCGCGAGGACCTCGCCGCGCTGCTCGCCCCGCGCCCGGTCGGCGCCTTCGGCCGGGACCTGGAACTGCTGAGCTTCCCCGAACTCGGCCGCGTCCTGCGCTGGTTCGGCCAGTTCCACAGCGAGGAGCGGCTGTTGCCCAAGTACGCCTACGCCTCGCCGGGCGCGCTGTACGCGACCCAGCTGTACCTGGAGACCGGCGGCCTGGACGGGCTCGCGGCCGGCCTGTACTACTACCACCCGGTCGAGCACAGCCTGGTCCGGATCGGTCCCGCCGGGACCCGCGGGGAGCCGTACCTGACGCTGCACTTCTCCGGCAGGCACGGCGCCGTCGAGCCGGTGTACAAGAACAACATCCGCGAGGTGCTGGAGTTCGAGACCGGCCACATGCTGGGCGTCTTCGAGGAGGTGCTGCCCGAGTACGGGCTGGACGTGCGGCCGGCCGGCCTCGACCCGGCGGTCAAGGAGCGGCTGGACGTCGCCGAGGAGGACCACTACCCGGGCGGCTTCGCGGTCGTCCGCAACGACGGCACGGCCCGGCCCGAGCGCACCGAGCTCTACCTCCAGGTCCACCCGGGCCGGGTGGACGGCCTGCCGGGCGGGCTCTACCGGTACGCCGACGGCGAGCCGGAACGGATCTCGGACGCGGTGGTGGAGTCCCGGCACGTGATCGCGATCAACCAGTCCGTCTACGCCCGGGCCGCGTTCGGCATCACCGCCGTCAGCCGCGCCGAGGAGGAGTGGCTGGAGTACATCGCGCTCGGCACCCGGCTGCACCACCTGCAGCGCAACGGTCTGGGCCTGGGCTTCATGTCCTCCGGCTACAGCTCCAAGTCGGGCCACCCGCTGCCCGCCGCGCGCCGGATCGACGAGATCCTCGCCGGCCGCGGCATCGCCACCGGCCCGTCGTACTTCTTCCTCGGCGGCAAGGTGAGCGAGGAGCAGATCCGCAGCGAGGGCATGCAGGAGGACGCCGTCCACATGAAGGGCCCGGCCGAGATCATCAAGGACGAACTGGCCACCCTGCTGCCCGACTACATGCTCCCCAACCGGGTGCTGGTCGTGGACGCCCTGCCGCTCACCGCGAACGGCAAGGTCGACCTCAAGGCCCTCGCCGCCTCCGAGGCCGTCCGCACGGCCGGGATCCGCAGCGAGTACGTCGCCCCGAGCACCCGGTACGAGCGGTGGCTGGCCGAAGCCTGGGGGCAGGCGCTGAGGTACGAGGAGGTCTCGGTGGCGGACGAGTTCTTCGCGGTCGGCGGCAACTCGCTGATCGCGGTGGCCCTGGTCAACCGGATCAACCGCGGGTTCGGCATCGCGCTGCCGCTGCAGGTGCTGTTCGAGTGCCCGAGGCTGGGCGACCTGGCCGCGCGGATCGAGCGGGCCTGCGGCGCGGGTGGCGCGGGTGGCGCCGAGGCTTCCGGCTCCCGGCTGATCCCGCTGCACCCGGGCGGGTCCGGCCGGTCGGTGTTCTGCTGGCCCGGCCTGGGCGGGTACCCGATGAACCTGCGCCCGCTCGGCCGGGAGGCGGCCGACGGCCGTGCCTTCTACGGCATCCAGGCGCACGGCATCAACGAGGGCGAGACGCCGTACCCGACCATCCGGGAGACGGCCGCGGCCGACGTCGCCGAGCTGCGCCGGGTGCAGCCCGAGGGCCCGTACACGCTGTGGGGCTTCTCCTTCGGCGCCCGGGTCGCCTTCGAGGCCGCCTGGCAGCTGGAGCAGGCCGGCGAGCGGGTGGAGAACCTGCTGCTGATCTGCCCCGGCAACCCGAAGGTGCGCCAGGACGAGGGCCGCCGGTGGGGCCGCGAGGCCTCGTACGCCAACCCCGCGTACGTGACCATCCTGTTCGGGGTGTTCACCGGCCGGATCGGCGGCCCCGAGCTGGAGCGCTGCCTGGCCGAGGCGGTGGACGAGGACGGCTTCGTCGCCTCCGTGCACCGGCTGCTGCCGGAGCTGGACGAGGAACTGATCCGCCGGATCACCGGAATCGTCGGCGAGACCTACGAGTTCGAGTACAGCTTCCGCGAGCTGGCCGAGCGGCGGCTGGACGCCCCGGTGACCATCTTCAAGGCCGCCGGCGACGACTACTCCTTCGTCGAGGGCAGCAGCGGCTACTCCGCCGCCCCGCCGGCCGTGGTCGACCTGACCGGGGACCACTACGGGGTGCTGAAGGAGCACGGGGTCGCCGAACTGGCCGCCGCGATCCGGGCGGTGGAGCGAGCGACGCGGTGACCGACGCAGTGAGCGACGCGGTGACCGCGCGCTGACCGGACACGCTCACGGATGGCCCTGAATCCGCGGGCGGGGGAGCCCCTTCGGATAGGGATGGCTCGGCTTTCCGCCGATCCCACCTCGAACCGAAGGGGTTCCCCGTGTTCCAGAAGTCCGTACGGGCCGCCGCGTGTTGCGCGCTGCTCCTCGTGGCCCCGCTCGCCCTCGCCCAGCCCGCCGCCGCCATCACCTCCTCCACGGTCACCTCCTCCGGCAACAACGGCCCCAAGACCCCGCAGGAGGCCGCCGCCTGCAAGTCCGTCACCAGCGCCCTGCTCGGCGGCTTCGGCTCGATGCTCGGCAACGCCGTCTGCGTCGTGCAGCCCGCCGGCAAGGGCTGATCCTCCGGAGACTCCGGTGATCCTATCGCCCCACGTCACACCCCCTCCTGACGGCCAGTCACCGGCGGTCCGTCGGCGCATCCCCCGATGAGGTCGACGGCGGGG